>JBARXH010000001.1:0-3323 GCA_049647245.1 Litorimonas sp.
GATTGCCGCGTCCATGGCGGTGCCGCCGCGCTTCATGACGTCCAGGGCGACCTGCGTGGCGAGCGGGTGGGCGGTGGCAGCGGCAGCGTTCGGTGCCACGACGGCGCTGCGCACGCCGAGATCGCGGCCCGAGGGCTGACGGTCGCCGGGTCCTGTCACGGCGTCCACGGACATGACTGCATCCGAGGCGTCGGAAGACGCCGGACCGTGGCTGCAGGCGGGAAGAACCGCCAGGCACAGGGCGGCGCAGAGAAGGCTCGCGGCTCGGAAGGTCGGTGTCATGGCGGGCATCCCATCTTTTGCCCTGCACCGGGGTGCGGGCCGTTACGATAGGTGATCCCTACGGGGTGCGGCGGCAGACTTCAACGCCGCCGAAAGACGCCCTGTCGCCGCAAGTGGGACGCGATGGGCCAACAAAAAACCCGCCTGGAGGGCGGGTGCTTGTCGATCGACTGGAGCGGGCGATGAGATTCGAACCCACGACCCTCACCTTGGCAAGGTGATGCTCTACCACTGAGCTACGCCCGCATCGCAGTCGTCGAAGCCGGGCCTATAGAAAAGCGGATCGGCGCTGGCAACATCAAGATTTGAGAATTTGCAGCTTTCCGCATAGGCGCGTCCGCATGACCGTGGAACATCCCAGAGAAGCCGCTCTCCATGCCCTGCTGGACCGGCTCGGCATCGCGCACCGGACGGAGGAGCACGAAGCCGTGTTCACCGTCGAGGACGGCCGTTCGGTCAAGGCCCGCTTTCCTGGAGGGCATTCCAAGAACCTGTTCCTGAAGGACAAGGCCGGGCAGTTTGTCCTGATCAGCGCGCTGGGCGAAACCCCGATCCGGCTGAACCGCCTCCATCCGCATATCGGCACGAAACGCCTCTCCTTCGGCCGGGAGGAGGCCCTGATCGAGCATCTGGACGTTCGGCCCGGCTCCGTCACGGTGTTTTCCGTCATGAACGATGCGGTCGGTGCGGTGCGGCTTGTGCTCGACACCGCCCTGTTCGACCACGAGCATGTCTGGTTCCACCCGATGCGAAACACGGCCAGCACGCGCGTGCGCCCGGAAGACCTCGTCACATTCGCCCGCGCGACAGGTCACGAGCCGCTCCTGCTCGACCTCGCGGCCCTGTCGGAAGAATAGGTGATAGCGGAACGCATTTATCCGTTTAACCCCCGACTCCTGAATTGGGACTGCGCCAATCCGCACTGCAACTTCTCCGGCCTCCACCACGTTGGCTTTTCCGACCGGACGTGATGCCGGATGAAACAGTGCCAAAGGAGACCCCGTGACCGAGACCCCGAAACCCGAAGACATGCAAGCCTTCTGCAATGCGTTGCCCGACAATATCACGGCGGACCACGCGGAGGGAAATACGGCCGTGCCGCGCTCGCTCTCCAAGGAACTGGGCGACTATGCGGAAGGCGACTATGCCGTATCGGCGAACACGAAGGACGCGCCGACCATGGAGGAAAGCGACTTCAACGACACGGTCAAGGCGCACCTCTAACGCCTATCCGATGCCTCCGCCCCGCCGTTTGACCCGGCGGGGTCGACCCCTCAAGACGGGCGGATGAAATACCGCCCGTTTTTTCTGTCCGCCCTCGCCCTCACTCTGACGGCCTGCTCCGGGGGGGCCCCCGAGCCGACACCCGTGCTGCAAACCGCCCAGGGCCCCGTCCAGGGCGTGGTTTCAGCCGACAATTCCACCATCCACGTCTACAAGGGGATTCCCTTCGCCGCCGCGCCAGTCGGCGATCTGCGCTGGGCGCCACCCGCTCCCGCGCCGGATTGGTCCGACACGCGCATTGCCGATGCGTTCGGCACGCGCTGCATGCAGCCCAGCGACGTGGAAGGCGGCTTCTTCGAGCGGCTGATCGACGGGCACGGCCTGTCCGCGATCAAGAGTTTCGCCATCAAGCGCGTGGTCGCGGCCATGGACCCGCCGCCTGTCTCTGAGGACTGCTTGTTCCTGAACGTGCGCACGCCGGCGGATGCCGATGGCGCGCCCGTCATGGTGTGGATCCACGGCGGTGGGCACCAGTTCGGTTCCAGCGACTTCGACTACTACCAAGCCGACGGGTTGCCGGAGCGCGGCGTCGTGCTGGTCACGATCAACTACCGGCTGGGCGCGTTCGGATACATGGCGCACCCGGCGCTCAGCGCCGCCGACCCACGTGGCGTGTCGGGCAATTACGGCACGCTGGACCAGGTCGCGGCGCTGGAATGGGTGCGCGACAACATTGCGGCCTATGGCGGTGACCCAGACCGCGTCACGATCTTCGGCGAAAGCGCCGGGGCCTGGTCAGTAACGGAGCTGATGAGCACGCCACTGTCCGAGGGGCTGTTCCACGGCGCGATCCTGCAATCCGGAGCTTCGACCTACCATATGGGACAGTTGGAGGGCGACGGAGTCGGCTGGCCCTCCGGCCACGCCACGGGGCGGCGCGTCGCCGATGCGCTCGGCCTGGAGGACCCGACAGCCGAGGACTTGCGCGCCGTGCCTGCGACCGAGATCATCGCAGTGGTGACGGAAGAGATGAGCGAAGGCTTCCACCATGTGCGCGACGGCGTGGTCTTCCCCGAGAACGTCGGTATCGCCTTCGATGTGGGCGCGGTCCATGCCGTGCCGGTGCTGGCAGGCTACAATGCCGACGAAGGCACGCTGTTCTTCCCCGACGACCCGCAACCGACCGTATGGCTCCAGGATCTGGAGCCCGGCACGGCGGCCGAGCTGACGACGCGCCTTTCGGACCCCTTCCCGACGCAGGCCGCCCGCCTCGTGGAGCTGTACGGGCTGGACGAGAACTTCACGGAAGGCGGCACCCAGATGATGGGCGACGAGATATTCGGCGTGAACATCCGGTTCGCCGCCCGCCGGGCAGCCGCAGCGGGCGCGCCCGCCTGGACCTATTTCTTCAGCCGGGTTCCCCCGTCCGACAAACAGACTGTGGGCGCCTTCCATGCGGCCGAAATCCCCTTCGTCTTCGACAGCCACGAACCCGTGCTGGGACTGAGCGAAGACGACGCGGAACTGACGCGGATCATCGCGGACTATTGGGCGAACTTCGCGGCGACGGGAAACCCTAACGGAGCGGGTCTGCCTGAGTGGCCTGCCTATTCGACCGACCAGTGGATGCACTTCTCCGCCAATACGGGACGGCCGGTTGCACAGGTCGAGGCCAATGTGCGGGGAGAAAAGCTGGACGCGCTGGATGAAGGCCTGCGCTTGAAGTTGGACGAACTGGCAGCCTCCAAGGCGTCGGCCCAAACGGAAACGGCGGCTGGAGACCAGCCGCCGCGCGAAGGTATTGCAGGGGTGGGCGG
>JBARXH010000002.1:0-8177 GCA_049647245.1 Litorimonas sp.
CTACACGGAAGGCATCAAGGTGCCTGAGGGCGAGATCTACGCTGCCGTGGAGTGCCCCAAGGGCGAGTTCGGGGTCTACCTCGTGTCCGACGGGACAAACCAGCCTTATCGTTGCAAGATCCGTGCGCCCGGTTTTCCGCATCTTGCGGCCATGGACTATCTCAACAAGGGTCATATGCTCGCCGACGTCTCCGCCATTCTGGGGTCTCTCGACATCGTGTTCGGGGAGATCGATCGATGAGCTCACGCCGTCTCGCGCCGATTCAACCGACGGACGCCGTGCTTTCGCCCGAAGCGGAAGCCGAGATCCTTGCCTGGACCAAGAAGTATCCGGTCGGGCGTCAACGCTCGGCCTTGATCCCGGCGCTTTGGGTTGCTCAGAAAGATGCAGGCGGATGGCTGCCGGAGATGATCCTGCGGCAGGTCGGCGACATGCTCGGCATGGCCTACATCCGCGTCTACGAAGTCGCGACCTTCTACACCATGTTCAACCTGGCCCCGGTCGGCGAGTTTCATATCCAGCTTTGCGGCACGACGCCGTGCTGGTTGCGCGGCTCCGACGCGCTGAAGGAGGTTCTGGCGCGCCGTGTCGGCCCGCAGAACACTATCAGTGCTGACGGGAAGTTCAGCTGGCTCGAAGTGGAGTGTCTCGGTGCCTGCGCGAACGCGCCGATGATGCAGGTCTCCACCGATGTGGACGATGACCCCTATTATGAAGATCTGACCCCGGAGTCGCTGGAAGCGATCCTCGACGCCTTCGCGTCCGGACAGGAGCCGGAGCGCGGGCCGCAGAACGGTCGGACCAATTCTGCGCCCGAAGGCGGGCCGAAGACGCTCAATTCCGCCGACCTGTACAAGCTGGGCCGCAAGCTGACCACGCTGCCGAACCAGGACACGAAAGTGACCTTGAAGCGCCACGCCGACGACCCAAAGGGTGTTCGCGCGACCATCGCCGGTCGCCGCAACAAGCCCAAGGCTCCGCCGCCGACCCGTGTCGATCACGAGCGTAGTCCGGCAGGCGAACTGCTCGAGAAGGCCAAGGATATGGCCAAGGCTGTGATCCCCGACAATGCCGGCAAGCCTGTCACGGAGCGCGAGCCTGTTATGAAAGACGGCCAACCCGTGCCGGACAGCAAGGGATCGGCCGTGGCGCCGCGTCGTCGCACATCCGGCGCCGTGCCAGAGGTTCTCTACACGGACGGCCCGACGGACGGGCAGCCCGACGACCTGAAACGCATCAAGGGGATCGGGCCGAAGTTCGAGTCGGACCTGAACGACAAGGGCGTCTACTACTTCCGTCAGATCGCCGCGTGGAAGGCCAATGACATCAAGAGCGTGGAAGCCGTTCTTGAACGGTTCCCTGGCCGCATCAAGCGTGACGAGTGGGTGAAGCAGGCCAAGCGCCTTGCCAAGGAGGCTGGACAATGACGCAGCGCCTCAAGGACGAAGACCGGATCTTCAAGAACCTTTACGGTCTCCAGGATTGGGGTCTGGACGGCGCGCGCCAGCGCGGGGCCTGGGAAGGCACGGCCGCCATGCTGGCACAGGGCAAGGACTGGATTATCGACCAGGTCAAGGCGTCCGGTTTGCGCGGCCGCGGCGGGGCGGGCTTTCCCACGGGGCTGAAATGGTCCTTCATGCCTAAGGAAGTGGGCGAGCGCCCGCACTACCTCGTCGTCAATGCCGACGAATCCGAGCCCGGCACGTGCAAGGACCGCGAGATGATGCGGCACGATCCGCATCTGCTGATCGAAGGCTGTCTCGTGGCGAGCTTCGCCATGCAGGCCCATGCGGCCTACATCTACCTTCGCGGGGAATACACGTTCGAGCGCAAGCGACTCCAGGCTGCGGTGGACCAGGCCTACGAGGCCGGTCTGATCGGCAAGAATGCCTGTGGGTCAGGATGGGACTTCGACGTCTACGTCCACCACGGCGCAGGTGCCTATATTTGCGGCGAGGAAACGGCCCTCATCGAAAGCCTGGAGGGCAAGAAGGGGCAGCCGCGCCTCAAACCGCCTTTCCCGGCCAATTCGGGCCTCTATGGCTGCCCGACCACGGTGAACAATGTCGAGTCCATCGCCGTCGTGCCGACGATCCTGCGCAAGGGCGCGGACTGGTTCAGCAGCTTTGGGCGAGATAACAACAAAGGGACGAAAGTCTTCTCCATCTCCGGCCACGTCAATACGCCGTGCAATGTGGAGGAAGCGCTTTCCATTCCGCTCAAGGAGCTGATCGAGACCCACGCGGGCGGTGTCCGTGGGGGCTGGGACAACCTCAAGGCCATCATACCCGGCGGATCGTCCGTGCCACTCCTGCCCAAGGAAATCTGCGACACGGTGCTGATGGATTTCGACGCGCTTCGCGAGCATCAGTCCGGTCTCGGCACGGCAGCCGTGATCGTCATGGATCAGAGCACGGACGTGGTGAAAGCGATTGCCCGCCTGTCCTACTTCTACAAGCACGAGTCCTGCGGACAGTGCACGCCCTGCCGTGAAGGCACGGGCTGGATGTGGCGTGTCATGGAGCGCATGGTGCGCGGCGAGGCGGAAACGCACGAAATCGACATGCTGCTCGACGTGTCCAAGCAGGTCGAAGGCCATACCATCTGCGCGCTGGGTGACGCGGCGGCCTGGCCGATCCAGGGTCTCATCCGCCACTTCCGTCACGAGATCGAAGACCGGATAAATCTCTACCGCGCGGGACGCCCCGTTTACGTACAGGCAGCTGAATAGATGTCCGACCTTCGCACCATCAAGATCGACGGCGTCGAGCACGAAGTGCCGGCGGACTACACGCTGATGCAGGCGTGCGAGGAATACGGCAATGCCGAAATTCCGCGCTTCTGCTACCACGAGCGCCTGTCCGTGGCCGGCAACTGCCGCATGTGTCTGGTCGAATGGGAAGGCGCGCCCAAGCCGCAGGCGTCCTGCGCGCTTCAGGTCAAGGACCTCCGGCCCAACCGCGATGGCTCGCCCGCGCACATTAAGACCAACTCTCCGCTCGTGAAAAAGGCGCGGGAAGGGGTGATGGAATTCCTGCTCATCAACCATCCGCTCGACTGCCCGATCTGCGACCAGGGCGGCGAATGCGATCTCCAGGACCAAGCCATGGCCTATGGCCGCGACTTTTCCCGGTTCGAGGAAAACAAGCGCGCGGTCGACGACAAGCATATGGGCCCGCTGGTCAACACGATCATGACCCGCTGCATCCAGTGCACACGCTGCGTCCGCTTCATCACGGAAGTCGCAGGGGTGCAGGAGATCGGCCTTGTCAATCGCGGCGAAGACGCTGAAATCACGACATACTTGGAGAAATCTCTCACGTCCGAACTGTCCGGCAATGTGATCGACCTCTGCCCGGTTGGCGCGCTGACGTCCAAGCCCTACGCTTTCAATGCACGCCCCTGGGAGCTGGACAAGGTAGAGAGCGTGGACGTGATGGATGCGGTCGGCTCCAACATCCGGGTCGACTCGCGACGCGATGCCGTTCTGCGCATCCTTCCGGTCGTCAATGACGACGTCAACGAAGAGTGGATCAGCGATAAGACGCGTTTTGTCTGGGATGGGCTGACGCGTCAGCGTCTGGATCGTCCTTTCATCCGGGAAGGTGGCAAGCTGCGGCAAGCCGGGTGGGACGAAGCTCTGGGTCTCGCAGCCGAAAGGCTGAAGGGCGATCCGTCCAAGATCGCTGCGATCGCAGGCGATCTCTGCGACGCGGAGTCGATGTTTGCTCTCAAGACCCTGATGGGGTCTCTGGGAGTCCAATCCATGGATTGCCGGCAGGATGGCAGCCTGATCGGAACCGGGCCGCGCGAAAGCTATCTGTTCAACAGCACCATCGCGGGAATCGACGAGGCGGATGCCATCCTCTTGGTGGGCACGAACCCACGCCTCGAAGCGCCCATCGTCAATGCGCGCATCCGCAAGCGCTGGATCACGGGCGAGCTCGAGGTCGGCATGATCGGCGAGGCGGCGGACCTGACCTACGACTATGACCATGTCGGCACAGCCGCAGCGGACCTCGCCTCCTTCAGCAGGGCTCGCAAAGGTTTCGCCTCCGCCTTCAAGAAGGCCGATAATCCGATGATCATCGTCGGTTCCGGCGCCCTTGTCGGCGAGGACGGTCTGGCGCTCATGGCCGCGCTGGGCAACCTCATGAGCGGGCCGCGGTTCGTGCGCGAAGGCTGGAACGCGCTCAACGTTCTTCACACGGCGGCGGCCCGCGTCGGCGGCCTGGATCTCGGTTTCGTGCCGGGTGAGGGCGGCATGACGACGGAAGAGATACTCTCCGGCGCTGAAAAAGGAGAGGTGGATACCGTCTACCTGCTCGGTGCGGACGAGCTGGATGCGTCGCGACTGAAGGATGCTTTCGTCATCTACCAGGGCCATCACGGCGATGCCGGGGCGCATGTCGCGGACATCATCCTTCCGGGATGTGCCTATACGGAAAAGGACGGTCTTTACGTGAACACGGAAGGCCGCGTGCAGATGGGTATGCGGGCCGTGCCGCCCAAAGGCATGGCCAAGGACGACTGGGCGATCCTACGGGCCTTGTCGGCGCATGTCGGTCGGGTTCTACCGTTCGATAGCCAGTCGCAGCTGCGCGATGCGCTGATCGAGGCTCATCCGACCTTCGGCGCGCTCGGCTATGCGCCCGGATCCGTCTCCGGCGAGGCCTTCGACGTCTCCTTGCTCGGCTCGGGCGGGGCTTTGTCGGACGCGCCGCTCCGCAGCCCTGTCACGGATTTCTACATGACCAACCCGATCGCCCGCGCGTCCAACGTCATGGCGGAATGCTCCGCCGGACTCGAGACGGCCACTCTTCCGGAGGCGGCGGAATGATCGACCTTCTCGTTCTTCCAGTGCTCCAGACTGCCGTGTTGGTTCCGGCCGAGGAGCCGAACTGGGGTCTCTGGTTCACTCTGAAGCTCCTGCAGGTGCTCGGCTTCGTGATCGTGCTGGCGCTGCTCGTGGCGGCACTGGTTCTGGCGGACCGCAAGATATGGGCGGCGGTGCAGATGCGTCGCGGGCCCAACGTGGTCGGCGCGTTCGGCCTGTTGCAGACTATCGCGGACGCCCTGAAGTTCTTCTTCAAGGAAATCGTGGTTCCGGCCGGGTCGGACAAGTTCCTCTTCATTTTGGCTCCGGTCATCGCTCTCGTCATGGCCTTCATGGCCTGGGCCGTCATACCGGTTGCACCGGGATGGGTGATCTCGGACATAAATATCGGCGTGCTCTACGTTCTCGCGATCAGTTCGCTCGGCGTTTACGGCATCATGATCGGCGGATGGGCGTCCAACTCGAAATACCCGTTCATGGGGGCGTTGCGGTCCGCGGCTCAGATGGTCTCCTACGAAGTCTCCATCGGGTTCATCATCCTGACGGTGATCTTTATCACCGGCTCTATGAACCTGACGACCATCGTGGATGCGCAGGCGGGTGGTTTCTGGAACTGGAACATGTTCCGACTGAACCCTGCCACCGAATTCGGGTTAGCCAACTACATCCTGACGCCGATCCTGTTCTACATGGGGGTTCTGTTCTTCATCAGCGCACTGGCGGAAACCAACCGTCCACCCTTTGACCTGCCCGAAGCCGAATCGGAACTAGTGGCGGGCTATCAGGTGGAATATTCCTCCACGCCGTTCCTGATGTTCTTCTTCGCGGAGTATGTGAACATCATGCTGCTCAGCGCCATGATGGTGATCCTGTTCCTGGGTGGATGGCACGCCCCGATCGACGTTGGATTCCAGTTCCTGCCGGGCGTGTTCTGGTTCTTCCTGAAGACCGCCTTCATCTTCTTCCTCTTCGCCATGGTGAAGGCCATCGTACCGCGTTACCGTTACGACCAGCTGATGCGTCTGGGCTGGAAGGTGTTCCTTCCGACCGCCCTGATCGCCGTGCTGATCGTCTCCGGCGTCGTCGTGTTCACGGGAGGCACCGCCTGATGTCCCGCACTACCAACCGTTTTCGGCAGTTCGTCCGCGGCGCCCTGCTGCTGGACTTTGTCAGCGCCTTCGGCCTCGCCATGCGCTACTTCTTCCGGCCCAAGGTGACGGTGAACTATCCGTTCGAGAAAGGCCCGCTGAGCCCGCGCTTCCGGGGCGAACATGCGCTCCGCCGTTATCCCAGCGGGGAAGAGCGCTGCATCGCGTGCAAGCTTTGCGAGGCCATCTGCCCGGCGCAGGCCATCATCATCGAGGCAGAGCCGCGGCCCGACGGGTCGCGCCGCACGACGCGCTACGACATCGACATGGTGAAATGCATCTATTGCGGCTTGTGTCAGGAAGCCTGTCCGGTGGATGCCATCGTGGAAGGCCCCAATTACGAATTCGCGACCGAGACCCGCGAGGAGCTCTACTATGACAAGGAGAAGCTGCTCGAGAATGGGGACAGGTGGGAAACGGAAATCGCCAAGAACCTAGCCATGGATGCGCCCTACCGTTAAGGGGGCGCGATTCCGCGAAGGGGCGGCCTGCTTGGGCGGCCATGGGCGGACGCAAGAAGAGAGAGCCAGACGTGATCGCGGCCATCGCATTCTATTTCCTGTCCACGGTTGCTATCGCTGCCGCCTTCATGGTGGTGGCGTCGCGCAATCCCGTGCATTCCGTTATGTTCCTAATCCTGACCTTCTTTAGCGCGGCTGGACTGTTCGTGCTGATGGGTGCCGAGTTTCTCGCCCTGTTGCTGGTGATGGTCTATGTCGGTGCGGTCGCCGTGCTATTCCTGTTTGTGGTCATGATGCTCGACGTGGACTTCGTCGAACTGAAGAAGGGCTTCCTCTCCTACGCGCCTATCGGAGCCATCGTGGCGGCGATCCTTCTGCTGGAAATGATCGCTCTCGGCGCAGCCTACTTCAGTGACGGAGGCCGCCCGCTCGTCGCGCCCGACACGACCATGACGAATCTAGAAGCCTTTGGCGCGGTCCTCTACACCAAATATGCCGGTGCGTTCGAAGCGGCAGGCTTCGTTCTGCTCGTCGCCATGATCGGTGCCATCGTCCTGACTCTGCGAGATCGTGAAGGGGTGCGCCGTCAGGACGCCGTCGCCCAGATGTCGCGGACCCGCGAAGAGGGCGTCGAGCTCGTTGACATCGAACCAGGGCAGGGACTCGGTTAGCGCCTCGCGGCTGCTGGGAGGGAAGACATGGTCATCGGATTGTCCCATTACCTGATCGTTGCGGCGATGTTGTTCATCATCGGCGTGTTCGGTATTTTCGTGAATCGCAAGAACGTCATCGTCATCCTGATGTGCGTAGAGCTGATCCTGCTGGCGGTGAACATCAACTTCGTGGCGTTCTCGGCGCACATGCCGGTCATGCCCGGCGTCAATCCGATCGACGGGCAGATATTCTCTCTGTTCATTCTGACGGTCGCCGCCGCGGAAGCCGCTGTCGGCCTTGCCATTCTCGTCGTTTACTTCCGCAACCGCGGCAACATCCAGGTCGAAGACGCCGACCTGATGAAGGGCTGAGCTCTTGTTGTACCAGACCATAGTCTTCGCGCCCCTCATCGGGGCGATCATCGCCGGGCTAGCCGGAACCCGCTTCGGCGGTGCGCGCCTGCCTGAAAAGGCCAGCATGATCCTGACGACGGGACTGCTGTTCCTGTCGGCCATCCTGTCCTGGATAGCGTTCATCGGCATAGCTTTCGGTGATGCCCCCGATACGACGATCACCCTACTGCGCTGGATGGACATTGGCGGGCTTCAGGCCGACTGGGCGTTGAAGATCGACACGCTGACCGCAATCATGCTGATCGTGGTGACAAGCGTGTCTGCGCTCGTCCACCTCTACAGCTGGGGCTACATGGAGGAGGATCCCTACAAGCCGCGCTTCTTCGCCTATCTGTCCCTGTTCACCTTCGCCATGCTGATGCTGGTGACGGCGGACAATTTCATCCAGCTCTTTTTCGGCTGGGAAGGGGTCGGCCTCGCGAGTTATCTGCTGATCGGCTACTATTACAAGAAGCCCACGGCCAATGCCGCGGCCATCAAGGCGTTCGTGACGAACCGCGTTGGCGATGTCGGCCTCGCCCTTGGTGTCATGGCGACATTCTTCGTGTTCGGCTCCGTGGAGTTCGATGTGGTCTTCGGCGCGAGCGCGGAGAACAGCGATCGACGCCTTCAGTTTTTGGGACTGGACCTGAACGCGATCGAGTTGATCGCCATGCTCTTGTT
>JBARXH010000003.1:0-1971 GCA_049647245.1 Litorimonas sp.
GGGCACGGCTCGGCAAGGTAACGAGCGTCGGAACGGCCGCAGGCTCGGCGGATGCGGCGAACAAGACCCGGACCGGCTGGGTCCAGGCGGCCGGCAGCACCAGCGTCGGTGCAAACAGGCGCAGCACGGGCATTGCCCAGAGCGCATAGGCCGCGCGGGGGCCGAACCGGCGCGCCACCGCACGGCGGCTGAGAAGGACGAGCGCCAGCAGGGCGGAGACGGACAGGGCCGTCATCACGACGCCGTCCGTCGGGAATGATGGCAACAGATCAGTCACGGGCCTTCAGCTCCCGGATTATGGCTTCCAGCTCGGCGATGTCGGCATCGCTGAGTCCGTCATTTTCGGCGAGATGGGCCACGATGGGCGCGGCCCGGCCGCCGAAGAGCCGGTCCGAGAACCGCCGTGCGGCTCCTGCGGCGTGTTCATCGCGGGTCAGGGTGGGGAAGTAGAGGAAGCGTCGGCCGTCTTTCTCCGCCCGCAGTGCGCCCTTTTCCGTCAGGCGGGACAGCAGCGTCTTGATGGTCTGGATCGACCGGGAGTCCTCGGGCGCCAGCGCGGCGTGGACCTTGCTGGCCGGGAGGCCGGGTTCGGCCCAGAGAATGTTCATGAGGTCCAGTTCGGACCGGGCGATGCGTTTCAACGGACCGCTCCCCTTGTTGTGACTACATGTGTAGCCGTATCAGCGACTACATCTGTCAACAAGAAGGAAGAGATGACTCCCGGATGTCAATTCCGAAAGGTTTCGGATAGGATGCGCTAATTGTTCAGCGTGGCCGCGTGGGGCATGCCGTCGAAGATCGGGTCCAGCCACGCCGCGCGGTTGCCCGCTTCCCAGCCCTCGACGTTCTTGATGCAGAAATGCGCGATGACTGGGTCGGTCCCGTTTTCACGGGCTTCGGTTTCGGCCGCGTTGTAGGCCAGGATCTCGTCCAGCGTCGCCGCCGCCCCGTTGGCGCAGGCGGACACGAGCGATCCGGGCGTGGCGTCCTCGACCTGGATGAATTCCGACCGGTTGTAGGCGGCGTAGCTGACGCTGACTTGGTCGCCGGCGAGATAGCGCACGAAGACCATGCGGCGGTAGGCCGGATTGTCGCTCGGTCCCGTCTCGATCAACAGGGTGGGCGACACATCCGCTCCGGTCGACGCTTGGCCGGTCGACGCTTGGGACGCCAGAGGGGCGAACGATGCCGCGACGATGGCCGCCAACACCCAACCTGCCTGTCTTGAACGCTTTGCCATGCCCGACCGTCTCCTTGGATCGAGCTTAACACGGTCTGAACGTGCGGAAAATCCGGCAAACGGTCCGATCCTGTCGCCTGAGACGCGAGTCGCATAACGCAGAGCAAGTTCGGGGCCGAACCCAGGCCGCTCATGCACAGGACTGTGGCTCAGTCTTCGAAGACCTGCGCGACCTGCTGGGCGAAATCGTAGAGCGCGCCCCATGTGTCGGGCGAGTCGGGCATGAGCCCTGCGCGCACGATCACGAGGTCGCGCGAGGGCACGATCCAGACCAGCTGGCCCTCCCGCCCGCCCGCATGGAAGCTGTCATAGGGCGGCAGGAAGGTCAGCTCCGGATTGTCCGATGTCGGCTGCGCCAGCCAGAAGCCCGCACCGTAGATGTTCATGTCCGTGTCCGCCGGGGCCGTCCGGTTGAAGTCCACCCATCCGGGCGGCAGCATCCGCTCGCCCTCCCACATGCCGTCGCGCAGCAGAAGCAGACCGAAGCGCGCATAGTCCCGCGCGCTCATGTAGGCGCTCGACCCGCCCAGCAGGGTCCCGGCGGCGTCGAACTCGAAGACCGTGTCCATGCCCAGTGGTCCGAACAGCGCCGTGTCCATCCAGTCGCGCATCACGGCCGGGTCGGCCCGGCAGGTCGCCGGGTCCGCGCCGTCCTCCACGCAGGTGCCGGGCTGCAGCGATTGCAGCGCGCGGGCGACGAGGTGGAAGGTCGCGGTGGAGTAGTTCCACCG
>JBARXH010000004.1:0-6311 GCA_049647245.1 Litorimonas sp.
AGGAAGGCGTCGTAGACGGCGCGGTCGCCGAGGGCGGGGCGGTCTGTCGGTCGGGTCTGGCTCGTCGCATCCATCCCGGCGGGCCTAGCATGCGCCGCGACCCCTTGCCGCCGAAAATCGGGCATTGTTGTCACGCGCCCGGTCCATTAGTCGGCCCGGATGACCATTCATCTGCACAAACACGACCTGCCGGACGGGCTGGATTTCGGGCGCGCCGTCGCCATCGACACGGAAACGCAAGGCCTCAGCCTAGTGCGTGACAAGCTCTGCCTCGTGCAGCTTTCGGCCGGGGACGGCGACGCCCACATCGTGCAGATGGACCGGGACGCTTACGACGCGCCCAACCTCAAGGCGCTGGTCACCGACCCGGAGGTGGTGAAGATCTTCCACTTCGCGCGCTTCGACGTCGCCATCATGCAGCGCGATCTCAGCGTGGACACGAACGGCATCTTCTGCACCAAGATCGCCTCCGGTCTGGTGCGGACCTATACGGACCGCCACGGCCTCAAGGATCTGTGCAAGGAACTCCTCGGCGTGGACCTGTCCAAGCAGGAGCAATCCTCCGACTGGGCAGCCGACGAACTGACCGACGCGCAGCTGGAATATGCGGCCTCCGACGTGCTGCACCTGCACCGTCTTCGCACCATCCTGACCGCCCGGCTGATCCGCGAAGGACGGCTGGATGTGGCGCAGGGCTGTTTCGATTTCCTCAATACAAGGTGCCGCCTCGACCTGATGGGCTGGGACGAGGTCGACATCTTCAGCCACCGCATGCGCCGCCGGGACTAGGGGCGATCAGGCGATCCCGGCCTGGAAGGCGTGGGTCTCGCCGCTGCTGCACAGGAGGAGCTCCATGGAGGCCCTGCAGCCGCCCGACCTGCCCTTCAGGGCGGAGCGGCGACAGCGGGCGCGGGCTTCCAGTTCGTCCAGATAGAGATGGCCGTAGCGCTCGATGAGCGGGTCGCCCGGATGGATCTTGGTGACGTGCCCGCATCCGTTGCAGATCATCTCTATGCGCTCCGGAGGGCCGAGGTCGGAGAGCTGGAGCGTGGTCTTCCAGCTCATGACGGCATCCTGTCCTTCTCTTCGTCCTTCCAGAAATCTTCCGCTTCCGGCACGCGGGTGAAGGCGATCTTGCCGCCCGCATTGCCGCCCGGCGGAGGTGTCCACGGCCCGACCGTGATCATGGAGCGGTTGGCGGCAAGGTTGACCCGGTCGATCACCTCGGTGACCCGCTCCCATCGCTGACGCTCCGGATCGCGGGAGACCCAGAGGTCGAACTGGCGGTCCGACACACGCTCCAGGCCGGAAAAGCTGACCATGATATGGGCGATGTTGAGCCGCGAGGCCCTGGAGCCCACCTTGCCCTTCAGAGACGTCCAGATGGCGTCCAGGCCCTTGAGGCAGGTGCGGTCGTCATTGGCGCCGTGCAGGTCGGTGACGTCCGCCCAGCCGAAGGGTTCGTCCCGGCCGGGAACGCGGATCTTCAGGCTGACATAGAGCCTGTTGGCGACGAAACCCTCCCGCCGCAGCCGCCGCGCCGCCTTGGTCAGGAGCATTCGCGCGCAGCCATAGGGCTCGCCCAGGCCCCGCCACTTGGACGGCAGGACCCGGCCATGGCCGATCATGGAGCGCTCGGACTTCTGCGTGACCACCTCGTAGCCCTGGATCGCCTGCCAGAACCGTTCGCCCGCCACATTGCCCCAGATCCGCCGCAGCTGTTTGGGAGAGGTGGCGAGCAGGTCTTCCATGGAGAGGATG
Organism: Litorimonas sp.; assembly: GCA_049647245.1. Taxonomy (GTDB): domain Bacteria; phylum Pseudomonadota; class Alphaproteobacteria; order Caulobacterales; family Maricaulaceae; genus Litorimonas. The sequence goes on from JBARXH010000004.1 coordinate 1,762, forward strand.
TTCGCCTCTCCCAGCCGCCTCAACATGCCGTCGCCGATTCCGGGAATGCCCTTCAACGGAATGTGCAGGATCGCCCCCGGCAGATCCTCGGGGCGCCACACGGTCGCGCCGTCCGGCTTGTCTTCCTTGCAGGCCATCTTGGCGAGATGCCCGTTGGGCGCGAACCCGATGGAGGCGGTGGCGAACGGCCCGATGCCCTCGGCCAGAGCCTGCTTGATGTCCCGCGCGCAGCCCAGCGGGTCGCGGATATGCTCCGGACCCAGTCGGCAGGACATCTCGTCGATCGACATGACCTTCTGGATCGGCAGGACGGACTTGATCGCGGCCTGTGCGCGGTGGTGCATCTTGCGGTAATAGCCGGGATCCTGATCCACGAAGATCAGGTCGGGGCAGACTTTCAGCGCGTCCCGGCGGCTGAAGACCCCGCGCACGCCGGCCGCCTTGGCCTCCTTGGAGGCCGCGATGACCCCGCCAAACCCCATCTCGCTGTTGCCCGTGGTCGGCGTGATTCCCACGGGCCGTCCTCGCAGCTCGGGCCTGCGTTGCTGCTCGCAACTGGCGAAGAAACTGTCGAAGTCCAGATAGAGATGTTCGATCGTGTCGGGCTTGCGCACGGGTGTTTTTTTCCGTCCTTTGGTCGTCCAGCCGCATCCTTTCGAGCCCGGAAAGGGACACGGCACGGCGCGTTAGAACATAAGAGGAACATCAAGGGAAAGAAAAAATTCCTAATTACTCGGACGCGCCTGTGGACAATCGCCTGTCTTACAAAGCCCTCATCGACGCAGCCTGCCCCTACCCAAGGGCGCGAGAGCGCCCTATAGACCCGCGCGACATGGCCGATCTGTCCAATCAACCGCCCCTGCCGACACGGTCCCACGCCGCGAGCGATGCGCTCGGCCTGTGGGAGCCCAAGCGCACGCTGACGCTGGAAGCGGCCCGCAAGCACACGCAGCGCATCGTCTTCATCCGGCGCGCGCTGATCGCGGCGTCGGTGGCGCTGGTGGCGCTGCTAGTGTTCTACTTCGCCACGCAGGGCAGCGAGGTGGTGATCGAGGACCATCCCGATACGTCGGTGCGCATGATCGCACCGACGTATAGTGGGCGCACATCGGATGCGCTTCCCTTCTACCTGAGGTCGGAGACGGCGACGCGCGAACTGGAAAACCGAACGGAAGTCTCGCTCGTCAAGCCGGTGCTGGAATTCGTCCGGGCCGAAGGCGCGGCCAGCAGTTTCGTGGAAGCCGACCGCGGCACCTATGACGACATCAACAAGATCCTGGACCTGCGCTCGGACATGAGCCTGGAAGACATGGAGCGCGAAAACGTCGTGCTGGAAACGGATGACGGCTATAGCTGCCTGACCACCCATGCGCGCATCTATCCGCGCGAAAAGCGCATCATCGGAGACGACCCCATCGTGTGCACGGGCAATTTCGGCGAAGTGTCGGGCAATGCCTACGAGATCACGGACAATTACCGGGTCTTCTCCTTCACCGACGGCATGACCGGAACCATCAACCGCGACGTGGACGAACGCGGCCAGGTTTCCGCCTCCGCGGACGCTCAGGCCACGACCGGGGCACCGTCGCGGGACGCTCCCATCTTCGGATTCGACGGCGACGGCCCGATCCTGGTGGAGGCGGACCGCGCGACCTATCAGGACGGCACGACCCACCTCGTGGGCTCGGTCGTCGTCCGGCAGGATGATTCGACGCTCTATGCGGACGAAATGACCATCCTGCGCGACGAAGCGCCTGCGACGGCCACGGCCGCGAATGCCGGGTCGATCCGGCTGGGGGCTGTCCGGGAAATCATCGCGGACGGAAACTTCCGCTATACGTCCACGGACAATGACGTGACCGGCGACCGCGGCGTGTACCAGCGCGCGGCCTCCACCATGATCGTCACGGGCCGGGTGCGGGTCGCCCAACCGGATGGCAACACGGTCTCGACCGACCGTCTCGTCTATGACACAGTGAACGAGACGATCCGCTTTTCGGGCCAGTGCCAGGGCCGGGAGTGCGGCACGGGCGACCGGACCCGCATCGTCATCAGAAACGAGTAGGTCGGCATGTCCACACACGGGTTCAGAATCACTCTCGCCGCGCTCCTGGTGCTGGCGACCGGAGGTCTTCAGGCGGCCCAGGCGCAGTTCGCGCGGGGCGGCGGAGACACGGAACTCTATGCCGACGACGCGGAGTCCGTGAACGGCGTGATCACCCTGACCGGCCAGGCGGACATCCGACAGGGCGACGTGCGCATTCTCGCCGACAAGGTCGTCATCTACAGCCGCCAGGCGGAAAACCGCACAGGCCCGTCCGTCGGGACTGTCGCGGACGATATCGACCGCGTGGTGGCGACCGGAAACTTCTTCTACATCACGCCGGACCAGGAAGTCCGCGGCGACCAGGGGGTCTATACCTCCGTCGACGACACGTTCGTGGTCACGGGCGATGTGATCCTGACGCAGGAAGACAGCGTCGTGCGCGGCACGCGGCTGATCTACGAACTCTCCACGGAGCGCGCCCGCGTCGTGTCCAATTGCCAAGGACGCCGCTGCGGCACGCAGGGGCGTGTCGCCATCCTGATCAAGAACACGCCGGACGCGGCGTCCGGCCCGGAAAGCTGATCCTCCTTCCGTGACCGATACACTGGACCCCCACGCCATGGACAGCAGTCCGCATCCGACCGACCAGTCCGCGCTGGAACGCGGCCCCGCCACGGTCGCGCCGCCCGCCACGGGGCTGGCCGCCAACAATATCGGCAAGGCCTATCGGGGCCGGGTCGTGGTCAAGGACATCACCCTGACCGTACAGCGCGGCGAGGTCGTGGCGCTGATGGGCCCCAACGGCGCGGGCAAGACCACCAGCTTCTACATGATCATGGGCCTGATCGAGGCGGACCGTGGCTCCATCACGCTGGATGGCCAGGACATCACCGGCCTGCCCATGTATCAGCGCGCGCGTCTCGGCGTGGGCTACCTGCCGCAGGAGCAGAGCATCTTCCGGGGTCTTTCCGTCGAAGAGAACATCAAGGCGGTCGTGCAGCTGACCGAAAAGGACAGGAGCAAGTGGGACGACAATGTCGATGCCCTGCTCGACGAACTGAACATCGGACACATCCGCAAATCGCCCGCGCTGGCCCTGTCCGGCGGGGAGCGCCGCCGCGTGGAGATCGCCCGCGCGCTGGCGTCGCGGCCGTCCTTCATCCTGCTGGACGAGCCCTTCACGGGCATCGACCCCATCGCCATCGCCGACATTTCGGAGCTTGTGCTCTATCTGAAGCAACGCGGGATCGGCATCCTCATCACGGATCACAGGGTCAGGGAAACGCTCGACATCGTCGACCGCGCCTCCATCCTGTTCCAGGGTGAAGCGCTGTTCGAAGGCACGCCGGAAGAGATCCGCGCCAACAAGGATGTGCGCCGGGTCTATCTGGGCGAGAAATATGCGTGACGTGCAGATCGGTCCAGTGGACCGATTTGCCGTCGCGCCGCGAAGCGCCGGTTTCATCCGGCGCGTAGCGGACTCCCGCGCCGGCGGGGAAAGGTCTAGCCCTCAAGCCAGCTCCAGCCCTACTCACCGTACGACGAACTGCGCGCTCAGCCGACCATTCGCATCCGAACTCACGATGACGCTGTCCAGCGTCGTGTCGTAGCCGGTCAGCAGGTCCTCCAGGAAGCCGTAGAACGGTCGCGTCTGGGCCTCGTCGATCCAGACCGACAGGCTGCCGTCATTGCCGGGCTGAACCCGCGTCAGCCGGATGTCGCGCGCCCGGGCCGCAGCGACCAGGGCGGAGCGGTCGAAGGCGGCGCGTGCGCCGCCGTCCGCTATGGGTCCGAGGCGCGACACGGCGGCCAGGTCGGCCCGGGCGCGGTCAAGCGCGCGCTCCGCATCCGTCCGGGCGTCCATGACGGGCAGAACCAAGAAAAAGACGAGGGCGAACAGACCCGCCAGCGCGCCCAGAACCGCCAGAAGGAGGCGTTCGCGCGGTTCGCGTTCGGACCACCAGCTCAGCAGACGCGCGCTCATGACGTGCCCTCCAGGCGGAGCGAGGCGTCACCGACATAGCGGCCCGACTGCTCGCGGACGCCGCCCGTGACGAACACGGCTCCGGTCTGGTTCGCCGTGCGTTCCAGCGCACCGGGAGCGTCGAAGCCGGGATAGAGCAAGCGCAGGCGCAGCGCGTTTTCCGTGCTGTCATAGGACAGGCGCTCCACCCTTATGTCGGGATGCTGCGACAGGCTCCGAAACAGGACATCGGACAAGGCGAGGAAGGCGGTCGGGTCGGCATCGGACGGCCCGGCCCGGCGCACGGCGCGCGCCAGATCGGCCGGGGCAGGCTGTCCCGTCACGCTTTGGTAGCTCTGTCGCGCCTGATCGCTCAGCGCCCGGGCCTGCGCCTGGGTCGCACGAGAGTCCGCCAAACCCGCCCCCAGGGCGAGGGCGGCGCAGACCACGAACATGGCCGCTACCCGTCCCCAGGGTCCGGCCTGGACCTGGACGCGGCGCCGGTAGGGACCGCTGCGCAGATCGAGCGCATCGCCGCTG
>JBARXH010000005.1:0-3565 GCA_049647245.1 Litorimonas sp.
GGGACGAGCGGAGCCGCCCGGCTCCAGCGCGGGCTGACCGACCGGCCGATCGCGCTGGTGGGGCTGATGGGCGTGGGCAAGACCACGGTGGGCCGCCGCCTCGCCAAGACGCTCGGCTACGACTTCCAGGACTCCGACGAGGAGATCGAGCGGGCCTCGGGCCGCACCGTGGCGGGGTATTTCCGCGACCACGGCGAAGCGGCCTTCCGCGACGGGGAACGCCGCGTCGTGGACCGCCTCCTTACTGAGCGGAAGCGGGTGCTGGCCACGGGCGGCGGGGCCTTCATCCACGCGCCGACCCGCGTCATCCTGCTGGAGCGGGCGCTGGTCATCTGGCTGAAGGGCGATTTCGAAACCATCATGGAGCGCGTGTCGCGCAAGAATACGCGACCCCTGCTGCACGTGCCGGACCCGCGCGCGAAGATGCGCGCGCTGATGGCGGAGCGCGAGCCGGTCTATGCGCTCGCCCATCTCACCGTGCCCATCTCCAGGGGGCCGCACGGGCGTACGGTGAACCGCATCCAGCGCGCCATCGACAAGGCGAGGGCCCGGCAGGATGGCTGAAGGCATTTTCGAAAACCCGGCATCCGAAACGGTGCGGGTCTCGCTGGACGAGCGCAGCTACGACATACGGGTCGGCGCGGGCGGATTGCGCACGCTGGGGTCCGAGTTGCGGGCGCTGGGCGGATCGGACCGGGTCGCCGTGGTGACGGACGAGACCGTCCATGCGAAGCACGGCGCGGCCATCGCGGAGGCGCTGTCGGATTTCCGCACCCACATGATCGTGCGGCCCGAAGGCGAAGCCCAGAAGAGCTGGGACGGGCTGGACGCGGTGCTGGATTCCCTGTTCCGGGCGGGCTTCGACCGGTCCGACACCATCCTGGCTTTCGGCGGGGGCGTGGTGGGCGACCTGGCGGGGTTCGCCGCCAGCGTCTTCAAGCGCGGCGCGCCCTTCGTGCAGGTCCCGACGACGCTGCTGGCGCAGGTCGACAGCAGCGTCGGCGGCAAGACCGCCATCAACAATGCCTATGGCAAGAACCTCGTCGGAGCCTTCTACCAGCCGCGTCTCGTGCTGATCGACACGGACCTGCTCTCCACCCTGCCGGAGCGGCAGGTGAAGGCCGGCTATGCGGAGATCGTCAAATACGGTCTGATCGACCGGCCCGACTTCTTCGAAACGCTGGACGCCGACCCCAAAGGCGGTCTGGGCCAGCGGGTCCTGGCGCGGGAGCCGGACGCGCTGCGCGAGGCCATTTCCGTGTCCTGCCGGGCCAAGGCAGAGGTCGTCGCGCGCGATGAACGCGAAGGCGGGGCGCGCGCCCTGCTGAACCTCGGCCACACCTTCGCCCACGCGCTGGAGCTGCAGGCGGGCTATGGCGGCGACCTGCTCCACGGGGAGGCGGTGAGCGCGGGGATAGATATGGCGTTCGACTTTTCCGCGCGTCAGGGTCTGTGCGATCCGGGCGAGGCGGCACGCGTGCACGGCCACCTGTCGCGGCTGTCCATGCCGACCCGTCGGAGCGTGAGCGCGCTCCTGTCGGATCCGGACGCGCTGCTGGCCCACATGCGCCAGGACAAGAAGAACGAAGGCGGCCGGATCACCCTGATCCTGGCCCGCGGCATCGGACGGAGCTTCATCGCGCGCGGCGTGTCCGAGGCCGACCTCCTGACCTATCTGAAAACGGTGGACACGGCATGAGCGCCTTTCTGGAACCGCAGAACCTGATCCTGATGGGGATCATCCTGACCCTGCTGGTCTGCTCGAGCTTCTTTTCGAGTTCCGAGACCGCGCTGACGGCCGCGTCGCGCGTGCGCATGCACGCCGCCGAGAAGGACGGCGACAAGCGCGCCTCCGTGGTCCAGCGCCTGATGAACATGCGCGAGCGGCTGCTGGGCGGGATCCTGCTCGGCAACAACCTCGTCAACATCCTCGCCTCGGTCCTGACCACCACCCTGTTCACCAACGTGTTCGGCGGGAGCGCCACCGCGCTGGCGCTGGCGACGGCCGTGATGACGGCGCTGATCCTCGTCTTCGCCGAGGTTCTGCCCAAGACCTACGCCATCTCGCAGCCCGACAAGTGGGCGCTGGTCGTGGCGCGGCCGATCAATCTGATCGTCAAGCTGCTCGCCCCGATCGTCCTGGTCGTGCAGGCCATCGTCAACGGCGTGCTGCGCGTCTTCGGCGTGGACACGCACGGCACGACCTGGACTGCCACCGACGAGATCAAGGGCGCGGTGGATCTCCACCTGCAGGAAGGCGGCGTGGCCAAGCGCGCGCGCGACCAGATCTACGGCGTGCTGGAAATCGGCGAACTGACGGTCGAAGACGTGATGATCCACCGCTCCAACCTGTCCATGGTCGATCTGGACACGCCGAACGACGAACTTCTCAAGGAGGTGATGGCGTCCGGCCATTCACGTCTTCCGGTCTACAGCGACGACAGCGACAATGTGCGCGGCGTGATCCACGTGAAGGACCTGCTCGCCGCCCTGACCAAGACGGGCGAAGTGGCCGGCATCGACGTCAAGAAGCTGCTGCGCGACCCGTGGTTCGTGCCCGAGACCACTTCGGTCGTGAAGCAGCTCCGCGCCTTCCAGAGCAAGCGGGAGCATTTCGCCCTCGTCGTGGACGAATACGGCTCCCTCATGGGCGTCATCACGCTTGAAGACATTCTCGAGGAGATCGTGGGCGACATCCAGGACGAGTATGACGAGGAGCTGGAAGGCGTCACACGCCTGAAGGAAGGCGGCGCGGTGGTGCGCGGCAATGTGGCGATCCGGGACCTCAACCGCGCCATGGACTGGAAGCTGCCCGACGACGAGGCCGTGACGATCGCGGGCCTCGTCATCCACGAGAGCCAGACCATCCCCACGGCGGGCCAGACCTTCGCCTATCACGGCTACCGGTTCGAGATCCTGACGCGAGAGCGCAACCAGATCCAGAGCCTGAAGGTGCGCAAGACGTTCGAGCCGGACCAGCGGCGCAACGGCTGAGCGGCAGGCTGGGACTCGCGCTTTCTTGACCGCAGGCACGAGACCGGGTGGTTCCGCGCCGCGCCCGAGCGTCTAGACCCTGCGCGTGATCCGGTTCCGCTTTTTTTTCCGCGCCCTTGCGGCCATCGTGCTGCCGGTCTGTCTGACCGCGTGTGGCACGGGGGCGGACCGCGCCGACGAGACCCTCTATGTCGGGGCGACGCTGATTACGCTCGATAACGGGACGGCCCGCAACGCGCTGCTGGTCCGGGACGGGCGCATCGCCGCGGTGGGGCCGGAGGACTGGCTGCGCGTGAGGAACCCGGGCGCGCGGCTTGTGGACCTGACGGGACGGACCGTCATTCCCGGCGTGGTGGATAGCCACGCCGATGTGCGCGGACTGGCGCGGGACGCTCCGGACCCGGCGCTGGCGGACGACCCGCTCCAAGCCACGCTGCTGCGCGGACTGGACCGGCTGGCCCGAAGCGGCGCCACCTCCGTCCACGATCTCGGTCTGAGCCGGGACGAGGTTGCGGCCTACCGGGCGCTGGCGCAGCGCGGCGCGCTGCCGATCCGGGTCGTCGGATATCTC
>JBARXH010000006.1:0-3738 GCA_049647245.1 Litorimonas sp.
ATCGTCCCATTCCCGGAAACGCCGGAAGCGGACCTGTCGGAGCTGGCACGCGGCTTCCGGGGCCTTCGCGGGCGGGTGAATGTGCGGGAAAGCGTCAACGTCTCGGCAGCCGGTGGACCGGCCCCCACGCAAGACTGGCGAGCGAACGACCTAACGCCCGATCTGTCCAAGGCACTGATGGACAAGACACTGGATCAAGCGCGCGACCAAATCGCCATGGCGTTCGGCATCCTTCCCGGCATCCTCAACAAGGCCACGACTGGCCCCATGATCCGGGAGGCGCAACGCCACCTTGCCCAATGGACGCTATCGCCCATCGCTGGGATGATTGCGGAGGAAGCGACCGCGAAGCTGGGCGGAACCGTCACGCTGAATGTCGAGCGACCCTTGCAAGCCTTCGACACGGGTGGACGGGCACGCGCTGCTAAAGCTCTGGTCGATACCATGACGGCCGCAAAGGAGTCGGGCGTGGACATGGGCGCGGCGCTGCGGCTGGTCGATTGGGCGAAGTGACCTTGTGGCTAGGAGTGGTGGGTGAAGCTAAGGCGAACGCGACGCCCCGCCATTTCGCTGACTTTCTTGATCTGTTCCGGCGAAAGGCTGTCGGCATTGATCGTCAGGATCGCGTCGGTGCTGCTAGCCTCAAAGTCGTCAATCCATCCCTGCAAGTCTATAAAACCCAAATCGAGGCGGCTTAGGTCCACGTCAAGGCCGGTAGCGACGGCGGCTTGAATCTTGTCGGATAGGCTCATTTGACAGTTTCCCATTTTAGTGCATGAATATAACGGTGGAACGGAGCGCGCCAACGCTCCGCCCACCTCATCACTAGCCGCTGTTAAGGAGCGACCAATGACTAACGAATCCCCTAGCACGAATCCGTCCGCCGAAAACCCGCGAAGGGTCATCGAGCTTGCTGTGCAATTTCTAATCGACGCTCTGGACGCGATGGACGGCGACCCTGACCTAGAAGCGACTGGAGACCTAGAGCCCGACCTTGCCGCGTCCGGCGGTCCTGTCTGGTCATCTACAGGCATCTTTGACGGTCGAGAACTTGATCCTGCTGAACAGGACGCCAGCCTGCTAATTCGCGGCGGCAACGAACTGGCAATGCCCACCCCTACCCGGAGGGCTGTCGCATGACCCCGAACCGCCGTAACTTCATCATCGGAACCGCTGGCGTTTCTACGACGCTGGCGCTTCCGATTGTCGCGCAAGCCCGTCAATCTGTCGATCCGCTTGGCGAGGATTTTGCACGATACTTCGCCTTTCTCTCCCACGAACATAAGCAAGCGTGGATCGACATTCAGACGGCGAAATATGTTGAACGATACGGGTTTGAGGAAGCCCGTCGCATCACGGTCGAGCAGGTGGAAAACGGGTGCTGGCCTATGGCATGGCAGCCCGACGACCACGCGGACGTAACCAGGTTGTGCGCAAATTCGCATGAGCGACCGAAAGACAGGGCCATGCGGGTTTTACGGGCTACCCGGCTAAGCTAACTGTGGATTAGCTTGTGAAAGTCGCAGACTAAGCTTTACTAACCCCAAAAAGTATGGGATGTGACAATCACACGCTAACTACCGGAGCGCATTGTGCGCCTTTCTGAACTCATCCCATTTGCAGCACGACGCACTGGCGTCGAGCAGAAAAAAGTGAAGCAGATTGCGCGTGACCTCATGGAGCATGGCGAGCTGCCGAAGGCCGTCGGCCGTTCAATCCCAGACATGGAGGCGGAACATAAGGGAAAGCTGGTTTTGGCTCTATCCTGTTCCCAATCTGTCCGGGGCAGCAGCGAGGCCATGCGAACACGTTGGGACGCAAAACTAGAGCTTGGCAGCGGGGACGCAGAAAAATTCATAGACGGTGATGGTGATGGCGACACGACTTTTGGGAGCCTTTTGACTGATTGGATCAGACACCTCTCTCGGTTTGAGGAAAGCTGGTTTGACCTAGCCATGGCAAGCAATCTCTACGTGAATATGTCCCGTCCAATTTCGGAAGTAGGTTTAAACGATCATGGCTGGCTCGCCATGCCGCCAGCAACTCTGATTTTTCGCGCAGATAGTTACGAGGCGATCACGCTTCCGAAGGCTGGGACAGTTTGGAACGATAACAAAGGAATTATCTTTCGGTCTCGCATATCGGGATCACTGCTCGCTGAAATCGCAACTGGCCTGACGATGACGGACTATCAGCGCAAAATCCGGGAATTGGAACGCGAACAGAGCTTGAAAGATGAGGGGGCGGAAAGTGGCTGACCGTCTATCCAAAGCGAACATCGAAAGCATCTTGGAAGTTGCCAAAAAACGTGGCGTCGTGCGCGGCGAGTTTCGACGCGGCAACGATAGTTTTTCCTTCGACTTTTCCACTGCGGCCCCGGCTGCCAAAACCGACGATTGGGACAACGCTGTTGGCCAGCATCCGCCTGGATAATGTTTCATCCTTCACGGACCGCCACGGCAAGACACGCTGGCGCTTCCGCAAGAAAGGACTGCCGACCCGCTACCTTCCAGGGCAGCCGGGCGACGCGGCCTTTATGGACGCGCTGGAAAAGGCGCGTGCGGGCGATAGTCTGATCCAACACGCGACCGTGCAGCACGTCCGGCCTGGATCCGTTCAAGCCTTGATTAACACCTATTATCGGTCCCCCGACTTCAAGGGGCTGCGACCAACCACGCGGAAGGTCTATCGGCGCATCTTCGACAAGTTTGCAGACAAATATGGCCACCTCAACGCCAAGGGCATGAAGCGCAAACACGTTAAGTCCATCCTCGGCAAAATGGAGGCGACGCCTGGCGCGGCCGATAGTCTTCTAAAACGGCTGAAAACCCTAATGCGGTTCGGCCTGGACGTCGGCATGATTGAGACCGATCCGACGTTTCGGATGAAGGGGTATAATAAGCGGACAGACGGCCACCGGGCTTGGACCGAAAGTGAAGTCGAGACATTCAAGGACTTCTACCCGACCGGCACGATGGAACGCCGCGCGCTTGTGCTGCTACTCTGCACGGCCAGCCGTGGCGGCGACGCTGTGGCCATGGGACCGGGTAATGACTGGAACGGACGGCTGCGCTGGACGCAATCCAAGACGGGCGACCGCGTGTCCATTCCGATCTGGCCGGAGCTAGAGGCGGAAATCTCGGACGTGCCGGATGACCAACCGACCTATATCGTGAACGCCTATGGCAACGCCTTCAGCGTGAAGGGATTCCAGCAATGGTTTTCCAAACGTGTAAAGCGGGCCGGGATCATGCCGGAGCTGCAACCGGACGGCGTTGTGCGCGGCTGCACGGCTCATGGGCTGCGAAAGCTGGCAGCCGTGCGCTTGGCAGAAGCGGGCTGCACGACGGCGGAAATCCAGTCCATCACGGGCCACAAGACGGCCAAGGAAGTCGCGCGATACACTGCAACCCGCGACCGTGAACGTGCTGCGGATAGTGCCCTTGCCAAGGTGCAATCAATCGACGCGGTGGCTAACCCGGACATACGGTTAGCCAAATCCAGCGATAAGTCGCTGAAAACAAAGGAGAATTAAGATGGAATGGCGCACCGGGGAGGATTCGAACCCCCGACCCCCAGATTCGTAGTCTGGTGCTCTATCCAGCTGAGCTACCGGTGCGTCTAGGCGGCGGGCTTTAGTCGGGCGGGCGGCGGGCCGCAAGGGGTTTTGATGGCTTGTGTGCAGCTTTGTCGGTGCGCGCGTCTCATCCGGCGCGGGCGGCGAGCACGCCGCGCGTC
>JBARXH010000007.1:0-5892 GCA_049647245.1 Litorimonas sp.
GGCCCAACCGCCCCTTCCCCCGACCGGAAAGACGCTCCCTCCCAAACTCACTCCAAGACCGCCCAAGAAGCCTTTCATCACCGACGAACAGGCGCTGCGCTTCCACGCCGAGCCGACGCCCGGCAAGATCAGCATGCTGCCGACCAAGCCCATGGCCACGCAGCGCGACCTGAGCCTCGCCTACAGCCCCGGCGTCGCCGTGCCCGTGGAGGCCATCGCGCAGGACGAGGACCTCGCCTACGACTACACCTCGAAGGGCAATACCGTCGCCGTCATCTCCAACGGGACCGCGATCCTGGGCCTCGGCAATCTCGGCGCGGCCGCGTCCAAGCCCGTGATGGAAGGCAAGAGCGTGCTGTTCAAGCGCTTCGCGGACATCGACAGTTTCGACATCGAGGTGGAAGAAGAGGACGCTCAGGCCTTCATCGAATGCGTCAAACGCATCGGCAACAGCTTCGGCGGCATCAACCTCGAGGACATTGGCAGCCCCGAATGCTTCATCATCGAGCAGGAGCTGCGCGACCTGGTCGACATTCCGGTCTTCCACGACGACCAGCACGGCACGGCCATCATCGCCACGGCCGGCCTGATCAACGCTGCCCAGCTGACGGGCCGCAAGTTCGAGGACATGAAAGTCGTGCTCTCCGGCGCAGGCGCGGCCGGATTGTCCGTGCTGAACCTGATCAAGAGCCTCGGCGTGCGCGACGACAACTGCCTGGTGCTCGACAGCAAGGGCGTGATCTTCCAGGGCCGGACCGAATATATGGACCAGTGGAAGGCCCCGCATGCGGTCGACACGGACAAGCGCACCCTGCGCGAGAGCATGGTCGGCGCGGATGTCTTCCTCGGCCTGTCGGTCGCGGGCATCGTGGACGCCGACATGATCGCCAGCATGGCCCCCAACCCGATCATCTTCGCCATGGCCAACCCCGACCCGGAAGTGACGCCCGAGATCATCAAGAGCGTGCGCAGCGATGCCATCATCGCCACGGGCCGGTCGGACTATCCCAACCAGGTCAACAACGTGCTGGGCTTTCCCTACATCTTCCGGGGCGCGCTGGACGTGCGCGCGCGCAACGTCAACGACGCCATGAAGCTCGCCTGCGCCCACGCGCTGGCCGACCTCGCGCGGCAGGACGTGCCGGAAGAGGTCGCCGCCGCCTATCACGGCAACCGTCCCAAATACGGCCCCGACTACATCATCCCCGCGCCCTTCGATCCGCGCCTGATCAGCGAGATCCCGCCTTATGTGGCCCAGGCCGCCATGGATACGGGCGAGGCACGACGCCCCATCGAGGACATGGACGCCTACAAGCGTTCCCTCGCCCGGCGCCAGGACCCCACCGCCGCGATCCTGCAGGGCATCACGGCCGCCGTCGTGGAGGAACCCAAGACCATCGTCTTCGCCGAAGGCGAGGAACCGGCCGTCATCCGTGCCGCCCAGGCCTTCCAGCAGCGCGGGCTGGGCAAGGCGATCCTGATCGGCCGGGAAAAGCCGATCTACGACAACATGAAGCTGCTGGGCATCGAGAAGCCCGAGAGCCTGTCCGTGCTCAACGCCCGCCTGTTCGACCGCAATGCGGAGTTCACGGAATATCTGTACGGCCGCCTGCAGCGCCGGGGCTTCCTGCGCCGCGACGCGCAGCGCCTGGTCAACAATGACCGGAACGTCTTCTCCGCGCTGCTGATGCATCACGGCCTCGCCGACGGCATGGTCAGCGGCGTGACGCGCTCCTACGACGTGGTGCTGCGCGACGTCCGCATGGTGCTGGGCCACCGCAAGGGCGAGCGCACCATGGGCGTGTCGGTCGTGGTGAACCGGGGCCGGACCCTGTTCATTTCGGACACCAACATCACGGAGCTGCCCACGGCGAAAGACCTGGCCGACATCGCGGAAACAACGGCGCACTTCGCCCAGACCTTCGGGTTCGAACCGCGCGTGGCGCTGCTGTCCTACTCCACCTTCGGCAATCCGGTCGGCGAACGCATGCTCAAGGTGCGCGAGGCCGCCGCCATCCTCGCCGAGCGTCAGGTGGACTTCGAGTTCGAGGGCGACATCGCCGCCGACGTCGCGCTCGACCCGTTGCACACGCTCACCTATCCGTTCTCGCGCCTGACCGACGCCGCCAACGTCCTGATCATGCCCGCCATCCACTCGGCGTCCATCTCCACCAAGCTGCTCGACGCGGTCGGCGGCGCGACCGTGCTGGGGCCGTTCCTGACAGGTCTGGAAAAACCGGTGCAGATCTGCTCACTGGGGGCCGCGGCGAGCGAAATCCTGCAGATGGCGACGCTCGCGGCCTACGCGCCGGGGCACGAGGGCTAGAGGCTGGCCCCTTAGGTTTGCGTCCCGCGTGCGGGTCTAAGGACGCCAACGGCGTCCGTCGCAAACCTCGCCGGAGGCGGCGCGTCCCGAAGGGGCGCGAAGAGGACCTCTCGGCGTGAGCACAAACGGATCGTGGCGCGGCATTAGCATCTTGCCATAGTGTCTTCTCCCCGCGGCGCGCGGGGGAAGACACTTCGGCTACCGCTGCACCGTTTGGTCTGGCTGCACCCGATCCATCCGCGCGAACGCACCTAAGCGTTCCGGGCCAGCCACTTGCTTTCCCTTGCTCTTTCGCTTTTCTCCCGCAATTCCACCCTCTTCGCTCCGTTCAGCCCTAAAACACATCCTGTTCGCGGCTGCCTTACACAAGTCGATGGACACCCTTCCGCGAGGGGCCGGAACAGCTGCCGTCTCCCGCAAACACATCGTCCACTCCAGCCGAACCCGATGGTCCACCGGAGCGGCGCACGAAAACGTTCCTCCCCCTCGCGGAAGGCCCCTTTTCGACACACCCGCCCCGGAACCGCGCCGGGGCCGCACCCTTTGCCCTGCCTGCGTCCCGCTCGTTCGGAGCGACTCGGCCCTCTCGGACGTATTCACTTCCAGAATGTCCGCCCCTTTCGACACATCCACCCCGGTCGACCCTGACGCCGCCCTCATTCCGCCGCTGATCGAGGATTGGTTCTGGGAGCAGGACTGGACCATCCGGCCCTACCAGCGGACCATGGTGGAGCAGTTCGCCGAGAAGCGCGACACGCTGCTGATCGCGCCGACCGGAGGCGGGAAGACTCTGGCGGGGTTCCTGCCGTCGCTCTGCGATCTGGCGGGCAAGGACCAGGGCGCGGCCCCCGCCCTGCACACCCTCTACATCAGTCCGCTGCGCGCCCTGACCAACGACATCGAGCGCAACCTGATGCGGCCCGTGGGCGATCTGGACCTGCCGATCGAGATCGGCGTGCGCACGGGCGACACGAAAAGCTACCAGCGGCGCAAGCAGCAGGCCAAGCCGCCAGACATCCTGCTGACCACGCCGGAGAGCCTGATGCTGCTGCTGTCCTACGACAATGCGGCCGACTATTTCGCCGCGTTGCGGTGCGTGGTGATCGACGAGATGCACAGCTTCACGACCGGGAAACGCGGCGATTTCACGAGCCTCGCCCTGGCGCGGCTGAAAAGCCTCGCCCCGGACCATGTGCGCTTCGGCCTGAGCGCGACGGTGGCCGAACCCGACAAGGCCGCCGCCTGGCTGGGTCCCACGGGCGCGCCGGCCGCGCGTATCGAGGTCGAAGGCGACATGCCGCCCGAGATCACCATCATCGAGCCGGAGCGGCGCTTCCCGCTGGGCGGGCACTCCTCGCGCTTCGCCGTGCGCGACATCTACCGCATCATCCGCGACCACAAGACCTCGATCGTCTTCGTCAATACGCGCGCCCAGGCCGAAGTGCTGTTCCAGCAGCTCTGGGAGGTGAACGAGGACGGACTGCCCATCGGCGTCTATCACGGCAGCCTCGCGCGCGACCGGCGGCAGAAGACGGAAAGCCTGATCAGCTCGGGGCAGATGCGCGGCGTGGTCTCCACCTCGGCGCTGGAGATGGGCATCGACTGGGGCGATGTGGACGTGATCGTGCAGGTCGGCGCGCCCAAGGGCGTGTCGCGGCTGCTGCAGAGGATCGGCCGGTCCAACCACCGCATCGACGAAGCCTCCAAGGCGATCCTCGTCCCGACCAATCCGCTGGAGGTGGTGGAATGCGACGTGGCGATCCAGGCGATCCGCGACGGCCACCGCGACGGCGAGGACTATTCCGCCGGATCGATGGACGTCGTGGTGCAGTATCTGGTCAACCGGGCCTGCGCATGCCCGCTGAAGAAGCGCGAGGCGCTGGCGGAGATCCGCTCCGCCTGGCCCTACCGCGACCTGAAAAAAGCCGATTTCGACGCCATCCTGAATTTCGCCGTGGACGGGGGTTACGCGCTCAAGACCTATGAGCGGTTCCGCCGCCTGAAGCACACCTCGCGCGGCTACACGATCGCGAGCCAGCCCCAGGCGCGCCGCCACCGCATGAACATCGGCACCATCGTCGAATATGCCAAGCTGAAGGTGCGGCGCATCCCGAGTCCCAAAAGCAAGCGCGGCCGCGTGGTCGGCGAGATCGAGGAGCGGTTCGTGATGAACCTGAACCGGGGCGACACGTTCGCTTTCGCCGGAGAAACGCTGCGCTACGAAGGCATCCGCGACATGGCCGTGGAGGCCGTGCCCGCGCCGCGCGCGCGGCCGCGCATCCCGGCCTATGCGGGCGGGATGATGCCGCTCTCCTCCTACCTCGCAGACGGGGTGCGCGCCGTGGTCAGCGACCCGGCCCAGTGGCACCGCCTGCCCGACCAGGTGGAGCACTGGCTGATGCTGCAGTCGCTCTATTCGGACCTGCCGGGCAAGTCGGGCCTGCTGGTGGAGAGCTTCTTCGACCGCAACGACCACATTTTGCTGGTCCACACGTTCGAGGGCCGCAAGGTCAACAATGCGCTGGGCTTCCTGCTGACCAAACGCATGGAGAAGATGGGTCTCGCCCCGATTAACTTCACCATCACGGACTATGCGCTGACCATCACCTCGATCGAGCCCGTCAACTCGCTCGACGGGCTGCTGGACGACGACATCCTGCAGGACGATCTGGACGACTGGATCATCAATTCGCCCATGATCAAGCGGAGTTTCCGAAAGATCGCGACCATTGCGGGCCTGACCGAGCAGCGCCTGCCCGGCCAGCAGCGCACCATGAAGCAGGTGACGTTTTCCACCGACCTGATCTACGACGTGCTGCTGAAATACGAACCCGACCATATCCTGCTGCGGATCGCGCGCAGCGAGGCGGAGAGCGACCTGCTGGACGTGGACCGTCTGCGCGGCTTCTTGTCGGATGTTAAGCACGACACTGTGTTCCGCACCTTGCCCCATGCCAGCCCGCTCTCCATTCCCGCCATGATGCAGGTCGGCCGCGAACAGATTCGCGGCGACGCGCAGGCAAGGATGGTCGCGGAAACCGCCCAGTCCCGGAGCCATGTCCAGGACTATATGGACGGGATCGGCGACAGCCTGCTGAACCAGGTGAGGGATTTTGTCGATGCGAGGGTCGATGCGGGGGATGTGGACGAGCGGGGGAAGACCGACGCGCCAGGCGTCGCAATCGCCCGCCCGGTCGCCCGTCCACCCACAGGCACGCCCGCGTCTTGAGCCGATGGAGCGCCTGGAGTTCGCCACGCCGTCCGGCCCCATCGTGTTCGACCACCGCAAGGGGGCCTTCCTGCCGGACTGCGAAACGCTGCTGGTCGCGGACCTGCATTTCGAGAAGGGCAGCTACCTGCAGGCGGTCGGCCATGCGCCGCTGCCGGCCTACGACACGGCCGACACGCTGGAGCGGCTGCACGCGCTGGTGGACACGTTCCGGCCCAGGCGCGTCGCCGCGCTGGGCGACAGTTTCCACGACATCCATGCGGGCGAGCGGATGCGCGCCCGGGATCTGGAGGCGATGAACGCCCTGGTCGCACGGGGCGAGGACTTCGTCTGGATC
>JBARXH010000008.1:0-4362 GCA_049647245.1 Litorimonas sp.
GCCCTGCACGGGGCGCGCAATGCCGGAGCCCGCCTCGACGCGCTGCGACAGGCCGACGGCGAGGTGGGCGCCTATGACCGCACGGGCGGTCAGATCCGCATGAAGGCGGGCGGTTCGCCCTACAACCGCACGCTCTGAGTCTCCGGGGAACCCCCGGATAAAAAGTAAACGAGGTGGAAAGACCCGTTTTACAACTTGTTAGGGTCCCTCCGCTAAACCCGAAACATCGCTCAGGAGAGCACCGACCGGGAGACCGGTCATTCGTCAGGACGACTTGGTCACCTTCGACCGCAAGCCTCGAAAGTCATTTTGGGGGGCAGGCGGCGGAGCAAGTTCAACTGCGGGACACCGGTCCCGCTTATTAGGTGAAATCCAATGTCCAGCATTAACACGAACATGGGTGCGATGGTCGCACTCGATACCCTCAAGGGCATCAACAAGAACCTCGGTCAGGTTCAATCCGAAATCTCGACCGGCCGGTCCATCAACAGCGCGGCCGACAACGCCGCCATCTGGTCCATCTCCACGGTCATGGAAACCGACGTCGCCGGCTTCGAACAGATCAGCAACTCGCTGAACCTCGGTTCCGCCACTGTCGGCGTGGCCCGCACGGCCGCCGAAGAGGTCGTCTCCGAACTGCAGAGCATCCGCGACAACGTCATCGCCGCTCAGGAAAGCAACGTCGACCGCGACAAGATCCAGGCCGACATCGCCGAATCCGTCAAGCAGATCGGCTCCGTCGTCAACTCCGCCCAGTTCAACGGCCAGAACCTGCTCAACGAAGCCGGCTCCGTCAGCGTCCTGTCCTCCCTGGACCGCGGCAGCGATGGCAGCGTCTCCGCATCGAAGATCACAGTCAACAAGGTGAACCTCTCGACGGCTGGCGCCGTTTCGGCCAGCCCTGCGGTCACGGCAGGAGCCACCCAGACCGGCAAGGCAACGTTCGCATCGAGCGGCCTCGACGGCAGCAGCAGTGCAATCACTGCGACCACGGCCATCACCGTGGACGACACATCCGAAGCCGGCAACACGACATACGCCTTCACGGTCGGATCGACTGCCGTGACTTACGACTCAACGGCTGGCCAGACGGCCGACCAGATCGCCACTGGGATCAAGGCCGCGATCGATGCCGAGAGCATTTCGGGTCTGACCGTAACGATCGCCAATGGCAATGAAGTCCAGTTCGCGGGTAACGCAGACTTCTCGATCAGCTCTGCGACCACAACGGCGACCAACGCCGTCGATGCCGTCGATGCGGCCGCCGCCGGCGGTCTGAACGCCCTGACCACGATCGACGTCACGGACGATGCCGGTGCGACCGCTGCCCTGACCGCCATCAACACGATGCTGGACACGGCCATCGACGCCGCCGCGTCCTTCGGTTCCAAGGAGAAGCGGATCGACAGCCAGATCGACTTCGTCTCCTCGCTGTCCGACAGCCTGGAGT
Organism: Litorimonas sp.; assembly: GCA_049647245.1. GTDB lineage: Bacteria > Pseudomonadota > Alphaproteobacteria > Caulobacterales > Maricaulaceae > Litorimonas. The sequence continues at coordinate 1,451 of JBARXH010000008.1, forward strand.
CCGGCGTGTCCACGCTGGTCGATGCCAACCTCGAAGAGGCTTCCGCCCGCCTGCAGGCCCTGCAGGTCCAGCAGCAGCTGGGCGTCCAGGCCCTGTCGATCGCCAACCAGGCGCCGCAGGCTCTGCTGTCGCTCTTCCGATAGGACGACCCCGGCCAAATGGATCGAGCCTGATCCAGACCGGCCGACCCTGATTTTCCTCCCGGCCCCTCGCGGGCCGGGAGACCCCACATCTCCGGCGACCGACCGCCGGACCGCTCGCCCCGGTAGCACAGGATTTCGCTATGGCTCTCATGACCGCCCACGCACTCAGCGCCCACGCCGCCTACGGCACGGCGGGCCGCGACATGGGCTCGGACAGCGATATCGAAATCCAGGTCTTCCGCACCGCGATTTCAAAGCTCCGCCCGCTAACGGGCCCCGACTTCAAACTGACCCCCGACGCCGCCAGGACCCTGTCGGAGAATCTCAAGCTCTGGGACATTCTGACGGCCGACATCGCCTCGCCGGACAATACGCTGGCGGACGCCCTCGCCGCCCAGCTCATCAGTCTCGGTCTTTTCGTCCGCAACCACACGCTCGCGCTCTACCGCGGCGAAGGCAGCGCGGACGTGCTGGTCGACATCAACACCGCCGTGCTCAAGGGCCTGATGGGCCAGCCCGGCACCGCCACCGCGACGCAAGCGGCCTGAAGGAAGAACGACCATGGCCGGACTGCTCATCAGCCTGAAACCCAACGAAAAATTTCTCGTCAACGGCGCGCTCCTCTCCAACGGACCCAAGCGCGGCCAGATCTGCGTGGAAGGCGAGAACGTCAATGTCCTGCGCTTGTCCGACGTGATCCACCCGGACGAGGTCCGCACGCCCGTGACGCGCCTGTACAGCGCCGTGCAGACCCTCCTGTCGGGCGACGCCGCCGGGTCCGAAGCCATGGACCGGGTGGAACAGAACTACCGCTCGCTCATGAGCGTCTTCGAAGGCACGACACTCGCCGAAACGCTGGGCAAATCCTACAAGGCCTGGGTCGACGGGCGGGTCTATTCCGCGCTCTGCCGCCTGAAGCCGCTCATTCCGGTCGAAGCCGATCTGCTCGGCACGACCCCGGCCAGCCATGGCCGAGAGCCGCAGGCGGCCGCGCCGATGCGCGCCGCCGGATGATCCCATGCCCATCCCGCCCAGCCTGATCGGCGGGTCCATCACCGGATGGACCTTCCTGAAAGCCACGCAGGAGCGGCAACAGGAGACCTTCGAGTCCTCGCCTGACATACAGCGCAATGTGGACGGCATGCGCGAAAAGCTGTCCGAACCCTTTTCCCTCGACGACCTGATGGGCGACCGCCAATTGCTGGGTCCGGTCCTGCAGAGCCTCGGACTGGAAAGCGAACTGGACAAGGGCGCTTTCGTGCGCCGCATCATCGAGGACGGTCCCGACGACCCGCGCGGCTTCGCCCAGCGTCTGAACAATGCCGACTTCATCGAGCTTGCCGAGATCTTCGAGGCGGACTCGGACGGGCTGATCCGCCTCAGCGACGCCCAGGTCGACCGGCTGGTGTCGGACTATCAGGACAAGGCGTTCCAGACCGCGGTCGGCGAGCAGGAGCAGGACTTGCGCCTGGCGCTGAACTTCGAGGACGAGATCGCGGACCTCGCCGCCAACAGCGCCTCCGACCGTTCCTTCTGGTTCAAGGTCATCGGCGACACGCCCCTCATGGAAGTCTTCACAACGGCCTTCATCCTGCCGGACGGCTTCTCCAACTTGGATGTCGACAAGCAGGCGGACTATCTCCAGAAACGCGCCGAGCAGCGCCTGGGCGACGATCCGCGCAGCATCCTGGCCACGCCGGAAGGGGCGGAGAAGACGATCCGGGACTTCCTGCTGCAGACCCAGCTCGCCAACGGCCCCGACGCGCTGACGCCGGGCGCGAGTGCGCTGACCCTGCTAGGCGGAGGCGGCGGGCTCGGCTCGCAAAGCCTGTTCGGCCTGCTCCTGTCCAACGCCTGAAGGCTCTACCCCACGGCCTCTCCAAGCGCGGCGAAGCTCTCACCGATACTGGCCAGGCCCGAGCGCCGCAGAAGGGCGTCGATCCTGGGATGGCAGGCCACGGCCTGGTCCAGCAGCGGGTCCGTGCCCGCCACGTAGAGCCCGCTCTGCACCATCAACCGACCGTCTTCAAAGCGGCGCAGCAGGCTGCGTCCGCGCGAAAGAAGGGCGTTCTCTTCTTCCGTCGCCGCATGGGGCAGGGCGCGCGATACACTGCGCCCGACATCGATGGCCGGATAGCGCCCGCCTTCCGCGATGGCGCGGTCGAGAATGATGTGTCCGTCCAGAATGCCCCGTACGGTGTCCGCCACCGGCTCTTCCATATCCGATCCCTGAACGAGCACGGAAAACACGGCCGTGATGTCGCCCTTCGATCCGTCCGGTCCCGGACCCGCCCGCTCGCACAGGCCTGCCAGGGCGGGGAAGGTCGACGGCGGATAGGCGCGCAGGGCCGGGGTCTCGCCCACGGACAGGGCGACTTCCCGGTGCGCCTGCGCAAAGCGGGTTAGGCTGTCGAACAGGAAAAGCACATGCTGGCCCTGGTCGCGGAAGGCTTCCGCCGTCGCCATGGCGAGCCGTGCGGCGCGCAGCTTCGCGGCGGGCGGCTGGTCGGACGTGGCGGCGAATACGACGGTGGTTTTCATGGCGTCCGGGCCGACCACATCCTCGACGAAGGCGCGCACTTCGCGGCCACGCTCGCCGATCAGGGCGATGACGGTCACGTCCGCGCTGTCGCCGCCATCGGCCGCCGCCTTGCCCGTGCTCTTGGCCAGCCCGCCCAGTAGCGAGGTCTTGCCTACGCCCGACCCGGCGAACAGACCCACGCGCTGGCCGCGGCAGAGCGGCAGGAAACTGTCGATGGCCGCATAGCC
>JBARXH010000009.1:0-4181 GCA_049647245.1 Litorimonas sp.
GCCTTGGCGGACGGGCGCCTGCGGCATGCCGTGCTGGACGTGGTGCCGGTCGAGCCGTTGCCGGAGGACGACCCGCTTTGGTCCGCGCCGGGCGTGACCCTGACGCCGCACGTGTCGGGCCTGACGATCCCGGAGGACACGGCGGATGCCTTCGTGGCAGCCTACCGCGCTCTGGAGAGTGGAGCGCAACCGGACCTCGTCGTGGACCCGCAGGCAGGTTATTGACAAAATTATCAGCAATGCGCATGAGCCGGGGTCAGGAGGAGACCTCATGAGCACAACCGCCACGTCGGCCAGCCCCCCTGCGCCGACCACCCAAGAGAGCCGCACCCAGATCAAGCCGTCCGCCAAGCGCCATCTCTGGCTCGTATCGCTGACCTATCCGAGCCTGCCCCTGCTGGGGCTGGGTCTCGCCATGGCGCTGGACGCGCCAGCTTGGGTCTGGCTGACGACGGCGATCGTCTACGTGTTCATGCCGATCCTCGACGCTGTGATCGGCGACGACAGGACGGACCTGCTGGGCCTGCTGGACGACGAAGCGACCCAGTCGCTCTTCTACCGCTACATGGTCCACGGCCTGCTGCCGCTGATCTACCTGACCTGGCTGATCGGAGCGTGGGCCGCGGTGAGCCTCGGCTTTCCGTGGTGGGCCTATCTGGGCCTCGCCATTGGGCATGGCTGGGGCCTCGCCTTCGCCATCAATAGCGGCCACGAGACCGGCCACAAGCCGGACAAGGTGAGCAAGTGGGTGGCGCTGCTCATGCTCGCCCCGTCCTTCCTCGGCCACTTCCGGATCGAGCACAATGCGGGCCACCACAGCGACGTCGCGACCCCGCGCGACCACGCCACGGCACGCTACGGGGAGAGCTACTGGGCGTTCCTGACGCGCGAGCTTCCCGGCGCGTGGGAACGCAGCTGGCGCATCGAAAGCAAGCGCGCGTCCCGCAAGGGCTACTCGAAATGGTCCCTGAAGAACGAGGTCGTGCAAACGGTCGTTCTTCAGCTCGCCATCTGGGGCGCGGTGGTCGCCTGGCTCGGATGGGCTGTCCTGCCCTACCTGCTGATTGCGATGGTGGTGTCCGTCACGGCCCTGTCGAGCCAGAACTATCTCGCCCATTACGGCCTGCTGCGCGACAAGCGACCGGACGGCAAGTACCTGCCCGCCCGGCCGGAACACAGCTGGAATTCCAACAGCCTGATGACCAACATCACGACCTACAATCTCGCGCGGCACAGCGACCATCACGCCCACCCGTCGCGCCACTATCAGTATCTGCGCAACTTCCGGGACGTGCCGACCCTGCCCTATGGCTACGGCACCATGTACCTGCTCGCCTACGTCCCGCCGCTCTGGCGCCGCGTCATGGACCCGCGCGTGCTGGCCAATGTGGACGGCGACATGAGCCGGGTGCTGACGAAGGAGCTGGCCCGGAAGGAACTGGGAATGGCAGAAGGGACGGAGCGCTAAAATCAACTGACACGCCCTGTCAGTTGGGCGGGGTTAAGACGGCCTGGACATTTCATCAAGGAGGCCCCGCCATGTCCAATCCCGTCATCGAAACCGTCCTGTTCGAATTGGAGGACGGCGTCAGCGACGCCGATTTCCGCGCCACCCTTCCCGCCTCCACGGCATTCATCGAGAGCTGCCCCGGTTTTCTCCGCCGCTGCCTGTCTGCGAGCGGGGACGGGCAATGGATAGACCATATCGAATGGGCCGACATGGCCTCGGCCAAGGCCGCCGCAGCCCGGATCGGCCAGGACGAAACGGTCCACCCCTTCGTGTCCAAAATCAGCGGGCCGAGCGTCCGGATGCACCACACGGAAACGGCCATCCTTGTGGAGGCCTCTGCCTCCGACTAACCGAGCGCCATGAAGCGGACCGACCGGCTGTTCGAAATTCTCCAGATCTTCCGCGAGCGGGGCTTCGTCCGCGCATCCGAGCTGGCGGACGCGCTCGAAGTCTCGACCCGCACCATATATCGCGACCTCGACACGCTGATCGCTTCCGGGCACCCGATCGAAGGAGAGCGCGGCGTCGGCTACCTTTTGCGCGAGCCGATCTTCCTGCCGCCTTTGTCGCTCACGCCGGAAGAGGCCTCCGTGCTCCGGCTCGGCATGGACATGGTCCGCAGCCTGTCGGATGGAAGCCTCGAGACTCCGGCCCGGTCCGTGCTAGGAAAGCTGTCTTCGAACAGGTTGTCCTCCTCGATCAGCCATTACGCCGAACCGGCTCCGCTCCGCCACATCGCCCGTCTGCGCGATGCCGTGGAACGGCGGGACATCATGATGATGGCCTACCTCAGTCTCGACGGAACCGAAAGCGAACGGGAGGTCAGACCCTTGCAGGTCGAGCACTGGCAAAATGTCTGGACGCTGACGGCATGGTGCGAACTGCGCGACGGCTTCCGGACCTTCCGGGTGGACCGTATCGCAACGCTTCATGCCGTGGGCCGCACCTTCCCGCCGGATCCGGACAGGAGCTATGAGGCCTATCTTGCCTTGGTGGGCGCGCCGTCCTGATGGCCCCCTCCCGCCATGCATAAGCGCTCACGCGTTGACTTCCCCGCCCGCACCGCCCATGTGCGCATCCGACCCTAGTGAATGCCGCGCCAACGAAGAGCTGCGGCCCGGTCTTCTTTTCAATCGGACAAACATGACATCTTTCACAGAGCTCAAGCTCTCCGAGCCGCTCGCGCGCGCTCTTTCCACGCTCGGCTACGACACGCCGACCCCCATTCAACAACAGGCCATCCCCCACCTGCTCGACGGGCGCGACCTGCTCGGCATCGCCCAGACGGGCACGGGCAAGACGGCCGCCTTCTCCCTACCGGCCCTCGACTGGATCTTCACGGAAGCGGGCGATCCGCCCAAGCGCGGGGCGCGGGTTCTGATCCTCGCCCCGACGCGCGAACTGGTCGGGCAGATCTATGACAGCATCGTCTCCTACGGGCGGTTCATGATGGACCTTTCGGCGGCCAAGGTCGTCGGCGGCGTGTCCATCAACAACCAGATCAGGAAGCTCACCGGCGGCAACGACGTGCTGGTCGCCACGCCGGGACGCCTGATCGACCTGCTGGACCGCAAGGCGATCACCCTGCGCGACGTGGAAATCCTCATCCTCGACGAAGCCGACCAGATGATGGACATGGGCTTCATCCACGCGCTGAAGAAGATCATTCCGCTTCTGCCCGAAGAGCGTCAGACGCTGATGTTCTCCGCCACCCTGCCGCCCAACATCAAGAAACTCTCCAAGCAGTTCCTGCATGATCCCGTCCAGGTCACGGTCAGCCCGCCCAACAGCACGGCCGACAAGGTGGAGCAGTCGGTCATTTTCGCCAAGAAGGACGAAAAACCCATGCTGCTCGCCGACACGCTGCTGCAGCCGGACGTGGAGCGGACGCTGGTCTTCACCCGTACCAAGCACGGCGCGGACCGGGTCGTCCGCCGTCTGGCCCAGAACGGGCTGCGCGCCGTGGCCATCCACGGAAACAAGAGCCAGGGCCAGCGCCAGCGCGCGCTGGACGCCTTCAAGGACCGCACGGTCGATATTCTCGTGGCGACCGACGTGGCGGCGCGCGGCATCGACATTCCGGGCATCACCCACGTCATCAACTACGAAATCCCCAACGTGCCGGAGCAATATGTCCACCGCATCGGCCGGACCGCCCGCGCAGATGCGGCCGGGCGCGCCATCGCCTTCGTCGCCCCGGACGAAGCGCCCTATCTGAAGGACATCCGCAAGCTGCTGGGCGAGGACATCCCCGTCGAGCCCATGCCCGCCGACATGAAGGACCGCATCAAGGCCATCGAGGCGCGGCCCAAGGTGGAACGGGTCAACCTGTCGCCCGAACAGCCCCAACGCAAGGGACGCGGCAAGTCGAAGAAGAAGGACCGTTCGCGCGGCAAGAAGCCTCGCCCCGACGCCCGGCCTGAAGCCCGGTCTGAAGTTCGGTCCGGCGCCCGTTCCGGCGACGCCGCGCCCGGACGTACCCGTAAGCCCCGGGAGAACAGCGCGTCGAAACCGGACGGCGGCAAGAGCGAGGCCCGCACGGACGATCAGGGTTTCCGCCGTCGCCGCAGCTCGGGCGGCGGATCCGCACCGAAACAGGACGTTCCGCAAAAGGCGGAAGCGCCCAAGCCCGACCACCGGAAATCCCGCAGCTCGACGCGCCGCAAGGCTC
>JBARXH010000010.1:0-6719 GCA_049647245.1 Litorimonas sp.
CCGCCTCTGCCGCGCTCGAACAGGGTCACGCCCAGCTCGTCCTCCAGCTTGCGGATCTGGCCGGACAGGGTGGGCTGGGACACATGGCAGGCTTCCGCGGCGCGGCCGAAATGACCATGCTCCACGATCGCCAGCACATATTCGAGATCGCGCAAATTCATGGCCGTGCCTATCGGTCGGGGACCACCCGAAGGCAAGGACCGGGCCGCTACAATCCCACGACCCAGCCTTCTTCGTCCCGCACGCGCTTGCGCGCCGCGCCCTGCAGGGCCGGAGCCGCCAACCTGGCCTCCATCCGCCCGGTCGCATTCCAGTCCATGAAATCCCGCAACACGGCATCGACCTGGCGGCGGTCCTTGACCTCCGGCCCGTTCGGCACGGCATGGAAGGAGGGGTAGATCTCGGCCAGGATGACGGGCGCGGACAGGTCGGCCGCGAAGTCCGTCTCGAACGGCCAGATCCGGACCCGGTCCGGAAAGGCGCGCCGGAGCCCCTCCAGCCGGGCGATGCCGAGCAGGGTCTGGCTGCCCACGCAGCCCGTATAGGCCAGCTTGAAAACCGGGGACGCGGCGTGAGACCTGTCGGCGAGACGGCGTTCCGCCCCGCGCAGATACTGGAAGCCCGCATGGGGCCAGTCCCGGGGCACGCCTTCCGGGTAACGCTTGGCGGAGAGGCCCGGCGGCGGTGCGGCCCGGCTGTGGCCCCAGAAGGGGCCGGGTCCGCTCCCGAGCGAGCGGTTGAGTGCGGCGGCGACCTCGAACCGGTTGGAGCGGTTATCGCCGGTGTCATCTATGCGGTCGTGGAGCATGGACCAGACACCCCGCCAGCCCTCCAGCCCCAGCGCTTGCGCGAACCCGGCCGGATAGCCGAAGGCGAAGTCCCAGCCGATCAGAAGGCGGTCCTCGCGCAGGGCGGACTCCTCGATGAGACGATGGATGTGACGGAGCGTGTCGGCCCGGGTCGGCACATTGATCGAGGCCGCGTGGCTGTCTGCAACCCAGATGCTGTCCGCGCCCGTCACGGGCCGGTTGGCGGCGCTCCAGTCGACCACGACGAAGCGGTCGAAAAGCGGGCCTGCCGGGGTCACAACCGCCACAATTTCGTCCTTTATTAACCGTACCCGGCGACACTCGAGTTTCACCCAATCGGAGACTTCCGCATGACCCGGACCCTCTTCTGGCGCAAGATGGCGCTCGGCCTTTTCACCCCGGCCCTGCTGGCGGCCTGCGCCACGCCGACCAACAACCCGACCACGGCCGACGATATCCGCACGGCCCAGGACCGGGCGCAGAGCGACGCGCAGACCTACAACCAGTCGGAAGTGGTCGCGGCGATCTCCACCCATCTGGGCGTGACGAGCGAGTCGGCCGCCACGGCGATCGAACGCCTGTTCCGCGAGCGCGGCCGGCCCGTCGGCTACATCACGGGAGAGGAAGGCGGCGGCGCGGTGACGATCGGGGCGCGCTTCGGCAGCGGCACGATCTGGATGAAGGACGGCCAGTCGCGCGAACTCTACTGGCAGGGTCCGACCATCGGCCTGGATGTCGGCGGGGAAGCGTCGAAGGTCTTCACGCTCGTCTACGGGCTGGAGGATATCGACGACATCTACCGCCGCTTCCCCGGCGCGGACGGCTCGGCCTTCCTGGTGGCCGGCATGGCGGTGAACTACCAGCGCACCAACGGCATCACTCTGGCCCCCGTGCGGACCGGCGTGGGCGTGCGGCTGGGCGCGAATGTCGGCTACACCCGCTACACGGCCAAGCGCGCCCTGCCGTTCTAGGCCCGCTCGCCGGACCCAGCCTTCTGGAGCAGACCCGCTAGACCCAGCCGCTCACGGTCGGGACCATCCCGCCCGGCTCGGTCGGGGCGTGGCCGATGGAGGCCACGGGCAGGGCGATCAGCAACGTCGCGCCTGCGCTCGACAGGAGGTTGAACAGCTCGCCGTTGAATCCGATCTGCGTGCGCGGATCGAGGCTGAAATGGCGTGTCAGGCACACCCACCCATCCGCCGGCGCAATCACGAGATCGGCGCCCTGCCGCACACCGTCCCGGTAGAAAACGGAGTCCGCCGTTTGCCGGATCAGAACGCTGCCCGTCTTGACCCGCAGGTGGAAGCGAAGGGTGAACCGGGCCGGAAGCGGCGTCTGGCCGTTGGTGAAGCAGCGGTAGTAGGATGTCCCGCCATGGTCCGTGGGGCTGTCGGTCGGCTGGCTCCCGGCCTGGCAGAGCAGCGCATGGAACTCGGCCGCGTTCCGCTGGACGAGAGACGTATCGTGAAGGGCCTCGACCAGGGCCTGGACATCCGCATTCACGGCCGGGCCGCTGCCTCCGAAGGTCGCGCTGTTGTAGCTGCACTTCCCCCCGTCCGAAAGCACGCTGCCGTTGCGGGTCACCAGATAGGAGGGGCGCTTGAAACCCTGCGACGTGTAGGCCGATGCAAAGGGCAGATCGGCGAAGCGCCCCGCATCGGGAAAGGCGTTGATGGGCGCGGTCCATTGGGGCGTCCGGGGCAGGGACACCGCGCCCGACGCGCCGTCCACTTCCAGCGCCGTCTTCCAGTTCGCGCCGTCGTCCGTGACCTTGACCGACAGGGCGTCGTTGCCCGCCGTTCCGATCTCCGCGCGGCCTTCGTAACCCGTCTGGAAAAGCAGGGACGCCGTGTCGCCCGTCGCCTTCTTGTTGAGCTTGATCTGCACGCCGCCCGTGCCGGGCGTGACGTCGTCGTGGCTGAACAGGGCGGCGTCCGTCTTGACGCTGAGCCGGTTCACCGCGTCCGCGCCCGTATTGATGCCGAGCTGGTCGGGTGTCTGCTCCGGATCGTCGCCCGTCCGGAGCGGCGTTCCGCCGCTGTCGGTCCAGATCACGGCGCGGGCCTCGTCCGCGATCCAGATCGGCCAGCCGGGCTGCGGATCGATCCGCTCCCACGCGCCGCCGCTCCGGACCGCGATGCGGTTCTCCCATCCCGCCCAAGCGTTCGTGGCGGGCGACCCGACCAGGAAGCGCGCCCCTTCGTCGGCGTCCGGCGGGTCCGCCACCGTCCGGCTCTCGACGGAGAGGTGGACGATGCGGTCGAGATGCAGAAGGGCCTCGTTGTGCACGATGTGCTTGGCCGCCTGTGCCGGGGCCATGAGGGGAAGTCGGTGTGTGGGTGTGTAGTCCATGAGGGGCTCTCTCGTTTGGGGGACGAGCACTCTAGGGCGGGGTCGTCCGTGCGCGGATCGGATCGGACGGACGCGCGGATGGATTTGCGCCCATCCGCGTGTCTGGGTGGGTGCAGTCCGGACGGGTCGCTACAGAGACCGGTTGTGTCATCGCGGGAATGCATTAGAGAAGGGGCTGAACTCAGGGGCTATTTTCCGTCAGCGCCGCCCTGCGAGCGTTCCGCCCGCCCGAATGGATAGATGATGTCTGGTACGCAAGTCAGCGCCAAGGACCTTAAGGCGGAGCCCGCCGGCCTGTCCGCCATCCCGGCCGGCTCCTACGGCAAGGTTCAGGACGAACCCGCCTCGCTGATCGATGTGCGTCATCTGATCGGGATCGTGACCCGCCGCTGGTGGGTCGTGCTCCTTGCCGTGACGCTCGTGACGTCGCTGGCGGCCCTCATCCTCTTCCGCATGACGCCCGTCTACCAGGCGGTGTCGCTGCTCGAGGTCAAGCAGCAGCAGCGCAATGTGGTCGGCACCAACCCCGTGGACGACATCGTCGTGGACCGCGAATTCCTGTCCACCCAGATCGAGCTGCTGAAAAGCCAGTCGCTGAGCGAGGAGGTGGTGGAGTCGATGGGCCTGATCCGCGATCCCTATCTGGCCCCGGTCGACAATGAAGGCTGGAACGCCCTGCCGCGCGCCGAAAAGCTCCGCATCGCGACCCGGAACTTCCGCGACAATCTGGACGTGCGCCCGGTCGGTCGCAGCCGCCTGATCAGCGTCACCTTCCTGCATCCGGAACCCGCCGAGGCCGCGCGGATCACCAATACGGTGACCGAGTCGTTCATCTCCAACAATCTCGCCCAGAAGGTCAATTCCACGACCTTCGCCCGCGAATTCCTGGAGGACCGCCTGGAGACGGTGCGCGCATCGCTGGAGCAGGCGGAGCGCGAACTGGTGAACTATGCGACGGAGAGCAACATCATCATCGTGGACGGGGAAAACGCCCGGGAGGCGTCCGGGTCGCTCGACGTGTCCTCGCTCAAGCGCCTCAATGAGGAGCTGACCCAGGCCATGCTCGACACGGTCGAGGCCAAGGTCGCCTACGATCAGGCCCTGAACAACAATTTCCCCGCCAAGATCCTGGAGAACGAGGCCCTGAACAGCCTGAAATCCGCCCGGATCGACATCAACAACGAGTATCAGGACAAGCTCGCCCTGTACCGCGAAGGTTTCCCCGAAGTGGTGGAAGTGAAGTCGCGTCTCGACAATATCGACGGCGAAATCGAGAACGTCTCGACCCAGATCATCGAGTCCGCGCGCCTGCTTACCAAGGAAGCCTATGACCGCGCCGTGGCGCGGGAGCAGGACCTGAGCGCCCGCGTCGCCGCTCTCAAGGCCGCGGTCGTGGACACGCGCGAAAAGAGCATCGACTACAACATCCTGCAGCGCCAGGTGGAGACCGAACGCTCCCAGTACGAAGCGCTGCTCCAGCGCCTCAAGGAAGTGAGCGTGTCGGACGATCTCGGCTCGTCGCTCGTCAACATCGTGGACGAAGCCCGTCCGCCGCAGGTCCCCGCCAAGCCGAACCGTCCGCTGTGGCTCGCCGTTGCCCTGTTGCTGGGCGGAGCGCTCGGCTTCGCGGTCGCCTACATTCTGGAGGTGGTGAACGATGTGGTGGAGACGGTGGACGATGTCGGGGCCAAGCTCGGCCAAGCGCTGATCGGGGTCATTCCCGAAGGCAAGCAGGTCGACGACTTCATCAGCGTTCTGGGCGATCCGCAATCGGAAAGCTCGGAAGCGTATGCGTCCGCACGCGCCAACCTCCAATTCTCGGGGCCTGACGGCGGTCCGCGCGTCATCCAGGTGACGAGCACGCGAAGCGGCGAGGGCAAGTCCGTCAGTTCGGCCGGTCTGGCCCTGCGCTTTGCCGGCATCGGACAGCGTGTCCTTCTGATCGACGCGGACATGCGCCGCCCGACCTTCCGGCACGAGACCAAGAAGTCCATCGGCCTGTCGGGTCTGCTGACCTCGCGCGAGAACTTCGCCGACCATATCCTGAAAACGCAGACCGAAGGCCTGTCCGTGCTGCCCAGCGGCCCGATCGTGCCAAACCCGTCGGAGATCCTGTCCTCCAGCCGGTTCGACGAACTGCTCAGTTACGCCCGCAAGACCTTCGACTACATCATCGTGGACTCCCCGCCCGTTCTGGGACTGGCCGACGCGCCGACCATCGCGGCCAAGGTGGACGGGACCCTCTACGTCATCGATTCAGGCACGTTGCGCACATCCCACGTCCGGAACGCGCTCAGCCGCCTGTCGAGCCGCCAATCGCGCCTGATCGGCGTTCTGCTGACCAAGTACGAACGCAAGAACGCCCGCTACAGCGACTATTACATGTACGACTACAAATATGCCGAAGCGCAGCCCAAGCGCGGCAAGAAGGGCATGGACAAGGAAGAGCGCGAAAAGCGCCGCATGCTGCTGTCCTAGTGGATGCGGTCGGTTCCACGCCGAAATCCCGCAAAGACCTCATGACGTCCATGGACCCATCCCTTGAAGATGTCGCACGGGCAGGCCGAGCGTCGGACCGGCATCTCGTCATGGTCGTCAACACGGAAGCGTTCTTCCTGTCCCATCGACTGCCGATCGCCACGGCGGCGTTGTCCGAAGGATATCGCGTGACCATCATGGCGATGGAAGAGGAGGGCCGCGGCGGCGAGGTCCGGTCACACGGACTCGGTTTCATCCCGCTTCCCTCGACCCGCGGCGGCAGGAATCCGTTCAACGAGCTGAAGCTGCTGCTGTTTCTGCTTCGGCAGTATTCGCGGTTGGGTCCCGACGTGGTTCACCACGTGACGGTAAAGCCCATCCTCTACGGTTCGATCGCGGCCAGGATCGCCGCCGTGCCCCGAGTCATCAACGCCGTGGCGGGTCTTGGGTCCATCTTCATCGGGGCGGCAGGACGATTGTCACCGACCTACCTCATCGTGATCGGCCTGTTCCGGCTCAGCTTCGGGTATGACAGGATCCACGCGCTTTTCCAGAACGAGGACGACAAACGCGCCCTGTCCCGCCACATCGCCCTTCCGGAAGACCGCATGCATATCATCCAGGGATCCGGCGTGGACCTCGAGGCCTTTGCCTACGCTCCCGAACCTGACGATCTGCCGGTCACATTCGTCCTGGCCGCCCGGATCATCGGGGACAAGGGCATCCGCGAATATGCGGAGGCGGCCCGGACACTCAGGCATCGGCACGGGGACGCCGTTCGTTTCCTTCTCGCCGGCAAACTCGATGACCAGAATGTGACGGGCATCCCCCGGGCGGAGGTCGAGGCTTGGGTGGACGCTGGCGACCTGGAATGGCTAGGCCATCAAAGCGACATGGCCCGTCTCTACCGGGAGGCGAACATCGTCGTCCTGCCGTCCTACCGGGAAGGCTTGCCCAAAAGCCTGATCGAGGCCCTCGCCATAGGACGGCCTGTCGTCACGACCGACGTCACGGGGTGCAGGGACGTCGTCGATCACGGCGTAAACGGGCTTCTCGTTCCGGCGCGCGACAGCGATGCCC
>JBARXH010000011.1:0-7659 GCA_049647245.1 Litorimonas sp.
CTGGAAATGGGATCAGCTGACTGAAGCCGAGCGCCAAGCCACGGGTCTGACGCAGGACGAATTCGTCCGCCGCAACTCCTTTGACCACGTGACCTATTACGAGATGTGGACCCTGCCGGAAAACGACGTCGCGGGTGAGGATCCGGAGAACTTCTACAGCCTGCGCTACGGCAACGTGTCGCTGACCTCGATGAACGTGTCGCGCGTCTGGCGGAACTGGAACAACGGTCTGACCGCCGACAATGCCAATCCGGGCAAGTTCGGAGAACCGATCCCGACAGTCAATGATCTCGACACATGGGGCTTCGGCGACATGTTCTTCGGGGATTATTCGCCCGGCTCCGCGCAGCGGCAATGGCTGGGCGAACAGCTGGGGTCCGACGCCTTCACCAACGCGCCCTACCGCGTCGTTCTCACCCACCAGTCCATGCACGGCTATGGCGACAATGTCATTCCTGTCATGGCGGACCCGGAGGCGACGATCACCTTCACCGACGGCACGCCGACCCTCGTCACCACCTTCCCGGCGGAGGATGCGACCTGGTCGACCATCGTCGACGCGGCGGAGCGGGGCGCGATCGAGCGCGTGCGCTACGACTATGAACGCGAGGACGACCTCTGGCTGGGCGTCGAGGACGAGCTTCTGTCAGCGGGTGTGGACCTCGTCGTGTCCGGCCATTCCCACGTCTGGTCGCGCACCTTCGTGGAAGAGGGCAGCGAGCGGATGAACTATCTGGAAACGTCGAATGTCGGGAACAGTTTCGGCCCCGGGGCGGGTCCGACGAACCGCGTGACCTGGGCCCGGAACTTCTTCCCCGATCCGGACACGAACGACACGGCCGACAACGACTTCTGGGACCCGGCGGACTATCCGCGCGTCGGCGACTCGCAGGGCCGCCCGGACGTCTTGCCCTCTGAGCTGCTGAACAGCGTGGATTTCATGCGGATGGTCGAAGGCGCGACGCAAGACCTGCCCTATCTGAGTTCCAACAACTTCACCGTTTTCACCATTCTCGACTCGGGCGAAGGCACGGTGAAATCCTACGCCCACCAGTTCGAGTTCCCGAACGACACGGCCAAGCTCGTCGACTGCTTCGCGCTGGACGCCACGGCCAGCCCCGACCCCTGCTAAAGGCTCAGCGCAACTCCCCGTCGAGGGCGCGGAAGCGGGCGAGGAAGTCCGCTTCCGCCTGGACCACCGGGCTGGGATCGATGGTGAGCGCCACCCCGTGCGGCGGGTGGATGAAGAAGCGGTCCGCCTCCTCTTCCGTGAAGCCCGCAATCTGGGTCGCTTCGAACCAGGCACAGATCACGTCGCAGCGCTTGATGCGTTTCTTCAGGCGGGGCGGAGTCGGGGCGGTGAGGCCGAAGCGCCGGTTGACCGCCATGTCCAGCCGCGCCTCGAACGCCTTGTAGTCTAGCCCCCCATCGTCACGGGCGAGCGCGGCCTTGAACGGACTGATCATGTCGCCCACCACATATTCCGCCGCATCGTGCAGCAAGGCGGTCATGCGGTCGTGGGCGGATGCCCCGGGATAGAGCGTTTCGAACAGGTCCAGCACCACCACGCTATGCTCGGCCACGCTGAACGCATGGTCGCCGGAGGTCTGGCCGTTCCAACGCGCCACGCGCGCGAGACCCCGGGCGATATCCTCGATCTCGATGTCCAGCGGGCTGGGGTCGAGCAGGTCGAGACGCCGCCCGGAGAGCATGCGCTGCCACGCTCTTGCCGGAGTCTTGGAACGGGCCGGAGACTTGGCACGGGGTGGAGAGGGAGCACGGGACGGCATGGGCGGACGCTAGCGGCTTGAAGCGGGTGCGCCTACCGCCCGAGTCGCATTGCGAGGCAAAACTCTGCCGGAATCTGTCGAGATCGTGAGTTTCGATGCTTACCACACCGTGTTAGCTTGTAACGAATTGTTAATACGAGCTTCGACCACAAGGATCCCGCGCCCATGACAACGACCTCCCTTTTCCGCGCCACGCTTCTGTCCGCCACGGCCGGTCTCGCCCTGCTCGCCCCGGTCGCCGTGGCGCAGGCCCCCATGCCGTCCGTCGCGGAAACGCAGGCCGCCATCGTCGGCAATCCCCTCTTCTCCGACTGGACCGCGGCCTACGGCGCTCCGCCCTTCGACCAGATCCGGCCCGAGCATTTCGAGCCCGCCTTCACCCACGCCATGGCGCTGGAGCGCGCAGAATTCGACGCCATCGCGGACAATCCGGCCCCGGCCAGCTTCGAGAACACGATCGAGGCCATGGAGCGCGCGGGCAAGGACCTCGGCCGCATCGGCAGCACGTTCGGCGCGCTGACCAGTTCCGCCACCAACGACGAACTTAGAGCCATTCAGCGGGACATGTCCCCGCGTCTCGCCGCGCACAACAGCGCCATCGCGCTGGATGCGGACCTGTTCCGCCGCGTCGACACCCTGTTCCGCAGCATGGACATGCTGAACCTGTCTGACGAGCAGGCCCGTGTGCTGGAGCGCACCCACACCGGCTTCGTCCGGGCCGGGGCCAAGCTTCAGGGCGAAGACCGGGAACGCCTCGCCGAGATCACGGAATCGCTCGCATCGCTCTACACCCAGTTCCGCCAGAACGTGCTGGCCGACACTGAGGCCTTCACGCTCGTGCTCGACACCGACGCCGACAAGGCGGGCCTCCCCGCCGCCGTGCTGAGCGCGGCCACGCAGGCCGGGACCGACCGCGACATGGAGGGCAGCGCCGTGATCACGCTGGCCCGCTCCTCCTTCGAGCCGTTCATGACCTTCTCCACGCGCCGCGACCTGCGCGAAAAGGTCTGGCGCGCCTGGACCAACCGGGGCGACATGGGCGGCGAGACCGACAATGACGCGGTCATCAAGCAGATCCTGTCGCTTCGCTTGGAACGCGCCAACCTGCTGGGGTTCGACAATTTCGCGGCCTTCCGCACCTCCAACACCATGGCGGGGACGCCGGAAGCCGCGCACGAGCTGCTCAGCCAGGTCTGGGAAGGCGCACTGGCGAAGTACAAGCAGGAAGACGCCGAGATCCGCGCGATCATGGACGCCGAGGGCGTCACCCACGATCTGGAGCCGTGGGACTGGTGGCACTATTCCGAGAAGGCCCGCGTCGCGAATTACAATCTGGACGAGGACGCGGTGAAGGCGTTCCTGTCGCTCGACAACGTGCTGGACGCACAGTTCGCCGTGGCGGAGCGCCTGTTCGGCGTGACCTTCGAGGAGCGCGACGACATCCCGACCTACCATCCGGACGTGCGCGTCTGGGAGATGACGGATCCGGACGGCACCAAGGCCGGCCTGTTCTACGGCGACTATTTCGCCCGTCCGGGCAAGCGCGGCGGGGCGTGGAAGAGCGCCCTGCGCCGCCAGAACAATCTGGACGACGTCACCCATCCGCTCATCATGAACAACACCAACTACAACAAGCCCGCCCCGGGCCAGCCCGCGCTGATCTCCTTGCGCGAAGCGGAAGTCATCTTCCACGAGTTCGGCCACGGCCTGCACGGGCTTCTGTCCGACGTGACCTACCCGTCCATTTCGGGCACGGGCGTGGACTTCGACTTCGTGGAGTTCCCGGCGCAGATCCTCGAGCACTGGATGCGCGAGCCTGCCGTGATCCAGGAATTCGCCCTGCATTACGAGACGAACGAGCCCATGCCGACGGAACTGCTCGACGCGGTACGCCGCGCAGGCAACGCCAAGTCCGGCTTCGACAATGTGGAGTTCATCGCGAGCGCCTTCGTCGATCTCGCCTACCACCGCATCGAAAGCCAGGACGTGATCGAGGCCATGGACGTAAACTCGTTCGAGGACGGCGTGCTCGGCCAGGCGGGCATGCCGCACGCCATCGAGATGCGCCACCGCTCGCCCCATTTCGGCCATTCCTTCGGCGGCGAACTCTATGCGGGCGGCTACTACACCTACATGTGGGCGGGCGTGCTCGACAATGATGGCTACGCCGCCTTCGAGGAAGCGGGCGATCCGTTCGATCCCGAACTGGCCAAGTCGCTCTACGAGAACGTCTTCTCCGCCGGCAACAGCCGCCCCGCCATGGACGCCTATGTCGCCTTCCGCGGCCGGGAGCCCATCGTGGAACCTCTGCTGACGAACCGCGGGCTGAATGTCGGCAAGCCGGAGATGTAGTAAGGCTACACAGCCCGACCCGCCGCATCGGGACGGGCTGTGCACAGGCATCTCATGTCCTCGAACGACATCTACGACCCGGCGTTCGTCAAGGACGTGTTCGACCGGTGTTCAGAGAAGTACATCCTGTTCAGCACAGTGATGAGTTTCGGCTTCACCGAACGGTGGAGAAGACAATGCGCCGAGCGAATGCCGGCTCCGCTGAGCGGGGGGCGTCTCTGCTTCGACCTGATGTCCGGTACGGGCGAGATCTGGCCGCATCTGTTGGCTGCGCATCCGGACACGAGTGAAATCCGCGCCGTGGACATCTCGTCCGGCATGCATGAACGCGCGCTCAAGCGCATCGACGGGACGTTCGGCATACCCATCAGTTTCCAGTGCGCAAATGTCCTGGCGCTGGAGCTCGGTCCTGACAGTGCCGATATGGTCGTATCAACTTTCGGATTAAAAACTTTCGACGCCGAACAGCACCAGGCGCTTGCGGGCCTGATCGCTCACGTCCTGAAGCCGGGCGGGAGCTTTTCGCTGATCGAGGCATCCGATCCCAAGGGCTGGATCCTGCGCCCTTTCTATGCCTTCTACCTGCACGGCGTGCTGCCTTGGGTGGAGCGCCTGTTTCTTCGCGGCGCCACGGATTTCCGGATGATCGGGCGCTACACGGCAAATTTCGTGAATGCATCAGGCTTCGCACAAGCCCTGCGGGACCAGGGGCTGGAGGTCGAATACCGGAAGCACTTTTTCGGGTGCGCCAGCGGAGTGAGTGGCCGCAAGCCGCTCTGAGACCCTAGAATGCCTCCGCTTCCGGCAGGAAGATTTCCCGCTTCCCGCCGCTTCCGGCCGGGCCGATCATGCCTTCCTGCTCCATGCGGTCGATGAGGTCGGCGGCGCGGTTATAGCCGATGGACAGGCGGCGCTGGATGTAGCTGGTGGACGCCTTGCGGTCGCTGGCGACGATGGCGACAGCCTGGTCGAAGAGCGATCCGCCCTCGCTGCCCCCGCCTGCCTGGGTCGGATCGCTCGGGGCCTCGTCGTCCCGCTCTTCCGTGATGTCGTCCAGATAGGCGGGCGTGCCCTGGGCGCGCACGAAGTTGGCGACGCGTTCGACCTCCGCGTCGGACACGAAGGGGCCGTGGTAGCGCTTGGGGCCTGATGTGCTGAGGAACAGCATGTCGCCTTTGCCGAGCAGCTGCTCGCCGCCCATCTCGCCGAGAATGACCCGGCTGTCGATCTTGGAGCCGACGCGGAAGCAGACCTTGGTCGGGAAGTTCGACTTGATCGTGCCGGTGATGACGTCGGTGGACGGCCGCTGCGTCGCGACGATCAGGTGGATGCCGGCGGCGCGCGCCATCTGCGCCAACCGCTGGACCGAGCCCTCGATGTCCTTCTTGGCGACCATCATCAGGTCGGCCATCTCGTCGATGATGACGACGATGTAGGGCATGGGCTCGAACTCGAATTCCTGCGTCTCGAAGACGGGCTCGCCCGTCTCGTGGTCGAACCCGGTCTGGACGGTCTTGGACAGGGTCTCGCCGGACACCTTCGACTCCGCGACCTTCCTGTTGAAGGCCTCCATGCCCCGCACGTTTACCTGGCTCATCTTGCGGTAGCGGTCCTCCATCTCCCGCACGGCCCATTTCAGGGCGACGACGGCCTTTTTCGGCTCGGTCACGACGGGCGCGAGCAGGTGCGGCGCGCCGTCATAGACGGAAAGTTCCAGCATCTTCGGATCGATCATGATGAACTTGCACTGTTCCGGCGTGAGCTTGCTCATCAACGACAGGATCATGGCGTTGACGGCGACGGACTTGCCCGAGCCGGTCGTGCCCGCGACCAGCATGTGCGGCATGGAGGCGAGGTCCGTGACGAAGGGCTGCCCGCCAATGTCCTCGCCCATGATGAGCGGCAGGCGGGCTTCGCTGTTCTGGAATTCGTCGCTCTCCAGCATGTCGCGCAGCCAGACGGTCTCCCTTTTTCTATTGGGCATTTCCACGCCCAGCGCGTTGCGGCCGGGCACCACGGCGATGCGGGCCGATTGCGCGCTCATGTTGCGGGCGATGTCGGAGGCGAGATTGATGACGCGCGAACTTTTCACGCCGGGGGCGGGCTCGAATTCGAACATGGTGACGACGGGTCCGGGGCTGACCTCGCCCATTTCGCCTTCCACGCCGTAATCGCCCATGACGCGGTGCAGCTGGTCGGCCTGGCGCTGGAGCATGCCTTCGTCGCGCACGGTCGAGCGCGGCGGCGGGGCCTTGAGCAGGTCCGCCGGAGGCAGGACGAAACCGTCCGCCTCGCTGAAGTCGAATTCGGGCTGCCCGCGCTTGGGGTTGGCGACCGGGCGCGCAGCCGTCGTCTTAGGTTTGGGCTTCGCCCTGGATCTGGTCTTGGGTTTCGGCGCGGGCGCGGGAACGGGAACAGGAACAGGAGCGGAAACTGGCGCCGATGCTGACTCAGGTTCGTGCGGGGCGTAGGCGGCGTCCTCTTGCGGCGCATCCGGGATAGTGCGGTAGCCCACCGCGTCCGCGTCCAACTCCGCATCGTAGCCGCGGCGGAACAGGCGCACGCCCCAGGCCGCGACCGTGTCCAGCGTCACGCGGACATAGGCCCAGACCAGTCCGGCGGCGTCGATCACGTCGACCACGTCCCGGCGCACGATGCCCAGATGGCGCGCCAGGCAGGTTCCGAACCCGGCGAAGGTCACCAGCGCGACGAGCCCGCCCGACAGCGGCACGTTGAACCGGTCGAGCCCGGACTTCATCCCCAGATGCATCAGGTCGCCGAACCAGCCGCCCAGCCCGGCCGCCATCGGCCAGCTCTGCGGAATGGGAAAGGCCGACAGGGTCGCCGCGCCGAGCAGCACGGCCCCGGCGAACATGAGACCCCGCCCGGCCCGTTCGGACCGGGAACGCCGGGGCACGGGTCCGCCCAGCAGGCGGCGCAGTCCGGACCAGAGCAGAAGCCCGCCCGCGATCATGCCGCCCAGACCCAGCGTCTGCATCAGAAGGTTGGCCAGCCAGGCCCCTGGCGCGCCCAGCGCATTGGAGAGCGTCCCGACCCCGGCCGTATCGGCCGTGGCGTCAAACGGCGAATAGGTGCCTTGGGCGACGAGGATCACGGCGGCCAGACCGATCAGGGCCAGCGCGGACACGGCCCGCGTCCAGGCGCTCGCCTGTTCCTGCGTGACGGCGTCCATCATCGCCTGGATCGCTTCGGGCGAATATTCCTCGTAAGGGGCGGCGGCGCTGGACGGGGGCGGGCTCATGGTCATCCGGACGGGTTGGGGTTTCAGGTTAACGAAATGTGACGCGCAGGCGTAAAGGTCCCGTTAAGGCGGCTGCGGGGAATCCCGTGCCCATGGACGAAAAGTCCCGCCATTGGCGGCTTTCCAAGACCCGCGCGGCGGCCTAGGGGCGGAGCCGTGACACATGACGTTGATATCGTGGTCGTCGGGGCGGGCCTGTCGGGCCTGCTGGCGGCGCTGGCCCTGTCCGATGCGCAGACCGGCCCGGGGCGGACG
>JBARXH010000012.1:0-2865 GCA_049647245.1 Litorimonas sp.
AAGCTGGGCCTGGTGACCTCGACCCGCCTGACCCACGCCACGCCCGCCGCCGCCTACGCCCACAGTTCCGAACGCAACTGGGAATATGACGGGGAACTGTCCGACAGCGCGGCCGCAGGGGGATGCCGAGACATCGCCACCCAGTTCGTGGACGAAAACATCATCGACGTTGCCCTGGGCGGCGGGCGCCGCAGCTTCCAGCGCGACGTGGACGCGCAGATCGACGATCCCGGGCAAGCGGGTCGCCGCACGGACGGGATCAGCCTGACCGAGCAATGGCTGGCGAAGAACGCAGCCGGCCGCGTCGTGTTCGACCAGGCCGGCTTCGACGGTCTCGACCGGAGCGCGGGCGGCCGCGTCCTCGGGCTGTTCGAACCCAGCCACCTGAAATTCGATTCCATGAATGCGGGCGAGGGCAAGGACCCGTCCCTGGCGGAGATGACGGAAGCCGCGATAGAACTGCTCTCCGCGTCCGGCGACGGCTTCGTCCTGATGGTCGAAGGCGGGCGGATCGACCATGCTCATCATGGCGGCAACGCCTACAATGCGCTCGCCGACACGGTCGCCTTCGCGCGCGCCGTGTCGGCGGCGGACCGGATGACGTCGGACGCCGACACGACGATCCTGGTCACGGCGGATCACAGCCATGTCTTCACCATCGCCGGATATCCGACGCGCGGGAACCCGATCCTCGGCCTGGTCAAGGGCAATGACGCATCGGGCCAGCCGACCGGCCGCCCCTATCTCGACACGCAGGGCAAGCCCTTCACGACATTGGGCTACGCCAACGGCCCGGGGGCGTTCACCGGTCCGCGCTCCTTCCTGAGCGACGGCGACGTGGAGGCCCCGGACCACAAGCAGCATGCCCTTATCCCGCTTAACAGCGAGACCCATGCGGGCGAGGACGTGGCCATCTACGCCAAGGGGCCGCGCAGCTTCGTCGTGTCCGGCGTGGTGGAGCAGAGCTACGTCCACGATGTGGTGCGCTACGCGCTCGATCTCGACGAACGGCCCTGATGTCGGGACTCTGATGGCGGGAATTCGGGTCGATGAGGATTTGGTCTTTTCCCTGCGGGGAAAGTCGGTCCTCTACGCCTTCCGGGCCACGCCGGAGGGACTGCTCGAACATCTCTATTTCGGCCCCGACCTGAAAGCCCCGCCCCCGCCGATGCGGCGAGAGCTGCGCCACGGCACGGTCATGTTCGAGGATCAGGACACGCTGACCCTCAACGAATTGCCGCAGGAATATCCAACGGCAGGGCGCGGCGACTTCGGCACCCCGGCGCTGCAGGTCCGAGGCGCGGAGAATGCGGTCGCGTCGCTGCTCTACGCCCATCACAGCGTGGTGGACGGCAAGCCCGCCCCGGCCGGCCTGCCCGTGTCGCGCGGAACGGGCGCGCAGACACTGGTCGTGACCCTGCGCGATGTGGCCCAAGGTCTGGAGGCGGAGCTGGATTATACGGTGTGGCCGGACTCCGACGTGATCGCCCGCCGCGCCGTTGTGCGCAATGCGGGGCAGGCCCCGCTGTCGGTGCGCGCGGTCGCGTCCCTGTCCCTCGACCTGCCGCCGGATGGCTATGACGTGCTGCATTTCAGCGGCAGCTGGGCGCGCGAATTCGCCCTGCACCGCGCGCCGCTTCCCACGGCCCGCTATACCATCGGCAGTCCGCGCGGCACGTCCGGCAATGCCCATCCGCCCTACATGGCGCTGGTGGAACCGGACGCGACGGAAACGGCCGGGCGGTGTTTCGGTGCGACGCTGATCTATTCGGGCAATCACCAATTCACGGCCGAGCGCGGGGAGTTCGGCCGGGTGCGCCTGTCGGCCGGGATCCACCCGGACGGGTTGGACTGGACGCTCGCCCCGGGCGAGGCGTTCGAGACGCCCGAAGCGCTGGTGGCGATGTCCGAGTCCGGCCTGGGCGGGCTCAGCCATGTCTGGCACGATTTCATCCGCACCCACGTCAGCCCGGAACGGTTCGCCCGGCAGCCGCGCCCGACCTATCTGAACACGTGGGAGGCCGCCTATTTCGACGTCACCGAAGAGGCGGTGATCGGCATGGCGGACCGGGCCGCCGCCCTGAAGGTGGACATGCTGGTGCTGGACGATGGCTGGTTCCGGGGCCGCACGGACGACCGCCGCGCGCTGGGCGACTGGACCGCCGACCCGCAGAGGTTCCCGTCGGGGATCGAGGCGCTGGCCGGAGAGGTGCGCGCGCGGGGCCTGAAATTCGGCCTCTGGTTCGAACCGGAAATGGTCAGTCCGGACAGCGATCTCTTCCGCGCCCATCCCGACTGGGCGGTCGGCGTGCCGGACCGCACGCCCAGCCTCGGCCGCCACCAGCTGACGCTGGATCTGGGCCGGCCCGACGTGGTGGACCATCTGTTCGGTCTGCTCGACGCCCGTCTTTCGACCGGGGCGATCGACTATGTGAAGTGGGACATGAACCGCAACATGACGGAGTGCCCCTCGGGCGAGGCGGCGCACCGCTACGTGCTGGGGCTCTACGATCTGCTCGCCCGCCTCACGTCGGCCCATCCAGACGTGCTGTTCGAGGCGTGCGCGTCGGGCGGCAACCGGTTCGATCTGGGGATGCTGCGCTACATGCCCCAGGGCTGGATCAGCGACATGGTGGACCCGGTCGGGCGGTTGTCGATCATCACCGGGGCGTCGCACCTGTTCCCGACCGACGTCATGGCCGCCTATGTCGGACCCAGCCCCAATCACCAGAACGGACGGATCACGACGCTGCAGGCGCGCTACCTTGCGGGCGTGCCCTGCGCGGCGCAGGGCCTGTCCCTGTCGCCCGAGGCGTTGCACGCGGACGAAGCGGAGCTGCGCGAGCTCATGGCGCGGGCCAAGGC
>JBARXH010000013.1:0-10513 GCA_049647245.1 Litorimonas sp.
GCAGAAGCTCTACGGCTATAACGGCTCCGGCCGCGCTCCGCTCTCCGCGACGCTGGCCGACATGCAGGCAGCGGCCGACGCCCACGGCGACGGAGAGGAGATACCGCCCTTCGGTGCGGCCCCCGTCAGCGTCCCCGGCACGGTCGACGGCTGGTTCGCGCTGCACGGACGGTTCGGCGCGCTGCCCATGTCTGACAATCTGCAGCCGACCATCGACTATGCGAGAAACGGCGCGCCCATCCCGGAAGTGATCGCCTATTACTGGGGGCGCAACGCGGCCCGGCTCGCCGAAGCCCATGAAAGCGGCATGCTCGAGGAATTCGACAATGCGCGGCGGACCTTCTTCGACCCGGCCCCGCGCGAAGGCAGCCTGTTCCGCAATCCCGATCTGGCGGACACGCTGTCCACGATCGCCGCGCAAGGCCGGGACGCTTTCTACACCGGCTCGCTCGCCCGCACGATGGACCAATATATGGACCGGATCGGCGGCTTCATGGGCTATGAGGACCTTGCCGCGCATCAAGGCGAATGGATCGAGCCGGTCTGCGTCACCTACCGCGATCAGGTGAAACTGTGCGAGCTAGGCCCCAACACGCAGGGCGTCGCGGCGCTCCAGATGCTCGAAATGCTGGAGCCGTTCGACCTGCGCGGCATGGGCTGGGGGTCGCCCGACGCGATCATGGCGCAGGTCGAGGCCAAGCGCCTCGCCTTTGCGGACCGGGCGCTGGGCTATGCCGATCCCGCCTTCAGCCGCATGCCCGCCGACTGGTATGTACGCGACGGCTACAATGCCGAGCGCGGCCGCAGGATCGACCTGTCCAAGCCGTTGACGGACGTGTCCACGACGCTGCCCAAGGTCGACATCAAGCTGGGCGACGGCGACACGACCTATCTGTCCGTCACCGATGCAAACGGGATGATGGTGTCGCTGATCCAGTCCAACTACCGGGGCATGGGCACGGGACTCGTGCCGGACGGTCTGGGCTTCATGCTGCAGGACCGCGGCCAGCTCTTCTCCCTCGATGCGGACCATCCCAATGTGTTCGAGCCGGGCAAGCGCCCCTTCCACACCATTATTCCCGGTTTCGCCTACAAGAATGTCGACGGTGCCTACCAACCCTGGCTCAGCTTCGGCCTGATGGGCGGCGGGATGCAGCCCCAGGGCCATGTGCAGATCATCCTGAACCTGATCGACTTTGACATGGGCTTGCAGGAGGCGGGCGACGCCGCGCGGTGGGAACATCGCGGCGGCTGCGAACCCACGGACACGCTGTCGGGAGACTGCGAAGCCGATCTGGGCGTGATCTGGCTGGAGTCCGGCATCCCGGCCGCGACACGCGCGGAACTGGAACGCCGCGGCCACACTGTGCGCTGCTGCCAAGCCAATGGCGGCGGCTACCAGGCCATCATGCGCGACTTCGACAGCGGTGCCTGGATCGCCGCAACGGAGATGCGCAAGGACGGCCAGGCGGACGGGTACTAGGAGCGCAAATGTCGCGAAGGCTCAGCTCTTCGCCACGCTGACCTGTCCCAACCCCCGCGCGCGCTCGTCGTGCGTGGCGTCGCGCCCCAGCGGCGGGTGGGCGCGTTGGGGGCAGGCGTCCCGGTCGCAGAGGTAGCAGTTGGGGCCGATGGGTGTGGGGGCGCCGCTGATCTCGTCGCCATAGACGAGGCGGCTGGCATGGGCGATGTCGCAGCCCAGGGCGATGGCGAAGCTTTGCGCCGGTTCGCGCGTCGTGCCGCCGGAGCGAGACACGCGCTTGGACACGGTCAGGTAACGCTGCCCGTCCGGCATCTCCACCGCCTGCACCAGGGTCCGGTCGGCATGGGCAAAGGCTTCGTGGACACGCCAGCGCGGGCAAACGCCGCCGAAGCGCGGGAAGAGGAACCGCCCCTGGCTGAGCCGCTTGGACAGGTTCCCCGCAATGTCCACCCGCACGAAGAAGAGCGGCACGCCCCGCGAGTCGGGCCGGTTGAGCGTCGTCAGGCGGTGGGCGACCTGTTCGGCGCTGGTGCCGAAGCGATGGGCGAGCGCGTCGATGTCGTAGCGCAGCTCTTCCGCCGCCTTCAGCATGTCCGCATAAGGCATGAGCAGGGCGGCCGCGAAATAGTTCGCCAGGGTGGTCCGCATCAAGCGGTCGGCGTCCACGCTGTTGAAGTCCAATGCGTCGATGATCCCGTCGATCAGCTCGCGCTGTTCGAGCAGACCCAGTCTGGAGGCGACCTGGAATCGCCGGGACGGGTCGGGCAGCAGTTCCGACAGGTTCAGCCGTCCGCTATGCCGGTCGAAATATCGCAGCATCCCCGGCAGCAGGTCATAGGGCAGGATGCGAACGGTGATATTGTGCCGGTCCGCCAGTCGTTCGCGCAGCATGGCCATGGGTTCGCCCCGGCGCAGGCGGAGTTCGCGCGAGAGGTCCTCCGCCGCACGGTCGAGCGCATCGAAATAGTTGCGCGAACGCTGCAGGGCTTCGCGCACCAGATCGTTGGCGGGAACGGACTGGTCCAGCGCGTCCACCACGTCGCCGGCGCCTTCCTCCCGCACCAGCCGCCGCGTCAGCTGCGTGTAGCGCTCGTGCAACCGGATCAGCGCGCGGGCCGTGGCGGGACTGGCCCCGACCACGTCCTCGACCTCGGACTTGGGCACGCGGTCGCGGCCGAGCGCCGGATCGCGCAGCGCATCGAACAGTTCGCCCACCAGCTGCCTGTCCGTGCCGGAGGTCAGGTCCGACAGGTCGATGTCGTAGGTCTCGGACAGCTTCAGCAAGACCTTGGCACTCATGGCGCGCTGGTTGCGCTCCATCAGGTTCAGGTAGGAGCCGCTGATGCCGAGATCCTCGGCCATGCGTGTCTGGGTCAGGCCGAGCTGCGTGCGCAGGCGGCGCAGGCGCGGGCCGATCAGGAGTTTTTCGGTCTTGGACATGGCGGGAGGAGGCGGCTTTCAATCTTATCGGATTGACTCTTTTTGACTTTACAAACTCAACAAAGCAACCCGACTTTTACAGACACATACAAAACGCTCCGCTACCCGACGTTCGAACCCAAACCGGCCGAACTGGAGAGTGTCGTGAACGCACCCGTCGAATCGCAAGCCCAGCCCATTCCCCGCCACCGCGTGCTGGCCAAGGTGGTCGGCCCCGCAGTGGAGGGCGCAGAGCGTGTGCTGACACCGGATGCGCTGCTGTTCCTCGCCGATCTGGAGCGCCGTTTCGGGCCGCAGCGCAAGATCCTGCTGTCCGACCGTCAGCTGCGCCAGGACCGTTTCGACGACGGTGAACTGCCGACCCAGCCCATCGAGACGCAGCATATCCGCAACGGCGCGTGGGAAGTCGATCCGGCCCCGGCCGCGCTGATCGACCGCCGTGTGGAGATCACGGGCCCCGTGGACCGCAAGATGATGATCAACGCGCTCAACAGCGGCGCGACACACTTCATGGCCGACTTCGAGGATGCCAGCAGTCCGACCTTCGCCAACATGATCGATGGCCAGGCCAACATGATCGACTACACGGCCGACGCGCTGACGCTCAGCACCCCGAAGAAGAGCTACGCCGTCGGCGACGACCCGGCGACCCTGCTGGTCCGGCCGCGCGGCTGGCACTTGGAAGAGCGCAACGTGACCGTGGACGGCCAGCCCATCTCGGCGTCGCTCTTCGATTTCGGGCTGTTCTTCTTCCATAACGGCAAGGCGCTGGCGGAGTCCGGTCGCGGCCCCTTCTTCTACCTGCCCAAGATGGAGAGCTACCAGGAAGCGCGCCTGTGGAACGACGTGTTCAACTTCGCGCAGGCTGCGCTCGGCGTGGAGAACGGCACGATCAAGTGCACAGTCCTGATCGAGACGCTGCCCGCCGCCTTCCAGATGGAGGAGATTCTCTACGTCCTGCGGCGGCACATCACGGGCCTGAACTGCGGGCGCTGGGACTATATCTTCAGCTACATCAAGACCTTGCGGAACCATAAGCAGTTCGTCCTGCCGGACCGCGCGCAGGTCGGCATGGACCGCGATTTCCTGCGAGCCTACTCTCTGCGCCTGATCGATACGTGCCACCGCCGCGGCGCTCATGCCATGGGCGGAATGGCCGCGCAGATTCCGGTCAAGGGCGACACGCCCGCCGCCCGGGCGGCCAACGACGCCGCCTTCGCCAAGATCAAGGCCGACAAGGAGCGCGAGGCCCGCGCCGGGCATGACGGCACCTGGGTCGCCCATCCCGCCATGGTCGCCACGGCCCGCGAGGCGTTCGACGCCCACATGCCGGGCAAGCACCAGATCAAGGTCAAGCGCCAGCCCCGCAAGATCAGCGACGCGGCCATGCTGGAACCGCATGACGGCACGATCACGGAAGCGGGCCTGCGCACCAATATCGAGGTGGGCATCCGCTATATCGCGGCCTGGCTGTCGGGCCGGGGCGCCGTGCCGATCCACGGCCTGATGGAAGACGCCGCGACTGCGGAGATCAGCCGGGCGCAGGTCTGGCAGTGGATCCGACACGGCGCGGACGTGCAGATGGCCGATGGTTCGACCGAGCGCATGACCAGCCAGCTCTACGCCCGCGTCTTCGATGCGGTCGATGCCGCGCTGCAAACCGAGCTGGGCGACGCCTATGCCGAGGGACGCTTCCCTGAGGCCGCGCGCCTCTTCACCCGGACGGCGACCTCCGCCGACCTGCCCGAATTCCTGACCCTTCCCGCCTACGACATCCTGGAGAAATAAGATGAGCTACACGGAAACCATCCGCGAGATCGAAGCCCGCTACCCCGACGGCGTGCCGGGCGGGATCGACGTTGCCGACATCGCGCAGCTGAAAATCCAGAACACCTACGAGACCCATCTCGACATCGCCAAGGCGATGGCGACCCTGATGCGCCGGGACATGGCCCGCTACGACGCGGACAGCTCCCAGTTCACGCAGAGCCTCGGTTGCTGGAGCGGCTTTCACGCCATGCAGATGATGCGGGCGATCAAGCGCCAGAAAGGCACGCTCGACCGCGCCTATGTCTACCTGTCCGGCTGGATGGTGGCAGGGCTGCGCAACAGCTTCGGCCATCTGCCCGACCAGTCCATGCATGAAAAGACGGCCGTGACCGATCTCATCAATGAAATCTACACGTCGCTCCGCCAGGCTGACGAAGTCGACCTGAACGATCTGTTCGGCGAGCTGAAGGCGGCCGAAGATGAGGTCTCCCGTCAGGCGGTCATCGCCAAGATCGACGGGTTCGAGTCCTATGTCCGGCCCATCATCGCCGACATCGATGCGGGCTTCGGCAATGTCCACGCGACCTATCTGCTGGCCAAGGAACTCATCAAGGCAGGCGCTTGCTGCATCCAGATCGAGAACCAGGTGTCCGACGCCAAGCAGTGCGGCCACCAGGACGGCAAGGTCACGGTCCCGCGCGAGGACTTCATCGAGAAGCTGCGCGCCGTGCGCATGGCGTTCGAGGAACTGGGCGTCCATGACGGCGTGATCGTCGCCCGGACCGATAGCGAAGGGGCGGGTCTCACGCAGAAGATTCCGGTCAGCCGCGAAGCGGGCGACCTTGCGTCGGAATACACGAAATGGCTGGAGACAAGCCCGGTCGAAAGCCTGCAGGACCTGTCCGACGGGGACGTGGCAATCCGGCTGGACGGACGTCTGGTCAAGCCGACGCGCCTCGCCAACGGCCTTTACAAGTTCAAGGCCGGCACGGGCGAGGACCGCGTGGTCGAGGACTGCATCGCCAGCCTGACGCTGGGCGGAGCGGACCTGCTGTGGATCGAGACTCCGACGCCGAACGTGGCCAAGATCAAGGGCATGGTCGACCGCATCCGGGCCGAAGTCCCGGACGCCAAGCTGACCTACAACAACTCGCCTTCGTTCAACTGGACGCTGAATTTCCGCAAGCAGGTGCGCGAGGACTGGATCGAGCAAGGCAAGATCCACGAGAGCAGCTATCCGGAGGCCGAGCTGATGAGCGCGCGGTTCGACACCGATCCGCTGGGCGAGGAAGCCGACCGCCGGGCACAGTCCTTCCAGACCGACATCGCGCGCGAAGCGGGTGTCTTCCACAACCTCATCACCCTGCCGACCTTCCACCTCGACGCCCTCGGCATGGACCGTCTGTCGGAAGGTTATTTCGGAGAGGAGAAGATGCTGGCCTATGTCCGCAATGTCCAACGCGAGGAAATCCGTCGCGGCGTCTCGGCCGTGAAGCACCAGCACGAAGTCGGCTCCGACCTCGGCGACACGTTCAAGGAGATGACGGGCGGCGAACGCGCGCTGAAAGCCGGCGGGGCCCACAACACGATGAACCAGTTCGCCAACGTGGCCTAAGGGGCTGCGAGCGAGAGAATGACGGGCCGCGCCTCGGCGCGGCCTTTTTCATGCGAGGCTCGCCGCCTCCGCGCGCACGTCTGCTCCGTGCTGGTCCAGCATCGGCGCGGGGGCATGGCTAATGCCGTCCTTTCCACCGAACCGCGCGGCGGCGCGGACGCTGCGGACCGGGCCGAGATAGGGGTGCTCGACCGTGCGGACCGTGTCGCAGGCGGCCAGCTGCGGGTGGTCGTAGGCCTCCATGGGCGACAGGCAGGCGGACGCCGGAACGTCGTGTTCCGCCAGATAGGCCAGCACGTCCGACAAGGGACTGTCCACGGGGTCGGCCGTCATTTCCGCGATCATCTCGCCGATATTCATCAGGCGGGCCGGGGGCGTGGCGAAGCGTGGATCGTCCATCAGGTGCTCCTTGCCGACCAGGCGGAACACGGCACGGGCGGGGCCGTCTCCAATCCCGGCAATGACGAAATGGCCGTCGCGCGCCTGCATCACCGCATAGGTCGCGGTCAGCGGATCCAGATGGATGACGTCGTCGCCCAGCAGCGTGTCGCCCATCAGCCCGTCGGGGAAGAAGAAGTGCATGCCCGCATCCACCATGGACAGGTCGATGCGCGATCCCCTGCCTTGATCTGGTCCTGCGCGTTCGCGCTGGAACAGGGCGCTGGCGACCGCCTGCGCCGCCATGAGCGCCGTGGTCTTGTCGCAGACCGCGTGCTGGATGTGGACGGGTGTGCCCCCCTGCGCTTCGCCTTGCGACGTGGTCATGCCGAGCTGTGCCTGCATGACATGGTCGTAGGCGGGCAGGGCGCTCTGCGGTCCGTTGCCGCCAAAGCCGGTGATGCGGCAGAAAACGAGTCCGGGGTTCACGGCTTGCAGGGCGTCGAAGGACAGGCCGATGCGGGCCATGACGCTGGGCCGGTAATTGCTGATGACCACGTCGGCGCGTTCGCACAGGACCCGCGCCACGCCGAGGTCGGCGGCGTCCTTCAGGTTCAGCGCGACCGACCGCTTGCCCCGGTTGCAATTGTGAAACAGCGCGCTCATCCCCGGCTTCTGGCTACCGATGAACCGCATCGGATCGCCGATTCCGGGTGGCTCGATCTTGACCACGTCCGCGCCCTGCTCGCCCAGAATCATCGCCGCGTAGCTCGCCGTGATCATGGTCGACAGTTCCACGACGCGGATGCCGTCCAAGGGCAGGTGCGATCTGTCAGTCATAGGCGGTCCTCTTCGGACCTCACGATATAGTCGCGCAGCGGTTTGTCCATCGCCCGGGCCAAATCCGCCCGGTCGAGCACGGGGGCGGAGTGGGCGTCGCGGTCGTAGCGGACTGCGTGTCCGGCGTGGGCGTAGAGGGCCTCGGCCCGGCCGCAGAGCGTCTCGGGCGCGCCGCCCGACAGGATCACGCAGTGGTGCAGGCAGACGCTCGAGCCGTCCGGCCCCACGGCCCAGCGCTGCGCCGTGCCCACAAGTTTGCGCCCGCCCACAAGGATGTTGTGGTCGCCGTCGCAGAAGCTGCCCGGACGGGATCCAGTCGTCGTTTCAAGACCCAGCTGCGAAAACCCCTCGCGCAGGGCCTCGCACACGCCCCGATAGGCGGCATGGATGCCGGGATGGTGCGGGTGGCGGCTGAACACGCTGATGTTGATCGTGCCGGGACCTTGTGGAACGACCGTCCCGCCCGTGCCCCGGATGGCGACGGGTTCGGCCGCGAAGCCGGACAGATCTCCGAGCCGCCGGGCTTCCCGCGCGGACACGGACAGGGACAGCTCCGGAACCCAGTCATACCAGGTCGCTTTCGCTCGTCCGGCCCGCATCAGACGCAGATAGCGGTGCTCGTCATCATAGACGGATTGCAGGGTCCGCCCATCGGCCGGAGGCAAGTGGACTGGCCCGTCCGGATCGGTCAGGCCCGCCATCGGGCCTGTCACGGATTTCAGCGCATGCAGAGGTGTCATCCCCTGCTTACGGAGAAAGGGCGGACCGGGTGACGTCGAAGGCGTAGAGCAGCGTGCGTTGCCGGTCGGAGAAATTGTCGTCGGACACGATCCAGACGCGCAGTCCGTCCTCGGTGCCTTCCATGGCGACGCCTTCGAAATTGTCCGTCGCCAGGGGTGGGGCGAGCCGGATCACGACAGGCTCCGCCCCGATCGGCAGAAGGTCGAGCCGAACGCGGTTTCCGCTCTCGCGGTCATAGGCCCGGTAGAGATGGGCCGTGACACCGGGGTCGTCCACTTGGTCCGCGCCCACGGGACGGAAACCCGGCTCCAACGGCGGAACCGGAACCAGGGTCTCCAGCCTCGCCCGGCTGTCATCCGTCACGGTCGCCGCGACGGGCCGGTCGTCCCGAAGCTGTTCGTAGAGCAGGCGCACGCGAGAGTTCTCGTCGATCCAGAGCGCTTCGGGTCCGGCATTGGCCCGGATCGGGCGCAGTCCGTAGCGGCTGGGCGGGTCCGCGATCTCGATGCCGCGCGCCACGGCTCCGCACCGCTCCAGCGCGAAGGCGAGCACGCGGAAATCGCGTTCGAAGGACACCAGCGCGATCCCGTCCGACACATCCAGTCCTTCGGCGTCCGCCGTGAGCTTGCCGGGCCGCACCAGCGGGTTGGAAAAACGCATCTCCGCGATCTCCGCGCGGGCAAGGGGCTCCGCATTGTCCCGGCCGATCCGCACGAAGCGGCCCGTATCCGTGACACTCAGAAAATCTCCGTCGGGCAGGATCGCCAGGCCGGACAGGCCGCCAAACACCTCGTCCCGGAACTGGAGCTGCCACCCGCCCGCGAACGACACGCCCGGCGGAAGGGTCACGCCGACGTCCTGAGGGTCAAGCGGAGCGGGGCTGATGGATAGGTCCAAGGTTTCGAACGGTGCGGGATGGGCCGCATTCGCGCAGGACTGTTCGACGAATTTGTCCAGCGCACCGGGCAGGCGCAGGTCGAGAGGCTCTTGCGCGAAAGCGGGGCTGGCGGTGAGGAGCAGCACGAAAGCGGCGGTCGGTCTGAACATGGGCATCCCCTAGCGCTGCCGCGCGTCACTGTCATGACGGCGGGACATGGCCCTTGCCAGTCCGGACCGGCCCGCGCTACGCGGGTGGCAGCGGCGGGCGTAGCTCAGGGGTAGAGCGTCAGCTTCCCAAGCTGAATGTCGTGGGTTCGAATCCCATCGCCCGCTCCAATTTTTACGTAACGGTCGAACGGCGCAGTGGGGCCAGGGTCGCGGTCATGCGAACCCACGCGTTTTTGGTTGCGTGCGTTCGCGCGTGGGAGTTCGAATCTCGCCCCTCGCTCTCATCATGCTGTCTATTGCAATTGCAGCGGCCGGACCTTTGGTTCGGACCTAACCCGTCGGGCGAAGCAGGCCGCCTTCGGGCGCGGGGCGTTTCTTTCCGGTGACAACGCTAAGATCGGCAGCGTTGAGGGTGCGCTTGAACTTCAGCCCGGCGAAATTGTCGTTGTTCCAGCGGATGGTGCCGCTGTGCCAGGTTCCGGCCAGCTGAAGACCCACCTCCATGCCTTCGGACAGCTGCGCGGCATGGCCGATCTTCGCGCCGTTCATGGACACGTCGATCAGGCGCAGGGTCAGGGTTCGGCCGTCCAGCAGGACGCGGACCGGCTGGTCGAGCGTGCGGCGGGCTTCCCGGGCCGTGGTCTGGCGGAAGCGCCGCTGCGCGTAGAAAAGCAGGCCCAGCAGGGCCATGACCAGAACCATCATTGTGAAGACCATCGTGTCGCCGCCGACGATGGCGTCGGCCGGGGCGAAGCGCTGGCGTCCTGCCGGGCCGCTGTCGCCGCTCGATGATCCGGCTGCGGGTCCGCCATCGGTCATGCTGTCGGCAAGTTCCGGGGCGACGCCGGCCTGCAATCCGCTACCGCTGACGCTGTCGCCCTCGGGCGCGGTTTCAGGCTCGGGACGTTCCGGCAACGCATCGTCTGAGGCGGCGGGGTCTCCGGCTTCCATGCGGCAGGACCAATCGGAATCCAGTGCGCTCAAACCCGCGAACAGCTCCGGCGTCACGCGGGCGCTCAGCAAGGCTTGCGCCTCGTCGTGAAGACCGGAGCGCGACAGGGCCGCCGTTTCGCGCAGGGTCAGCATGTAGTTGGTGAGTGCATCGCGCTG
Organism: Litorimonas sp.; assembly: GCA_049647245.1. Classification (GTDB taxonomy): domain Bacteria; phylum Pseudomonadota; class Alphaproteobacteria; order Caulobacterales; family Maricaulaceae; genus Litorimonas. The sequence continues at coordinate 10,425 of JBARXH010000013.1, forward strand.
GGGCGGCGTGAGGGCCCGGGCATCGGTGCGCAGGATTTCGGCCAGAGACAGGCCTTCGACCAGGCGGCTGAGGCGGACCGCGGCGGCCT
>JBARXH010000014.1:0-6911 GCA_049647245.1 Litorimonas sp.
CGCCGATGATCTGGCTGATCTTCTCAGAACTCTCCTTGATGGCGCTCATCGCCACCACCGTCGTCTGGACCACCTCGCCGCCCGCTTCCGCGTCCGTCTTCGCCTGGCTCACCACGGTCCGGGCCTCATCGGCCGAGTTCGCGCTCTGCTGGACCGTCGTCGTGATCTCGTTCAAGGCCGCAGCCGTCTGCTCCAGACTCGCCGCCTGGCTCTCCGTCCGCTTGGACAATTCGCCCGACGCGACGGACAGGTCGACCGCGCCCATTTTCATGTTGGAGGTGGATTCGGAGATGCGGCCGATGGTCTGGCGCAGCGTATCCACGGTCTGGTTGAAGTTCAGGCGCAGATCCTCGTACTCCGCCTGGAAGGGCGTCTCGATGCGGTGGTCCAGCTCGCCTTCGGCGAGGGCCTGGAGCCCGGCCGCCAGATCGCTGACGACGCGGTTCTGCACGTCCATCTGCGCTTTCTGTTCCGCTTCGCGTTCGCGGCGGCGGCCTTCCTGTTCGCGGCGGGAGGTTTCCTCGGCTTCCAGCCGGGCCTGCTCGTTGGCGCGCTCTTTCTCCGCCGCCTTGGCTTCCACCTCGCGCTGGCGGGCTTCCAGAGCCTCGCGCTCGCGCGCATCGGACTCCGACTTCGCGGCCAGTTCCTGGCGCGAGACATTGTTGGACCGGAAGACGTCCGTCATGCGGGCGATTTCCGCGATTTCGTCCTTGCGGTCCATGTAGGGAATTTCCACGTCCGTGGCGTCATCGGCGACCTTCTGCATGATGCCGATGATCCGCGCGATCGCCTTCGTCAGGGACCGGGCGGTCAGCATGGCGACGGCGAGACCGGCGAGCAGGGACAGAACCAGTGTGGCGATGGCGACCGTCAGCGCGTTGCCGGTTTCCGCGACGGCGTCATTGGCCGCAGCCAGCAATGTGTCGCCCATGCCGAGTTCCAGGCTCCGCAGATGTTCGATCCAGGCCGTGGACACGGTCCACCAGTCGCTCGCATCGACCGGCTGCATCTCTTCCACGAAGACGCTGTTGCGCGCCACGTTCCGGATGGCTTCGATGTTGCTGAGCTGGGTGGAGGTCTTCAGCCCTTCGATGGACCGGGCGTCTTCGGCCGAGGCATAGAGGGACGCGGATTCCAGATGGTCGTTCTGCATCGTGATCAGGGCGTTGAAACGGCCGTAGACCTGGGACGAGAACGCACCGGACCCGAATCCGGTAGCTCCCATGGCGCGTTCCAAGCCCGCGCTCTCCTTGGCCTTGAGGACGTTGAGGTAGGCGTAGGCCAGGTTGGCGACGTCATGGTCGAGGATCATCTTCACATCGGCAGCCGTCATGTCCAGCAGGACGTTGATGTAGCCCGTATAGTGCGCCGCCAGACGCGGCACGGTGGTTTGCAGGGACGTCACGTCCAGGCGGACCCGCTCGGTCTCGCGGTGCGCGGCCAGAATGGACTCGTGCAGATCCGCATCGATCTTCTTCAGGTCCTCGGCGATGCTTTCATAACCCTTCCACGCAGAGTCCACGTTTCGGCGCTGGGCCTGCAATTCGGACTCGAACTTCGCGCCACGCGAGCTGACGAAACCGGCCGACATGCCGCGTTCCTTCTGCAGCTCGTGGACCAGCGCGTTGACGATTGCCCCGTCTTTGACGCCGACCACCGTGTGCTGGGCGGCCTTGCGCTGTTGCAGCGTGTCATTGAGATTGATCCCGAGAAAGACGGTCAGGATGAGAAGCGGTGCGAGCGCGATCGCAACAAGGCGGTGCTTGATTTTCATGGGCCGGGTCCAGTTTCAGCTATAGGGCAGAGCCAATTCGGGACAGCGCTAGACGATTGTTCTTATGGATCGGTTAAGCCCGGGACCGTGACGAACCAAACGCAATCGGGTCATTCCGTCGCAGGGCCGCGAAACCCCTGCACGCAAGCCGCAGCCCTAGAAGAACGCCTGCAGCCCGGTCTGCGCGCGCCCCAGGATCAGCGCATGGACGTCGTGCGTACCTTCGTAGGTGTTGACGGCTTCGAGGTTCAGCACGTGGCGGATGACGTGGTATTCGTCCGAAATGCCGTTGCCGCCATGCATGTCGCGGGCGGTGCGCGCGATGTCGAGCGCCTTGCCGCAGCTGTTGCGCTTGATCAGGGAGATGGCGGTGGGGTGCAACCGCCCCTCATCCTTGGCGCGCCCGGCCTGCAGGCAGGCGGACAGGCCGATGGCCACTTCCGTCTGCATGTCGGCCAGCTTCTTCTGGATCAGCTGGGTCGCCGCCAGCGGGCGGCCGAACTGCTCGCGCTCCAGCGTGTAGGTCCGCGCGGCCATCCAGCAGAATTCCGCCGCGCCCAGCGCGCCCCAGCTAATCCCGTAGCGCGCGGAGTTGAGACAGGAGAACGGGCCCTTGAGACCCGACACGCCCGGCAAGAGGTTGTCTTCGGGCACGAAGACCTCGTCCATCACGATCTCGCCCGTCACGGACGCCCTCAGCGAGAACTTGCCCTCGATCTTCGGCGCGCTCAGCCCCTCCATGCCGCGCTCCAGAATGAAGCCCCGGATCGCGCCATCATCCGTCTTGGCCCAGACGATGAAGACATCGGCGATAGGGGCGTTGGTGATCCACATCTTGGCCCCGGACAGTCGGTAGCCCCCGTCCACGGACCTTGCGCGCGTGCGCAGGCTGGCCGGGTCGGATCCGGCGTCCGGTTCCGTCAGGCCGAAGCAACCGACCAGCTCCCCCTTGGCGAGGCGCGGCAGATAGGCCGTCTTCTGCGCTTCCGTGCCGAAGGCGTGGATCGGGTGCATGACAAGCGAGCTCTGCACGCTCATGGCGGAGCGGTAGCCGCTATCCACGCGCTCGACCTCGCGCGCGATCAGCCCGTAGCAGACCTCACTCACGCCCGAGCATCCATAGCCCGTGAGGTTCGCGCCCAGCAAGCCCAGCTCGCCCATTTCCGTGAAGATGGCCCGGTCGAAGGTCTCGTTGCGGAAATTGTCCAGCACGCGCGGCATCAGTCGCTCCTGGCAATAGGTCCGGGCCATGTCCCGGATCAGCCGTTCCTCTTCCGACAGCTGGGAGTCGAGATAGAGCGGGTCGGCCCAGTCGAAGGCCGGCAGGGAGGCCGAAGCGGCCTTCGCAGCGTGCGTTGCGGTTGCGGTCATGGGGTCGTCGCCTCCGAAGCGCGGTCACGCGGGGCAATCAGGTGGAACCGCGTCTGGCGGCCGTTCAGGTACCGCACCGTGTCGCCGTCGAAAAAGGCGTCCTCTTCCGTCCGGAACACGACGCGCTGGTCGTTCCATTCGGGCACGGCCAAGGTGGCGTTGGATTCGATGGCCCAGGCCGTATCGGCACGCACCCGGTCCGCACCGCGCGGGTCGGGTGCCTGATTGTCCCAGAACCCGATGGCGGGCCCCGCCCCGTGGCCATGATAGCCGATCGGGTGGGTGTAGATGGACGGCTCCAGTCCTCGGGCGATGGCGGCCGCCCGGGCGCGGGCCAGAACTGCATTGCCGGACAGCCCGGCTTCGAAACTGCCGGTCAGCGCGTCCTGGACCCGGTTGGCGGCGCGCAAACCGGCCTTCAGCCCGTCCGGTGCGTCCGTTTCGTCGTCGCGCAACACATAGGCCATGTGCTGGGTGTCCGTATTCAGCCCCAGATAGGACAGGCCGAGATCCATCCAGACGAGGTCTCCCGGCTGGATGATCGTGTCACCGCTCTGGAATCCGTCCGCGCCGCTGCGCTGCACCGCGACGGACGGGTGGAACCAGGGCTGCAGATCGAGCCCGGCCATCCGGTCGCGGAACCACCAGGCGACATCGTCCGTGGTGGTCGTGCCCGGCGTGATCACGGACGACGACAGGGCTTCGCCGATCATGGCGTGCGCGGCCCGGACCGCGTCCCGGTAGAGGTCCAGTTCCCCGGGCAGGCGCCGTTCCAGCCAGCCGATGGCCAGCGGATAGCCCTCCACGATGCGGCTCCCGAAGCGCTCCGGCAGCGCGCCGACCAACCCGGCATGCTGCGACTGGGTCAGCCCGTCGGCAAAGGCGGACAGAGGCGACGTGTTGAGCGCGAGGGTCTGTGGGTCCCGTTCGGCCACGATCTCGGCCAGACGGTCCCACTGGCCCAGACCCTCTTCCGGCACCCAGGCCGGGTCGAACAATCCGGCAAGGCCGTAGCGGCTCACGGTCAGCCGCTCCACGCCCTCTTCGCCTCCCCGGTCATGGAAGACAAGAATGGTCCGCCGCCGCGCGCGCATGCTGGTGGCGTTGAGCATGGTCGCGACCACCGGGTCCTCGAGATATTCCCGCGCGACCAGGATCCACATGTCGATCCCGTGCTCGCGCATCAGCTCCGGCACGATCGTGTCGAGCCGCGTTTCCAGCCAGCCGTCGCGGACGGCAGCCTGTTCGCGCAAGGACAGCAGGTCCGGCAGGGTCTGGCCCACCGCCGCGCCGCCCTGGTCGGGCTCGTACGGAGCGTCGGCGGCCCAGGCCGCCGCCCCCAGCAGGAACGCCAGGGCAAGGCCCGAGCAGGTCCGAATGAAAGTCATGTGTGTCTCCGAAGGCGGCGGTTCGGGCCGACGTTAGGAGACGAGCGGGCGTCTGTCACGAGATCTGCCGACCCCGCCTTGTGCAGAGGGCACCCTCTCAGGCGAAAGCCGGAACCAGCATGACTGCGAAGAGTGCGAACAGGGCCAGGGCCGCCGTCTGGACGAGCAGGATCAGGCAGGCCGGGCCGCCCACGCCGATCAGGTCCCGCGGGGAGGTCTTGAGGCCCAGCGCGGCGATCGCGATCACGAGGGCATGGCCCGACAGTTGGGACAGGCCCGCGCTCACACCGGCCGGGATGACGCCGAGGCTGTTGATGGCAACAAGCGCGACGAAGCCGACGAGAAATCCCGGCACGAGCGCGGGGCGCGCGCCGCCGCAATCCGGGTCCCGCGACGCCTCCTTGCGCCGATAGGCCAAGGTCACGAGCGCGATCACGGGCACGAGGCAGGCAACCCGCATCAGCTTCACCACGGTCGCCGTTTCGCCGGTGGCATCCGAGAGCATGAAGCCTGCCCCCACCACCTGCGCGACGTTGTGGATGGTCGCGCCAATGAAGAGGCCGGCCTGCGTGTCGGACAGGTCCAGCAGATGGGCGACGGCCGGATAGGCGATCATGGCAACCGTACCGAGCAGGGTCACGCCCATGACGCTGAGCAACGTATGCCGCTCCCGGTCGTCGGTCTTTCCATCCTTGTCCTGGGGCACGGCCGCGCACAGGGCCATGGCGGCCGACGCCCCGCAGATCGCCACGGCGCCGGACGACAGCACGGCCTGGTCCGACCGCAGCCCGAGCGCCCGTCCGACCGCCAGCCCCGACAGAATCGTGCCGGACACGCAGGCCAGCACCAGCGCCACCGTTTCCCATCCCAGCCCGGCCATGTCGGCCAGGGCGATCTTCACGCCCAGAAGCGCGACACCGATGCCGAGGACTGTCTTGGCGCAGACCTGCAGGCCAGGGGCGGTCGCGGGTCCGTGCAGGACGGGGCTCAGCACCAGCCCCAGCACCACGGCGCAGAGCATGACCGGTCCGCCAGTCAGGGCAGACAGGCCGTATGCGCACAGCGTCACGGCTAGGGCGACGGACATGCCGGGCAGGAGCGCGCGCAGGCGCGGGGCCGAGTCCCGGGACCAGGGGATGAGGACCGGGCGGCCCGCGGCCCGGGAAGCATCGATCGGCTCGTACACCATGGGTCCGGCTAGCCTACTCGGCGGGGTCGAGCAGCACCGTGCCCTGTGTCGTGCATTGCGTGGTGCGGTGCGACTTGTGTCGGTGCGTGACCATGCGGTGGTGCAGATGCTCTATGGTGCGCTTGCCGGTAGACTGGAACAGGAAGGGGAAGACCCCGTGCAGGAGGCAGCAGACCGACGCCACGAACATCCGGCCCGCAAAGTAGGACGCGCAGCCCAGATGCTCGAAATAGCTTTCCCCAACGGATTCGGGGTGGTCCTTGAAAAGCCTCATCGCAAATCCCTCTCGTGACGCTAAAGAGATAACGAAGCGATTCCGGGATGCCGTCCTTCAATGACGGCCCGGGAGCCTTCGGATCGGGATGGGCGTATGGCGCGCCTGCGGTACGAGGCCCCGTTGCCGTTTTCGCATCCACGTCCGGGAGACACCATGCCAGAGCCTGCCAAACTGGACACGCACAGCCGGAAGATCCTCGAACTGCTGCAGCGGGACGCGACCCTGACCGTGGACGAAATCTCCCAGCAGGTCGGCCTGTCGCGCTCGCCCGTCTGGAACCGCATCCGCGACATGGAGCGGAGCGGAGTGATCCGGGGGCGGGTCGCGCTGGTGGACCCGAAGGCGCTCGGTTTCGGTCAGACCGTCTATGTCACCCTGACCACCAAGCGCCACGATCTGGATTGGCTGGAGCGGTTCTCCGCGCTGGTCCGCAAGATACCGGAAGTCGTGTCCTTCTACCGGATGGCGGGAGAGCTGGACTACATGCTGAAGGTCGTGGTCCGCGACGTGTCGGACTATGACCGCATCTACAAGCGGCTGATCGAGCTGGACGGTCTGAACACGGTGAGCGCCCACTTCGCCATGGAAGAGATCAAGTCCACCACGCAGATCCCGACCGAACCGTAGGGGCCGCCCGACGGGTCCGTGTCTAGCGCCAGCCTGCGCCGAGGGCCCGGTAGACCGAGATCACCGACTGGCTGAGGCGGCGGCGGGCATCCAGGGCCTGGCTTTCGGCGTCCAGTAGCCGGCGTTCCGCGTCCAGGACGCTCAGAAAATCGTCCGCGCCTTCCTCGTAGCGCAGGCGAGCAATCCCGGCGGCGTCGCGCGACTGCGTGACGGAGGCGCGGCGGAGGTCCAGCTCCTCCCGGGCGCGGGCGAAGACGGCAAAACCGCTTTGCGTGTCTTCCAGCG
>JBARXH010000015.1:0-10415 GCA_049647245.1 Litorimonas sp.
GACCGCGCCGATATAGTCGACGGCATCGAAGAAGGAGTCGACCGCGCTGACGTCGGTCGCCGTCACGGCCGCTTCGGGTGCGCCCGGCACATAGTCCTCGTCGGAGATGGAGGTCGCGCCGCCGATCACGATGTTGGACCCGGCATTGATGACCGCCGTCTGGGCGGCATCTTCGGTGGCATCGTCGGATTCGATGTCACCGCCATTGCCCGCGATCAGGAAGCTGTTCAGCTCGATCCCGCCCGCCGTGGCGCGCGCCGCGGTGGAGCCATTGTCGATGTCGAAGCCCGCATCCTGGAAGCCGGTGACGATGCCGTTGTAGAGTTCGGCATCCGTGCCAGCCCGGACCACGATGCCCGTGTCGCCGGCCGTTCCGCCCACGAAGGTCAGGTTGGAGATGGTCGGGTTGGAGCGCGGGGTCAGGTCGTTGTTGGAGGAGCGGTTGTCGCCCTCGATGCCGCGGTCGCCGACATCGTCCGATTGGTCGACGATGACATATTGCAGCTTGCCGACCCAGCCGTCCGTCCAGTCGACGCTGTCGTCGCCGATGCCGGTCAGCACGAGGTGCTTGGCGTTCACCGCGCCGCCGAAGAACTCGACGCCGTCATCCACATTGTTGTGGACCTGGATGAAGTCGACCTGCGTGCCGGAGCCGACCGCCTGGAAGGCGATGCCGTTCAGCTCGTCTTGGTCGTTGATCAGGTTGCCGGCAAAGGAGACGCGGGTGAAGAACAGGTTGCCGCTATTGTCGGTGTTGTCGTTGCCGCCGAACAGGCCCGAAGAGCCTTCGCCCGACTTCTCGCACCCGGCCGTGCCGCCCGTGGCTGTGCCGTCGATGCAGTCGTTGATTTCGCCCCGGCCGTTGATGATCAGGCCGCCCCACTGACCGCGATCGGTGGCCGCGTTGACCGTGCCGAACACTTCGTCGCGCGAGGTCATGATGACCGGCGCGCTGCGCGTGCCGTTGGAACGGATCTGCGAGCCGCGGGAAATGACGAGATAGTCCTCGCCCGCTGCGCCGAACACGGTGGTGCCCGCATCGATCGTCAGGATGGCGGACGTCCGGTCCGCGATCGGGTTGGCCGCGTCGCCGCCCTGGTCCTCGCCGACGAAGACCGCGCCTTCGAGCTGGTAGAGGAAGTTGTTGTTCAGACGGATGTTCTCGGTGACCGTGCCGGAGAGCGAGCAGATCTGCTTGCCTCCGACCACGTCGCCCGTGGAGAAGGTGCCGGACGGGCACTCGGTCGGGCTTTCGAACAGGCCGAAGGTCCAGCCCTGCGCCCAGTTGCTGTCTTCCGTCTCTGTCGGGGAGAAGGCACCGATGTAATCGACGCTGTCGAACCCGGCCGCCATCGGGTCGGTGGCGGGAACGGCGGCTTCCGCCGCGCCGGGGAAGAAGGTGTCGTTGAGCGAGCTGTTGCCCAGAACGATGTTCGGGCTTCCCGCGACGGCGGCTTCGAGATCGAAGGTCTCGCCGGAGTCGCCGCTCTCCACATTGTCTGCATTGTCGAAGAAGTGCGAGGCGAAGGAGAGCGAACCGTCGGCGACATTGTCGAGCGTCGACTGGTCGTCCACGTCCACGCCCGCATCCTGCCAGCCGGTGATGATGCCGTTGATGATGCGGCCTTCCGTGCCGGCGCGGACCACGATGCCCGTGTCGCCGCTGTCGCCGCCGATGAAGGTGAAGTTGGAGATGAGCGGGTCGGACGTCGGGGTCAGTGCGTTGTTGGAGCCGCGATTGTCGCCTTCGATGCCGCGGTCGCCCGCGCCGGGGCCCTGCTGCACGATGACGTATTGCGCGCCGCCCTGCCAGCCGTCGGTCCAGTCGAGGCTGTCGTCGCCGATGCCCGTCAGCACGACATAGTCGCAGACCACGTTGCCGCCGAAGAACTCCACGCCGTCATCGGCGTTGTTGTGGACCTGGATGTGATTGCAGGTCGTGCCGGAGCCGACCGCCTGGAAGGCGATACCGTTCAGCTCGTCCTGGTCGTTGATCAGGTTGCCGGCATATTTGACCTGGAGATATTCGATGATGCCGGAATTGTCGGCCGAGTTGTTGCCGCCGAACAGGCCCGAAGAGCCTTCGCCCGACTTCTCGCATGCGGATGTGCCGCCCGCGGCCGTGCCGTCGATGCAGTCGTTGATGGGCGCGGAACCGTTGATGATCAACCCGCCCCACTGGCCGCGGTCGTTGACCGGGTCCACCGTGCCGGCCACGTCCTCGATGGAGGTCATGATCACCGGCTCGGTCGCCGTGCCGCGCACATTGATGCGCGAGCCGCGCGAGACGACCAGATAGTCTTCGCCGGCCTTGCCGAACACGGTCGTTCCGGCCGGAATGGTGAGCGTGGCGGACTGGCCGCCATCTTCGCCGATGAAGACCGCGCCTTCGAGTGCGTAGCCGTTGGAGGCGTCGAGCGTCAGGTTCTCAGTCAGCGTGCCCGTGATCGTGCAGGCCGTGACGTCGACTTCGCTGCCCGTCGGGCCCGTGGTGACGGTTTCCTGCGTTGTGCCCGTGCCGCAGCCATTGGCGCCGACGAGGTTGATCGTCTGGTTGCCCGGCGTCGGGGTCGTCGGCGTGGAAGGCGGGTTGATGGTCACGGGACCGGCATCGCCGGGCGAAGAGGTCGTCCCACCGCCGCAGGCAACAAGGGTAAGCCCGGCCACAGTGGCGAGCAGGGACAGCTTCAAGGACGAGTTGAACATGGAATGCCTCACGAGGTCGAATGTCGAACAGTGTTTCGCAGGTGAGGAATCGACATCGTCCGCCCCCACCGTGTGAGGCGCCCAACACCACTCCAATGTGACGCGAAGGCAATAATCCCGTGTCAGTTCGGCGAAAGGCTTGCGAAGGTTCGGTGACATCGCTGTGGATGACTTACGCAAGCCTCTGATTCCAAATGAAGAAGGCCCACCGGGGGTCCGGCGGGCCTTTTCGGCTTCGTATCGGGAGCGACGCGTGAGGCGCCGCCGGGTGGTTACTCGGTGTCTACTCGGTGTCTACTGGGCGTCGAGCGCGTCCATGCGATCGGTCACGGCCACCCATCCGGGGCGCAGTTCGAGCGCGCGTTCATAGGCCTTGCGGGCTTCGGCGTCGTTTCCGGCCATCTGATGGGTCAGGCCCAGGCCGTAGGCGGCCAGCGGGGTGCCGGGTTTCGCCTCGAAGACGGATTTGGCGGAAGCCAGGTCGCGGTCCATCATGGCGGCAAAGCCTTGGCCGAGCGCGGCCATGTCTTCTGCGCCCGATACAGCGCCGGCGCGGTCAAAATCGGTCGCGGCCTCGTCGAAGCGGCCCAGGGCCATCTTGTGAAGCGCCCGGCGCGTGTAGAGGTTGGCCCGGAGATCGTCGTTGGGCGGCGCGGCGCGGAGCGTCTTGGTGCAGGCCCGGATGGCGCGAGAAGAGCTGTCCTCGGACAGGCAGTCTTCCAGCGTCTGTTGCAGGCCGGCCGGCACGGATGCCAGACCGTCCGCGATCAGCGGGTCGGCAAAGACCTCGTTGGCATGGGCGGCAGTGGCCGTGGCGAGCATGACGGTCGCCGAAAGGATGAGGGTTTTCATGAGGCAGCTCCAATAGTCTGTGCCGAATCTTGTCGTTGGCCGCCGGACGCGCCCTATCGGCATCGGGTCGCGTGGCACTTGTGTGACTGTTATATGACAGAAGCGTCATATGATTGTCAACAGAAAAGTGACAGCTATGTGACAGTTGTGTCTTGCAAACTGTCACATTCGGTCCGGGGCGATGCCCTCATTTGTTGCCGTGCTGTCCCCACACTGTCCCTCAGGCTTGCCAAACCAGGCGGTCCCTGACTCAGACGCACACAGGAAACGAAGAGTGCGGCGGCGCGTAGGGATGGGAGACCCGGCTCGCGCCTCGAGCGGGGAGAGCGCGGTGATCCATTTCATGTTCGACGAGACCGACGAGGAAGAGGCCGAGCTGCGCGACCGTTGGCGCACGCTCGTGCAGGACCGGCTTCCCCGCGCCGCGCGGCGGCGCAAGGACTGGCCGGTCTATCTGGACCATTGTTTCGCGCGCATCCTGCTGGACAATGCGGTGGGCATGATGTGGCGCAAGGCGATAGAGCCGCCCGCTTGGCGCAATACGCCCCTGCCCGTGCTCCAGACCGCCATCGACCTGGGCGAAGACGTGCTGGCGGGCCGGGCCGACCTCTGGGCGCTCAACGATGCGTCCCTGAAGATGCGGGGCAAGAAGCCGCGCGGCAAGAAACCGGCCATCCGCCAGCCCCGGCGGCGGCGCAACCGCGACTGGCACGGCTACGCCTCGCAGGCGCGGCGTTTCAGGATCGGATAGGGGTTTTTCAGGTCAGGCCCGGGCTTCGGGTCCCATCTGGGTGATGGTGTCCTTGATCTGCAGCTTCTGGCGCTTGAGCTGCGATATCTTCACATGGTCCGGCGCGGGACTTCGCATTTCGCGTTCGATCTGGCTTTCAATGTCGCCGTGGCGGTTTTGAAGTTGTTCCAGATGAGCCGATAGCGCCATGAAGACCTCCTTGTATGTCGGGAAATGCATTCTAGCACATCGACCCGCGCGCCGCTAGGAAGCGTCCATGAACGATGGTCAAGATATGGACGGAAGCCTGGTCGAGGACAGCGGCGAGCCGTCCGAAGCCGAGATGCTGGCCCTGCTGGAACGCCTGCGCGAGGAGCACCGCCGCATCGACCAGGAGATCGGGGCGCTGCTGGAGACGGGCGTGGCGGACATGCTGAAGGTCCGGCGCATGAAGAAGATCAAGCTCTCCATGAAGGATCAGATCGCCTACCTCGAAAACCAGGTCACGCCAGACATCATCGCCTAGACCCGTTACTGCGAAGACCCGTTGCCGCGAAGGCGAGCCGTTCAAGCGCCGGAGCGCTTGTCCAGATACATGGCGCGGTCCGCGCGCTCCAGGACCTTTTCCGGGCTCTGCCCCGGATCGCAGGACGCCGCGCCCCAGCTGGCACCGACCCGGATCGTCCCGTCCGGATGCGTCAGCGCCAGACCGCCCAAGCGGCACGCCAGCGCGCCCGCCTTGGCCTTGGCGACATCCAGCCCGGTCTTGAACAGCAGCACGCCGAATTCGTCCCCGCCCAGCCGGGCCACCATGTCGCAATGGCGCACGCCCGACACGAGGCATTCCGAGACGTTCTCCAGGATCTTGTCGCCGATGCCGTGGCCATAGCGGTCGTTCACCTGCTTGAAGCCGTCCAGGTCGAGGAAGATGATGGAGGACGGCAGGCCGTAGCGGTCCATCACCGACTGGGCGCGCCCGACCTCGCGCACGAAGGCGCGGCGGTTGTGGATCGGCAGCAGCGGGTCCATGTCCGCCTGCGCTTCGAGCTCCAGCACGCGCAGGCGCAGGCGCGTCACCTCCTCCGTCAGCTCTTCGTTGCGGGCCGCCAGCTGGTCCGGCGTCACGCCCAGTTGCGAGCGCAGCGGCTCGGCCGCAGTCTGGAGCAGCGTGCTTATGCGGGTGGGTTCGGCCAAGGAGCGTACGGGGCCTCGAAGCGTTGGTTTCCGGGCGCCGGACAGCCCGACCTCCCTGTTCGTTGGCAGCGCTTCTGCCCCGCATCGGGTTAATGTCCGGCTAAGGCCGACGCCGCCCGGCCCACGTCGTGGCGATTGACCCGTCCCGGACCATCGCTATGGTGAGGGGCTTCTCGCTAGGGCGCAGCAACGGACACCACCCCGCATGGCACAGTCTCCCACACCGGCCTTCCCGGCCGAAGCCCCGCCCGTTTCCATCATCATGGGCTCCACCTCGGACTGGCCGACCATGGAGCACGCCGCCGACGTGCTGGACGCGCTGGGCGTCGCCTACGAAACACACGTCGTGTCCGCGCACCGCACGCCGGACCGGCTCTACGAATTTTCCACCACGGCCGTCGCGCGCGGCGTGCGCGTCGTCATCGCCGGTGCGGGCGGAGCCGCCCACCTGCCCGGCATGTGCGCGGCCATGACCCGCCTGCCCGTGCTGGGCGTGCCGGTCGAAAGCAAGGCCCTGTCCGGCATGGACAGCCTGCTCTCCATCGCCCAGATGCCCGGCGGCGTGCCCGTCGGCACGCTGGCGATCGGCAAGGCGGGCGCCAAGAATGCAGGCTTGCTCGCCGCCGCGATCCTCGCCACCACGGACGATGCGCTGGCCCAGCGGCTGGACGCCTGGCGCGCGGCACAGACCGAGTCCGTGACCACCGACCCGCGCGGCTGAGCCCCTTCCGTGGCCCAGACCCTGCATCAGACCCCGCTTTCTGCTCCCCTTCCTCCGGGCGCCACCATCGGCATTCTCGGTGGCGGCCAGCTCGGCCGGATGCTCGCTTTGGCGGCCGCGCGACTGGGCCTTCGCACCCATACGTTCGGACCCTGCGCGGAAGACCCGGCGGGGCAGGTCTCCCACGCCCACACGCGCGCCGCCTATGACGACATGGACGCGCTCGCCCGGTTCGGCGCGGCTTGCGACGCGATCACCTATGAGTGGGAGTCCATCCCCGTCGACGCCGTGGAGACCGCCGGCGTGCATACTCCGGTCGCGCCGGGAGTCCGCGCCCTGCAGACCGCGCAGGACCGCCTGCTGGAGAAGGAGTTCCTCTCCGACCTGCCCGGCGTGTCCGTCGCGCCGTTCCAGGCCGCGTCCGGGTCCTTCCACGCGCTGCAGCGCGCCGTGCGCTATGTCGGCCTGCCCTGCGTGGTGAAGACCCGGCGGGGCGGCTACGACGGCAAGGGCCAGGCCGTGGCCCGCACGGAAGACGATCTTGCCGAGATCTGGGACGCGCTGGGCAGCTACGAGCTGATCGTGGAAGGCTTCGTCCGCTTCTCGCGCGAAGCCAGCGTGGTCTGCGCGCGTGGCCGAGACGGCGCGATCGCCGCCTATCCGCTGACCGAGAATGTCCACCGCGACCACATCCTGCACACCTCCACCGCGCCCGCGACCCCGTCCGTCCATGGGGGCGACGACGCGACGCCCGGCCGGATCGCCGCCACCATCGTGGAGGCGCTGGACTATGTCGGCGTGATCGGCGTGGAGCTGTTCGACACGCCAGACGGCTGGATCGTCAACGAGATCGCCCCGCGCGTCCACAATAGCGGCCACTGGACCCAGGACGGAGGCTGCACCGATCAGTTCGAGCAGCACATCCGCGCCGTCGCCGGATGGCCACTGGGCAACCCCGCCCCCGCCTGGCCCGTCCGCATGACCAATCTGATCGGCGAAGACGTCTCCGACTGGCGGACGCTGGCATCCGACCCCGCCAACCGCCTGCACCTCTACGGCAAGGACGAAATCCGCCCGGGCCGCAAGATGGGACATGTGAACCGACGGATCTGACCGGCGGCAGAGGTCTGCGGTGTCACGATGGGCTGGGCTGAGCGGGTGAGTCGGGAGATGGACAGGCCGGTCGAGCCGACCTGAGCGGCGAGGCTTAGGCATGCGCTCACGTCCTGCCGGGCATCGAGGCCCTGCTCCGCCAGACGTCCCCCGCACACAAAAGCCATGCACCTTCCCGTGCCGACGGGGAACGAGGGAGAGGATAGCCGCAGGGAGGCGGAGCGCGGATGGATATGGGGAGGCTAGCATAGACGCTGCGTCGCGAGCCCAAGTGTCTTCTCCCCGCGGCGCGGGGGGAAGTGGCCGAGCGCAGCGAGGTCGATGGGGGGAATGTATCCGACGTGGATGACGGTTGTGTGCGAAGCAGCGTCCTTTCAGACCGCCAACGGTCCCGCCTATGGATGACCCCGAGGCACGCACACTGGCCATTCGCCTATCGCCGATAGCACCCCCATCCGGCCCCTTCGGCGAAGTCTGAGACGGACCGCGTTGGCGTTGTTCTGCCGCTTCGCGGCAGTCTGCTCGCTAAGGCTCGCGGCGCTTCGCTATTTTCGCCGCTGGCGAAAATCCGCCTGCGGCGACCGCTCTCGCGCCCGCAACCGGGGACGCAAACCTAAGGGGCCAGATTGGAGTGCAACCCTTCAATACTCGCCTCCCAATTCTGGCCGTCGAACGGCACGCGCCGCGCTACCGTGAGGCCGTGCACGCAGCGGGCGTTCACGCTCCAAGCGCCGGGATGGCTGCGGGGGCGGTAGAGGGGTTTGATGCCGCAGGTCCGGCAGAACAGGTGTTCGGCCGTCATCGTGCCGAACCGGTAGGAGACGAGTGCGTCCCGTCCACTCAGGAAGCGAAGGTCCCCGTCATCCACGAAGACGTGTTCGTAGCCCGTCATGGCGCAGAGCGAGCAGTTGCAGTCGGTCACGTCCACCGCGTCGGGGGCGTCGAATTCGAACGTCACCGCGCCACAATGGCAGCCGCCCCGGTAGGTCGGCATTACTGGCCGATCGGGCTGCCGGGCGGCAGGGTCGGGGCGTCAGAGACCTGGATCTGGAACACGCCCCGGCCCGACCGGGCGGCATAGAGCTGCGAGGCCAGCCATTCGTTGCGCGGGTCGTCGGACTGCGAAGCGGCCCGGGCCAGCCGGTCGATCGTCTCGTTGGCGGACGCCTTCACGGTCGCGGACGCATCGCTTTCGAGCAGGGCGAACAGGTGCGCGGCGAGCCGTGCGCGCACGGCGAAGGCGATCTCCCCGGTGCGGCCGTCGAGCGACGGGGCGAGGACGGTTTCGCGGATCGTCGCCATCACTTCGTCCAGCCCTGGATTGGCCGGGTCGCGGCGATGAAACTCCGCGAGGCGCGCCAGGCGCTGCGGATGAAGGAGCACGGAGAAGGTGAGATCGGCGGCCGTGTCGGCGGCGGCGGTGACGTCGAAGGCCGGATAGGCCGTCTTGCGGAACAGCTCCCGGTCCTGATCGGCGAAGGAAAACGAGCCGAGGCGCGGGGTCAGCCGGGCCAGCACGCTGTCCGGCAGGTCCAGCGCCTCGGGGTCGAGCGTGGCCAGCACGGCCCGCAGGGCGTCGCGCTGCACCGCCGGGGCGACGATTTCGGCCTCCATCGCTTCGCCCTTTGGACCGTAGTCGAAGCGCATCCCGCCGATGGACTTGGCGGCCGCCGCCGTCTGGTAGCGATGGTAGAGATAGATCGGCACCAGCGCGGCATTGAGGTCCGCCTGGTTCCAGCCGCCCTCCCCGGATAGGGTGGGCAGGGCGTTCGTTCCGAAACGCTCAAGCGCGACCGCGCGGACCGCCATGACGTCGCGCAGGGTGGCGACCGCGTCCGACCCATTGTCCCAGACGCTGCCGTCCGGATGGCCCGTGCCCGGCCCGCGCCCGTCGCTGTCGGCCACGTAGGACAGGCCGCGCGCATAGGCGGCTTCGAGGACGGCATTGCGTGCGGCGCGCGTCTCGTAGTCCCCGTAGAGCCACTGGGTGGTGACGATGTCCCAGTCGCCGATGCCCACGCCGTAGACGTTGGACAGGTCGAGCTCGCCGTCCACCAGCCGGACGTCCATGGCCGGATAGTCCATGACGGACGCCTTGTTGTCGGAGCTGCCCGCGAAATTGTGCATGAAGCCGAGCGCGTGGCCGACCTCGTGGGCTGAGAGCTGGCGGATGCGCATCAGGGCGAGCTGGACCGGATCGTCCGCCTCGCCCGTGCCGGTCTTGTCCGCGCCGAGCAGGCCTTCGAAGATCATCCGGTCCTGGCGCACGCGCAAGGACCCCAGATTGACGTGACCCTTCAGCATTTCGCCCGTCCGGGGGTCCGACACGCCGCCGCCATAGGACCAGCCGCGTGTCTGGCGGTGTACCCACTGCACGACCGTGTAGCGCACATCGAGCGGGTGAACGTCCTCGGGCAGGATTTCCACGCGGTAGCCGTCGGGGAAACCGGCAGCCGCGAACGCCTCGCCCCACCACTGCGCGCCTTCGACCAGCGCGGAGCGGATCGGCTCCGGCGCGCCGCTGTCGATGTAGACGGTGATGGGTTTGATGGTGTTGCCGTCCGAGTCCTTCTGCAGGCGGTAGCGACGGGCGAAGCGTGTCTCGATGGGGGCCGAGAGCGGCGCGCTGTAATCATAGTGGACCTGCTCGATCGCGGCGGCGCGCGGGTCGCTCGGCAGCGGCTCGTAGCCCGCATCCGGCAGGCGCACGAAGCTGTGGTGCTGCACCAGCGTGGCCGTGCGGCCATTGGCGGCGGTGGTTTCGACCTCCCGGCCGGGGTCACTGGTTTCCAGCGTGAAGAAGACGTCGAACTCCGCATTGTCGGGAAAGCTGAAGACATTGTCCGGATCGATCAGGGTGCGGTCGTCCTGGACCGTGAAACTCCCCTGCCCGGCATCCTTGAGATATTGCTGCAGCCCCAGAATATCGGAGCGCAGGAAGTCGGTCAGCTCGATGGTGTTGCCCTCGAGAAGATCGAAACTGGCGAGAAAGGAGGGCGCGAAGCTTTCCGCCACGGCGCGCGCTTCCAGCGGATTGTCGGCGGCCGCCCGGTAGCGCAGATTGGGCTGTTCCAGCACGACACGGTTTCCGCGCTGGCG
>JBARXH010000016.1:0-4986 GCA_049647245.1 Litorimonas sp.
GCACATCCGTGTCCGGATCGAGCCGGATCACGGTGATGCGGAAGCGCGAAAGCTTCCCGCTCGGCAGGACGAGATTGATCTCCTCTTCCGCCCGGACATCCGCCGCGCCGAGATGGTGCAGGCGGAAGATGGCCGCCGAGCCGTCCTTTCCCGTCGCGGAGAAGACGCGGTCCACCGCCGGGATGGCCCCTTCCAGACCGTCCGTCTGGAGCGTGGCCGCAATGTCGAGATAGGCCCGGTTGGCGTGGGCGGGCTTGCCGTCGCGCGTCACGAGCTGCGGCCGGGCCGATCGGAAGAAGGCTTCGGTGTAGAGCGAGTCGCGCCGTGCGGCGCGACGGTCGCTCTGCCCCCCGGCCCGCATCACGATCAGCAGGCCGCAGGCGAGCAGCACGGACAGGGCGATGACGCCGCCGACCAGCACCTGCAGGGCGGGCTGCAGCGAACTCCACGCCAGGGCCGCCCAGACGCTGGCGACAGCGACGAGAACGAGCAGCAGCGCCATGCCCAGCCATCCGCCTGCCTGGCCGGAGGGATTGCGGGCCGAAGATGCGGACGGGACGTCGAAGCGGTCGGTCATGCGATTCGCATAGCGTTGATTTGACATTGCCGCGAGACTTTCGGACGCTAGGACCACGCATTCTTTGCGTCGAGACTGCAGCCGGGGACCATTCCACACTCATGAAACACACGACCACGGCCGTTCTGGCCAGCCTGATGATCTGCGGTGCGGTGCTGCCGGGATGCCGCCCGGCCGACGCCGTCCCGGACACGGACCGCGCCACCATCGTCCAGCAGGAGTCCGAGCGGCTCAACGCCTGGTTCGAGGCCCGCTACGAGGAAGAGCTCGCCCGCTCGCCCATGGACCAGACCTATCGCGGCCAGCGCGACGCGCAGGACCGGCTCGACGACATCAGCCAGACCGCGCGCGACGAGGAGGCCGCCCTGCGCCGGAGCTGGCTGGACGAGATGCGCCGGGACTTCGACGTGGACCGGCTGGATCCTGAAACGCGCCTTTCCTACACACTCTTCGAGGTGCAGCAGGAAGACTGGCTCGCCACCTATGCCGTATCCGGCAACGATTATGTCTTCCAGCACATGAGCGGGCCGCATTCGGGCCTGCCGAGCTTCATGATCAACTTCCATTCGATTGCGTCCGAAGCGGATGCGCGGGCCTATGTGTCCCGGCTGGAGGCGTTCGACGACTATCTGGGGCAGGCCGAAGCCCGCGCTCGCGCGCAGGCCGGTCGCGGCGTGCTCCTGCCGCGGTTCGTCTATGACAAGATCGCCGGGCCGTCCCGCAACCTCATCACGGGCGCCCCCTTCACGGATGGCGGGGACAGCCCGCTGCTCGCGGACTTCAAAGGCAAACTCGACCAGACGGATCTGGGCGATGCGCTGAAGGCGCAGCTGGTGTCCGATGCGGAAGCCGCGCTGCTTAGCTCTGTCCAGCCCGCCTACGAGTCCCTGCTGACCATGTTTGAAGAACATGCCGCGCAGACGACCGATGATGACGGCGCGTGGAAGCTGCCGGACGCGGAAAGCTATTACGCGACCCGGCTTAAGCACTACACGACGACCGACCTGAGCGCCGACGAGATCCACGAGATCGGGCTGAGCGAAGTCGCCCGCATCCAGGACCGGATGCGCGAGATCATGGCCCAGGTGGAGTTCGAAGGCAGTCTGCAGGACTTCTTCGCATTCCTGCGCACGGACCCTCAATTCACCTACAGCAATGATGCGAACGGACGCGCGGCCTATATCGCGGATGCGACGGCCATCATCGATGAGATGAAGGCCCAGTCCGACGGGCTTTTCCTGACCAAGCCCAAAGCCGACATGATCGTGAAGCGCGTCGAGCCGT
Organism: Litorimonas sp.; assembly: GCA_049647245.1. Lineage (GTDB taxonomy): Bacteria > Pseudomonadota > Alphaproteobacteria > Caulobacterales > Maricaulaceae > Litorimonas. The sequence goes on from JBARXH010000016.1 coordinate 1,862, forward strand.
TCCGGGAGGCCACGGCCTTCGGTGCCTTCTACGACGCGCCCGCCCTGGATGGGTCGCGTCCCGGCACCTACTACATCAACCTGAAGGACATGGCGGACCAGCCGACCTTTTTGCAACAGGCCCTGGCCTATCACGAGGGCATTCCTGGCCATCACATGCAGATCGCCATCGCGCAGGAGCTGCAGGGCCTGCCCAAGTTCCGCACGCTGGGCGGCCACACCGCCTTCATCGAAGGCTGGGCGCTCTATGCGGAGGAAGTGCCGAAGGAACTCGGCCTCTACACCGATCCCTACAGCGAGTTCGGACAGCTCGGCATGGAGATCTTCCGCGCCGCACGCCTCGTGGTCGACACGGGCATCCACGCCAAGCAATGGACCCGCGAAGAGGCCGTGCAATACTATCTGGAGAACATCTCCAATCCCGAAGGCGACGTGCGGGCGGAAATCGACCGCTACATCGTCTGGCCGGGACAGGCCACGGCCTACCTGATCGGCAAGCTGAAAGTGGTGGAGCTACGCAAGAAGGCCGAGGCCGAGCTGGGCGACGCCTTCGACATCCGCGAATTCCACGACGCGGTGCTGACCAGCGGGTCCGTCCCGCTCGACATTCTGGAAGACAATATCGACCGCTATATCGCGGCCAACAAGGACGACGCATGACCTATCTCCGCCCCCTCGCCCTCACCCTGATGCTGCTGGGAGCTTGCAGCCCCGCGGAGGCTCCGCAGACGACACCGGTCACGGATGCACCTGTCGCCGCCGCGGCCGACACCGCGCAAAGCGAAACGGAACGCCTCAACGCCTGGTTCGCCACACGCTTCGAAGAAGAAGTCATGGAGAGCCCCGAATATCTGGCGCGGCTGGGCCGCAAGGACCGGATGAGCGAATGGGACGACGAGTCGCCCGAAGCCTACGACGCGCGGATCGAGCGCGCCCGCGACGATCTGCGGTTTCTCGAGACGGTGAATGTGGACGCGCTGGAGGACGACGCCCGGCTTTCGCTGGAACTCTACCGCCAGACCGAAGAGCGTCGGATCGAGCGCGCGCAGTGGCGGATGCACGGCTATCCGTTCAACCAGATGTTCGGCACACATTCCGACATCCCGACATTCCTGCTGAACCAGCACCGCATCGACAATGAAGACGACGCCAGGGCCTTCGTGGAGCGCCTGCGCGGCATTCCCGGCAAGCTGGACCCGGTGATCGAGCGGTCCGCCGCCAGCTTCGACATGGGTATCAGCCCGCCCGCTTTCGTCTACGGCCACCTGCTGCGGGACATTGGCAACATCACGTCGGGCGCGCCCTATGACGATAGCGGCATGGAGAATGTGGTCCTGAACGCCTTCCGTACCAAGATGGCGGACGCGGACCTTCCGGCGAACACGCGCGAGGCCCTGACCGAAGAGGCGATGCAAGCCATGCGCGACGCGGTCGCCCCGGCCTATGCGCGCCTTGAAGCCGAGCTGCTGCGCCAGCAGGCCGGAGCCGGCACGGATGACGGCGTCTGGAAGCTGCCCGACGGCGAAGACTTTTACACGTTCCGCCTGCGCGAGATGACGACCACGGACCTGACGGCGGACGAGATCCACGATATCTGTCTGCGCGAGGTGGACCGCATCCACGCCGAAATGCGCGCCATCATGGAAGACGTCCGGTTCGAAGGCGACCTCCAGGACTTCTTCGAATTCATGCGCACGGACGAGCAGTTCTACTATCCGACGACGGACGAAGGCAAAGCGCGCTATCTGGCCGAAGCCACGGCCATCATCGACACCTACAAGGCGCGCCTTGACGAGGTCTTCCTGCGCAAGCCCAAGGCTGACATGGAAGTCCGCGCCGTGGAGGCCTTCCGCGAACAGAGTGCGGGCAAGGCTTTCTACTCACGTCCGGCCGCCGACGGGTCACGGCCCGGCTACTACTACGCCAACCTCTACGATATGGGGTCGATGCCCATCTACCAGATGGAAGCGCTGGCCTATCACGAGGGCATTCCGGGCCACCACATGCAGCTGGCCATCGCGCAGGAACTGGAAGGCATTCCGGAGTTCCGCAAGTTCGGCCGCTACACGGCCTACAGCGAAGGATGGGGCCTCTATTCGGAGTACCAGCCCAAGGAAATGGGCTTCTACGAGGATCCCTATTCGGACTTCGGCCGACTGGCCATGGAGCTGTGGCGGGCCTGCCGTCTCGTCGTGGACACGGGCCTGCACCACAAGCGCTGGACCCGCGAAGAGGCCATCGACTACCTGAAGGACAACACGCCCAACCCCGAAGGCGACATCGTCAAGGCCATCGAACGCTACATCGTCATGCCGGGCCAGGCGACAGCCTACATGATTGGCAAGATCAAGATCCTGGAGCTGCGCGAAAAGGCACGCGAGGCCCTGGGCGAGGACTTCGACATCCGAGAATTCCACGAAGTCTTCCTCGCCAGCGGCCCCGTCCCGCTCGATGTGCTGGAACGGCGTGTGGATGCCTATATCGAGGCAGGGGGTCTCTAGAGGCTGGCCCCATTAGGTTTGCGTCCCCGGTAGGGGTCTAAGGACCGCAACGCGGTCCGTCGCAAACCTGCGCGGAGCGCGCGCGTCCTGAAAGGGCGCGAAGGGGAACTCTCGGCGGTAGCCCGAGCGGGTCGTAGCCGCTACTCTGCGTCTTGCTGTACTGTCTTCCCCCCCCCCGCGGCGCGGAGGGAAGTGGCCGAGCGCAGCGAGGTCGATGGGGGGCATCTATCGGCAGTAGGCGTGTGGCCAGAGTGCGTGCCTTGAGGTCATCCAAGGCGGGACCGTTGGCAGTCTGCAAAGACGTAGCTCCGACACGCTGCCGTCATCCACGTCAGACACATTTCCCCCATCGACCCGGTTATCGCAAGCGATGCCCGACCCACTTCCCCCCGCGCCGCGGGGAGAAGACCCAGCGGCTCGCGCCGCACCGTTGGGATGGGCATACATAATTCATCCTCGCGAACACACTTAAGGACGCCAGCGTTCTCAACCCCTTGGCGGAAAACCACCCAAACCAATCCGCACCCCACTCCCCTTGCACTATGCTCCCCCCCATCCACTCCACGTCACGAGGCGGTTGCATGACCGTGGCGGGGTGGACGGACCCGGGAGGTCCGGGGCGGGC
>JBARXH010000017.1:0-32049 GCA_049647245.1 Litorimonas sp.
CGGGCACGGACCTGCTGTCCTACCGCGCGCCCGACCCGGCGGAATTCGTGGCGCGCCAGTCCGCCGCCTGGGACCCGTGGCTGGACTGGGCGGCCGGGCGCGGGATCAGGCTCTCGACCACCGACTCGCTGCTGGCCGTGGAACAGCCGGAAGAGAGCCTTGATGCGGTAGCGGCCTACGCGGCCGGCCTGCCGGATTTCGCGCTGGTGCTGTTCGTGCATCTGGTCGCGGTCTACGGGTCCGCCGTTCTGGCCATGGCCGTAATGGAGGGCGCGATCGATCCGGGCGACGCGTTCGACCTGTCACGCCTCGACGAGCTGTACCGGGCCGAAATCTGGGGCGACGACCAAGACGAGGCAAAGGTGCGCAGAGCCCTGCGCGCCGAAACGGCCACGCTGGGAGGTCTCTCAGCCATGATGTGAGGCGCTCTATGAGCGTGATCGACGCAGGGCTCCGAACGACCCGGGTTTGTCTTCCCATGCGGGAGTCCGCTGTCTATCGGTTGGGAGAGACTTCGCCGAAGAGGATCCTGCCCATGGCCAGCCCTGTCACCGTGTCCGAACGTCCTGGCGGCAAATACACGCTGGATGTGCGCAATGGGCGTCACCATCTCTACGCGGACGAACCGCTGGATTTCGGCAGTGCGGATCTTGGCCCCTCCCCCTTCGAATATCTTTGTGCCTCCCTTGGCAGCTGCACGGCCATCACGCTGCGCATGTATTCGGGCCGGAAGGGCTGGCCCGTGGACCATATCGCCGTGCGGACCGAATATGGCACACGGCCGGACGATGCGGGCGGCGATCCCGTCAACGTGTTCACGAGAACCTTGGTCATCGAAGGCAAGCTGGAGGAGGAGCAAATGAACCGGATGATGGAGATCGCGAACCGCTGCCCCGTCCACCGACTGCTCGAACACGGCAACGAAATTCTCACCTTCTTCGAAAGCTAGGCCCATGGACGGCTCCCTTCTCTTTTCCGCCTTCATCTTCCTGTGCGCGGCCTGCCTTCTGGTGCCGATCAGCAAGCTGGCCGGACTCGGCTCCGTCATTGGCTACCTCGTCGCGGGCGTGCTGATCGGGCCGAGCGTGCTGGGTCTCATCAGCGACCCCATGACCATCCTTCACTTCGCGGAATTCGGCGTGGTCATGATGCTCTTCCTGATCGGGCTGGAGCTGGAGCCGCGCAAGCTCTGGGCGATGCGCGGCAAGCTTCTCGGGTTGGGTGGCTCGCAGGTCGGACTGACCCTGCTCGCCATCGCTGGTGTAGGACTGTTCGCCTTCGGGCTGTCATCGGGCGAGGCGCTGGCCGTGGGCATGGCGCTGTCCCTGTCCTCCACCGCCATCGCGCTCGGCATCCTGCAGAACCGCCGCCTCATGGCGGAGCCGGAAGGCCAGAGCGGCTTCTCCGTACTGCTCTTCCAGGATGTGATCGTGATCGCCATGATCGCGGCCATGCCGCTTCTAGCGACGATGACCCCGTTCGAGGGCGTGACCTCCGACTACGGCCATGGCAGCGAACCGCACGGACCGACCGGCGTCTGGCTGGGCCTGACCACGCTGGGCGTGTTCGTCGGCATGTTCCTGGGCGGGCGCTTCATTCTCGCCCCGCTCTTCCGCCTCATCGCGCGGTCCGACGTGCGCGAGACCTTCACTGCCGTGGCGCTGGCGCTGGTCGTCGGCGCGGCCCTGCTGATGAACTGGCTCGGCCTTTCGCCCGCGCTCGGGGCCTTCATCGGCGGCATGGTCCTGGCGGATAGCGAGTACCGCCATCAGCTGGAGCGCGACATCGAGCCGTTCAAGGCGCTGCTGCTGGGCCTGTTCTTCATCTCGGTCGGCATGACCATCGACCTCGCCTTCATCGCCGCGCAGCCCGCGCTCATCCTCGGACTGGTCATCGGGCTTATGGCGCTGAAATTCGTGATCCTGCTGCTCATCGGCCTGACGGCCAGGCTGGAAAAGCGCTCGCGCCTCTTCTTCGCCGCCCTGCTGTGTCAGGCCGGGGAGTTCGGCTTCGTCATCTTCACCTTCGCCACGGTCGAAGGCGCGATCCGCCCGGAAACGGCCAGCGTGCTGACCGCCGTGATCGCCCTGTCCATGGCGCTGACGCCGCTCATCCTGCTGGTCTTCGACAGGGTCATCTTGCCGCGCCTGTCGGACGCAGGCGACGTCACCACGGGCGAAGCGCCCTTCGACCAGCATCATCCCGTGCTGATCCTCGGCTATGGCCGCATCGGGCAGATCATCGGACGGCTTCTGGAAGCGCAAGGCATCCGCACCACGCTGATCGACAATAATGGCGACCACATCGAGTTCCTGAAGCAGTTCCACCACCGCGTCTTCTACGGCGACGCGACCGACATGGACCTGCTGCGCCAGGCCGGCGCGGGCGGGGCCTGCATCATCGTCGTGGCCATCGCGGACAATGTGGAACTGGTGCAGCAGATCAAGCGGCACTTCCCGGAGGCGAAGCTGATCGTGCGGGCGCGCGGCCGGGTGCAGCTGTTCGATCTGCTGGCGGAAGAGGTCTACTTCGCGGAGCGCGAGACGGTGCGTGGCGCGCTGGCTCTGGGCGAATCCGTTCTGGAAGCCATGGGATACAGCGACGAAGACGCCGAAATGCTGGCCCAGCGCTTTCTCGAGCTGGACTATGAAAACATCCAGGAAACCTACCACCTGCGCGGAGACATGGATGCGCTGGCCCAGCGCGCGGAGAAAGCGCGCGCCCTGTTGAAGGAAACGCTGGAAACGGAGCTGGAACAGCGGCGCGAGGGGCGGACCTGAGCCAGGGCAGACCTGAGTGAGGGCAGACCTGAGTGAGGGCGGCATCCGCGCGCCCGCGTCCGTTTCATTGGCCCTGCCCTCTTCTGCGTGTTAGCCCGTCAGCAGACAAACCGGAGATCCCCATGAAAGCCGTCCTCGCCGCTGCCAGCGCCCTTGCTCTACCCTTGGCCCTCCTGTCCGCGGGAGCGGCCCATGCGCAGACGGCGTCCGACGACGCCAAGCCGCGTTTCACCGCGGAGCGCGTGTTCGACATCGAATATGCGTCCGACCCGCAGGTCTCGCCGGACGGGAAGACGGTCGTCTATGTGCGCCGCTCCATGGACCGCAAGACGGACTCGAACCGTGGCGATCTGTGGCGGCTGGACCTCGCGACGGGCGCGCACCGGCCGCTGATCGTGGGGGGCGGCTCCAAGGGCAGCCCTCGCTTCTCCCCGGACGGGACGCGCCTGCTCTACAGCACGTCGACCGACGGCAAGCCGGATCTGCGCCTGCGCTATCTCGACAGTGGTGAGGACGTATCGCTCGGCCAGTTCTTCGAAGCGCCCTCATCTGCCGTCTGGTCGCCGGACGGATCGACCGTCGCCTTCACGGCCTTCGTGCCGGGCGAAACGCCCAGCTTCGCCACGCCGGTCGCCAAACCCGCGGGCGCGGAATGGTCCGAACCCGTGCGGGTCTTCGACGACATGACCTTCCGGTTCGACGGCGCGGGCTATCTGCGCGAGGGCGCGACGCACGTCTTCACTCTCTCGGCCGATGGCGGATCGCCGCGTCAGATCACCTCGGGCGAAGCCGACATGGGCAGCCCCGCCTGGCTGGACGACGACACGTTGCTGGTCGTGGGCAACGTCGCCGAGGACCGGGAGATGGACCCGATCGAGAGCGAGATCTACGCCGTGGAGCTGTCCGACCTGTCCGTCACCGCGCTCACGGACCGCGACGGACCGGACAACAGCCCGGTCGTCTCGCCGGATGGGCAGCGCATCGCCTATCGGGGCTATGACGACAAGGTCATGGCCTATCAGGACTCGCGCCTCTACGTGATGAATGCGGATGGCAGCGGCAAGCGCGCGCTCGCGGGCGAACTCGACCGGGGGATCGGCCCGGTGAAGTGGAGCCCGGACGGGCGCACCCTGTTCGCTCAGATCGAGAATGCGGGCTTCATCGACATCCTTTCCGTTGACGCCAGAACGGGCCGCACGGCCACGGCGGCGACGGGCCTGGGCGGCACCTCCATCGGGCGGCCCTATGCGGCGGGCAGCTTCAGCGTGGGCGGCGGGTCCGACCCCGTGCTGGCCTACACGGCCGGGTCCACCGACCGTCCGGCCGAAGTGGCCGTGCAGCGGCCGGGCGGGACGGCGCGCGTCCTGACGGCGCTTAATGACGACATCCTGCCCTATCTCGACATGGCCCCAGTGGAAGAGTTTCAGACGCCGTCTTCGCTGGACGGGCTCGAGATCGAAAGCTGGGTCGCCCTGCCGCCGGACTTCACTGCGGACGGTAGCTTCCCGATGATCCTGGAAATCCACGGCGGCCCGAACACCATGTACGGCCCCTTCTTCGCCAGCGAAATCCAGCGTTTCGCGGCCGAAGGCTACGTCACCGTCTATGTCAATCCGCGCGGTTCCACGGGCTATGGGGAAGGCTTCGCCCAGGAGATCGACCGGGCCTATCCGGGCGAGGACTATCAGGACCTGATGGACGTGGTCGATGCACTGGTGGCGAAGAACTATGTCGATCCGGACCGGCTCTTCGTCACGGGCGGCTCCGGCGGGGGCATCCTCACGGCCTGGACTGTCACCCAGACGGACCGCTTCGCGGCCGCTGCCTCGATCAAGCCCGTCATTAACTGGATGACTATGGCGCTTGCGGCCGACATCGGACAGTTCGTGCGCCGTCACTGGATCCGCGCCGACCCGTGGGAGGATCCGGCCGCCTATCTCGACTTCTCGCCCATCATGATGGTCGATCAGGTCACGACGCCCACGCTGATGATGGTCGGCGAGGAGGACTGGCGCACACCGACCTGGGAAGCCGAGCAATTCTATACGGGCCTGAAGATGAACGGCGTCGACACGGCCCTCATCCGCATTCCGGGCTCCAGCCATTCCATCGCCAGCCGGCCGAGCCGGTTGAACGCCAAGGTGGACAACATCATGGGGTGGTTCGAGCGGTACGATCCGGCGAAAGCGGAAGAGTGATCCGCCAACCGGGCCACCGGATGTGAAACGAAAAAAGCCGGGTCGCTTCTGCGGTCCGGCTTTTTTAATGCCCTAGTCCGCGTCGCGGTCAGCCATGTTCGCCTTCAGCGCCTGCATGGCGGAGCGGATCCGGGTCTTGACCGTGCCGAGTGGAAGGCCGGTCTCCTCGCTGATCTGCTTGTGGGTCTTGAACTGCATGTAGGCCATGCGGATCGCAACCTGTTGCGACGGGGTCAGCTTGTCGATCTCCGCATTGAGCCAGTGGCTGTCCTGCTGCTCCATGTAGCCGGCTTCGGCGGACGGCACTTCGTCGTCGGCGATGGTGCGCATCGTGTCGGGATCGCGCACATCCATGCGGCCATGCTTGCGCTGGTGATCGATCCAGCGGTTGCGCGTCATGCGGTAGACCCAGGTCGCGAAGGAGGCCTTGGTGGGATCGAACATGTGCGCGCCGGTCCAGACCTTCAGCATCACGTCCTGAACCACGTCTTCCGCCGTGGACCCGCCCGCGCCTCGCGCCATGAGCCAGCCCTTGAGCTTGGGGGTGTAGACGTCGAACAGGGCAGAGAGCGCCTTCGCGTCCCGGTCTGTCGCGATCGCCGTCAGCCAGATCGCATCGCGCTTGGACGCCGACAGGGACTTGGCGGTCTGAGGTGCAGCACGTTTCTTGGCGGGCGGAGCCCGCTCGGCCTCGACAGATTTCGCCGCCTTGCGCTGCGCGGCATGAGCCCGGAGGTCGCCACCCAGAATCGACTCCGGGGACGCGCGAGACGCGTCCTGTTCCGGCTTGTCGTTCGAGAGTGGCACGGCTCCTCCGTTGTCTGGCGGGCACCCGGTGAAGCATCCGGAAGAAGCGGCCCGCCGTCGGACTTCAATTAATGGATGTTATAATTGAGATGTGCGCTTTTGTCACGACAAAGCCACAGGCTTCCCACGATGCGTTGCCTGACGGCGGACGAATCGCGAGTTGTGGGACGCAATCTTGCAAATCGAGCATGATTTTCCTAAGTTTCTGTCATGACAGAAACGACTGACAGGATCGGCGCCATGCCGGCCGCCGTACGAGATTTCATTCTTCATTGGGGCGACATGGGCCAGCAGTGGGGGGTCAACCGCTCCATCGCCCAGATTCACGCGCTCCTCTATATCAGCGAACCGCCCCTGCCCGCAGAGCGGATCAGCGAGACGCTCGGCATCGCCCGGAGCAACGTCTCCAACAGCCTCAAGGAACTGATCGGCTTCGGGATCGTCCGCCGGGTCCCGATCTCGGGTGACCGGCGCGATCATTTCACGGCCGAAACCGACGTGTGGGAATTGGCGCGCCGAATCGCCGCCGCCCGCAAGATCCGGGAAATTGACCCCGCCCTGCGCACCTTGACCGCCTGCCTAGCCGATGCGGAGGGCGACGACCGCGTGACGGACGAGCAGCGTCGCCGCTTGCAGGAGATGCATGCCTTCACGGCCGACATGGACCGTTGGTACGCCCAGATGCAGGGCCTGCCGGTGAAGACCCTGACCCGCCTCGTGCGACTGGGCGACCGGATCGTGGCTCTGCTGGGGTTGGGCAAGTCGGATTAGGGCTGGCTTCGAGTCTATGGCGACCTGCCGACCGGACAGCAAAAAGCCCGCGTGGAGCGGGCTCTTTTTCGGATACATGACACGACGTCTTGGGACGTCGGCGCTTCGGCTTCAAAAGCCCCATCTCCTTGGAAATAGGGGGCTTTTGCCTGACGCTATGCGTCAGCCGCCTGTTGTTCGTCGGGCAGCAAAAAGCCCGCCGGAAGCGGGCTCTTTCTTTGGACAGCAGGACCGACGTCTTGGGACGTCAGCGCTTCGGCTTCAAAAGCCCCACCGGGGGCTTTTGCCTGACGCTACGCGTCAGCCGCCTCCGCGCGTTCACGGTCGATCTTGCCTTTGGCGTCTTCGTCGCGGTCGACGAATTCGATGACAGCCATGGGAGCGTTGTCGCCGTAGCGGAAACCGGCCTTCATGATGCGGATGTAGCCACCCGAACGATCCGCGTAGCGCGGGCCGATCACGTCGAAGAGCTTCTTGGCCTGGTCCTTGTTGCGCATGCGCGCAATGGCGATGCGGCGGGAGTTCAGGTCGCCCTTCTTGGCGAGCGTCACGAGCTTCTCGACGAAGGGACGAAGTTCCTTGGCCTTGGGCAGGGTGGTGACAATCTGCTCGTGCTCGACCAGCGAGGAGCTCATGTTGGCGAACATGGCCTTGCGGTGCGAGGCAGTGCGGTTGAGTTTGCGGTGGGCAATGCGATGGCGCATTTCTCTATTCCTTCAATTCAAGCTGTGGCAGCTTTAAAACGTGCGTCCAATATCTGCGCGAGCGCTAGATATGGTCGTCGTATTTCTTGGCGAGTTCTTCGATGTTTTCCGGCGGCCAGTTCGGCGCGTCCATGCCGAGGTGCAGGCCCATGGCGGCGAGCACTTCCTTGATCTCGTTGAGAGACTTGCGGCCGAAATTCGGCGTGCGCAGCATTTCGGCTTCGGACTTCTGGATCAGGTCGCCAATGTAGACGATGTTGTCGTTCTTCAGGCAGTTGGCCGAACGCACGGACAGCTCCAGCTCGTCGACCTTGCGCAGCAGCGCCGGGTTGAAGTCGAGTTCGGGCTTCTCTTCGCCGCGGACCGTGTCTTCCGGATCGTCGAAGTTGACGAAGACCTGGAACTGGTCCTGCAGGATGCGGGCCGCCACGGCGATCGCGTCCTCGGGCGTGACCGCACCGTTGGTCTCGATATCGATCAGCAGCTTGTCATAGTCCAGCACCTGGCCTTCGCGCGTGTCTTCCACGCGGTAGGCGACACGCTTGACGGGCGAGTAGAGCGCATCGATCGAGATCAGGCCGATCGGGGCGTCTTCGGGGCGGGAAGCGGAGGCCGCCACGTAGCCCTTGCCCGACGTGACCGTCAGTTCCATGCGGATGTCGGCGCCTTCGTCGGCGGTGCAGATGACATGGTCCTTGTTGAGGATCTCGACGTCGGCCGTCTCCTCGATGTCGTGACCCGTGACGGGGCCGGAGCCGGTCTTGCGCAGCAGCACCTTCTTGGGACCCTCATTGTGCAGGCGCACGGTCAGGCCCTTGAGGTTCAGAACGATATTGGTGACGTCTTCGCGCACGCCCGGGATGGACGTGAATTCGTGGACGATGCCGTCGATCTGAACGGCGGACACGGCGGAGCCCTGCAGCGAGGACAGCAGCACGCGGCGCAGGGCGTTGCCCAGCGTCATGCCGAAGCCGCGCTCCAGCGGTTCGGCGATGATGGTGGCCTTGCGCTCGGGGTTGCGGCCCGGTTCGATTTCCGGGTTGATCGGGCGGATGAGTTCCTGCCAGTTCTTTTCAATCATGATGGTGTCCTTCTCCTGGGACGGCTCCGACGTGAAGCGGAGCGGAACGCCGCGAATGCCGGGACGTCTCCCGGCCGGCGCATGAGGAAGCGGGCGGCGAATGCCCCCCGCAAAGACGGATTAGACGCGGCGACGCTTGGGCGCGCGGCAGCCATTGTGCGGGATCGGCGTCACGTCACGGATGGTCGTGATGGTGAAGCCCGTCGCCTGGAGGGCGCGGACAGCCGATTCGCGGCCAGAGCCGGGGCCGTTCACATTGACTTCCAGCGTGTTCATGCCGTGCTCCATCGCCTTCTTGGCGGCGTCTTCGGCTGCGACCTGAGCGGCATAGGGCGTCGACTTGCGCGAGCCCTTGAAGCCCATGGCACCGGCGGACGACCAGGCAACGGCGTTGCCCTGAGCATCGGTGATGGTGATGATGGTGTTGTTGAAGGTCGAAGCGACGTGCGCGACGCCCGACGTGATGTTCTTGCGATCCGCGCGGCGGACGCGACCGGGTTCCTTGGCCATTGTGTCCTAGTCCTACTTCTTCTTGCCGGCGATGGCTTTGGCGGGACCCTTGCGGGTGCGAGCGTTGGTGTGGGTGCGCTGACCACGGACGGGAAGACCGCGACGGTGACGCAGGCCCCGGTAGTTGCCCATGTCCATCAGGCGCTTGATGTTCTGGCTCACTTCGCGGCGCAGGTCGCCCTCGACCATGTGGTCGCGGTCGATGGTTTCGCGAATGGACAGCACTTCGGCGTCCGTCAGGTCCTGCACGCGTCGGTCGTCGGCGATGCCCACGGCCTTGGTGATTTCCTCGGCCTTTGCGGGACCGATTCCGTGGATGTAGGTCAGCGCGATCTTGACGCGCTTGTTGGTGGGGATGTTGACCCCGGCTATACGAGCCATATCGGCTGTTCCTCTTCGCCTGGCGTGTCCCTACGCCACCATGGCCGGGACCGCTTCGGCCCGCCGTTTCCGGCACAGGCCTCTGGTTCAGTTGTTCCCATAGGGAAATAGGCGGAAAAAAGCGCCGCCCGTCGCGAAGGCGGTCACATAGAGGCGAGTCCCCGCAAGGTCAACAGCCGGGGTGCATGTCGGGGCCGCCGCAGGGCGGGATATACGCTACCGTCCGAACAGACGCGCGAAGAAGCCTTTCGTCTCGGCTGCGCCCTTGCCCGCCTTCACGCGCTCCAGCACCTCGGCGATCTGCGCGGAGACCTCTTCGATGGAGCGCATGCCGTCCACTTCGGCCAGTTTCCCCTGCCCGGCATAGTAGGGCAGCAGCGGAGCCGTCTGTTCGTTGTAGGTGTCCAGCCGGTGCTTGAAGGTCTCCGGATTGTCGTCCTTGCGGCCCTGTTCGGCGAAGCGGGCTTTGATGCGCTCCAGCAGGGCCGTGTCGTCCACCTTCAGGCGGATGACTGAGTCGATGCCCATGTCGCGGGTGGTCAGCAGGGCGTCCAGCGCTTCGGCCTGGGGCACGGTGCGCGGAAAACCGTCATAGATGAAGCCGGCCGCGTCGGGGTTGGCGTCCACCTGCTCTTCGATCAGGGCAATGACGATCTCGTCGCTCACCAGGTCGCCGCGTTCCATGATCAGCTTGACCCGCTCGCCCAGTTCCGAGCCGCTCGCCTTGGCCGCACGCAGCATGTCGCCCGTGGAAAGCTGCATCAGGCCGTGGTCCGCGACCAGCGTCTTGGCCTGCGTTCCCTTGCCCGCGGCCGGGGGGCCGAACAGGATCAGGTTGAGCTTGCGGTCGTGCATCGGCATGGCCGTTTATCCCCCAAAGGCGTCGCCCAAAAGCGTAGAGTGGGCCTACTGCCCCGGATCGCGCCGCAAGGCCACCCCCTGCACGTTGATTGCGGGGGCGGCTTTGGTCGAATGCTTTGTCCTAGGTCTTGCCCTTGGAGCGGCGGCGCATGCGCGACTTCTTGATCAGGCCCTCATACTGGTGGGCGATCAGGTGGGACTGGATCTGAGCCACCGTGTCCAGCGTCACGGAAACGATGATGAGCAGGCTCATCCCGCCGATCAGCATGGCGACGGAGGCCGGGATGCCGTCATTCTGCGCGATCACCAGTTCCGGCACCACGCAGACGAAGGCGACGTAGAACGCGCCGATGAAAGTCAGGCGGCTGAGTACGTAGGTCAGATAGTCCGCCGTGCGCGCGCCCGGACGGATGCCCGGCAGGAAGCCGCCATTCTTGCGCAGATTGTCGGCCACGTCGTCCGGCTTGAAGACGTAAGGGACGTAGAAGTAGCAGAAGAAGATGATCAGGATGCCGTAGAGCGCCAGATAGATGGGCTGGCCGTAGCCCAGCGCGGCCAGCAGCGTCGTGGCGAGACCGGACGCGCCCGCCCCGTCCTGGCCCAGCATCAGCGGAGCCAGCGTGGTCGGCAGGATCAGGATCGAACTGGCGAAGATCGGCGGAATCACCCCGGCCGTGTTCAGCTTCAGCGGCATGAAGGAGGACTCCCCCCCGAACTGCCGCCCGCGCGCCATCTGCCGCTTGGGATACTGGACTAGCAGCCGGCGCTGCGCCCGCTCGACATAGACGATCAGCATGGACAGGGCGATGAACATGACGATCAGGAAGATCAGAAGCTGCGTCGACACGACCGAAGACGTGCTGTTGAGCGAGAAGACCTGGAAGATGGCACGCGGCAGCTCCGCCACGATGCCCGCGAAGATGATCAGCGACACGCCGTTGCCCACGCCGCGGGCCGTCACCTGCTCGCCCAGCCACATCAGGAACATGGTTCCGCCGACGAGCGTGATCACGGTGGAGGCCTGGAAGAACAGGCCCGGATTGATGGCCGCGCCGGAGCTCTCGATCAGCTTGGCGACGCCGAAGGCCTGGAACGCGGCCAGCACGAGCGTCAGGTAGCGCGTATACTGGTTGATCTGCTGGCGGCCCTGCTGGCCTTCCTTGTCCAGCTCCTTGAGGCTCGGCACCGAGCCTTTCATCAGCGTCATGATGATCGACGCCGAGATGTAGGGCATCACGTTGAGCGCGAAGACGGCCATGCGTTCCACCGCGCCGCCCGCGAACATGTTCAACCGGTCGCCGAAGCCCCCGGCCGTGCCGCCGTCCAGAAAGCCGGAGAAGACCGCGAGGTCCACGCCCGGCACCGGAATGTAGGTCCCGAGGCGGTAGATGATCAGGATGCCCAGCGTGAACAGCAGACGCTGCTGCAGCTCCTTGGCCTTGAAGAAGGTTCCGGGCCGGAAATTCTGCGCGAGCTGTTCGGCGGCTGATACCATGGTCGCTGGGTCCCTTGTCGCGGCGGGCGCACCGCCCGTCCGTCATCCCAAGTGGGGACGACCGCCGCGTGGCGAAAGACCCCGTCGTGAAGTCCGCGCCCCTAGCAAGCGCACGATTGCGTGTGAAGGGTCGTGTGACAGGTCGTGTCGAGCGGCCTCGACCAGAGAACTCGGCAAAGAAGCCGCCTTCCGGACCCGCCCCGCGATCCTAACGGTTCAGGACGGCCCCCACATCGCGCCAATCGATCACCTTGAAGTTCTGCTTCTTGCGGCGCTGCGAGGGGGACGTTTCGTCCTCGTCGTCCTGCACGACCAGAAAGCCCTTGGGGAAGCGCGCTGTCGCGGCGGAGGTCACGGCGATTCCGTCCGTGCCGGACACGGGGTCGGTTGCGCCTTCGCCAATGCGGAAGCGCCCCGCATAAGCCATCTCCGGCAGGGAGAAGGCGGCGAAGCTGTCATTGCCTTGGGAGGAAACCAGCACATAGCCGCCCTCCGCGCCATCCTCGTAAACCGTCACGCCTTCCAGATCCGCCAGCAGGCCGAACTCGCCATCCGATGCGATGCGCGTGGGCGCATCGCCGTTTGCCGGGTCGGCCGGATAGGCGCGCAGTTCGCCCACTTCCTGCGCCAGGTAGAGGGTTTGGGTCCGGTCATCGAAGGCACAGCCTTCGGTCTGGATATCGGTGGAGAACTCCCGCACCGGCTCGAGCGTGAGCGCCTCACCGTCCGCACCGACGCGGAACTGCACGTAGCGTCCGGCCTTGGTCGTCACGCCCGCATGATGGTGACCATCCGCGCCGCGTCCCAGACAGATGCCGTAGGGCGACAGGGGGCCGACGGACTGGCTGGAGCCTTCGGGGCGCGTGAACCCATCCGTCAGCGGATCGTAGAGCATGAGCTCAACCGCATTGATCTCGTCGTCGCTCAAGACCAGTAGCACGTGGTCCCGCCCCTTGAAGCGGAAGCCGGGCCTCAGATCGACATTGTTGACCATCCCGATCCGGAAGTGGTGCCGCAGCGCCCCTTCCAGATCGTAGATGTAGATACCCGACTGCTTGTCCGTGCCCGCGATGAAGCCGGAGCCGTCGGCCCCGATCCAGATGGCGGGGTCGTCCGCGCTATCGCCCTCGCTGTCCATCACCGGCGTCTCGAATGCGGCCGTCACGGTCGCGGCCGGGTAATCGTCTTCCGTCGGCGACAGGGACGGAGAGGTCGCGCAAGCCGCCAAGGTCGTGAGAGCTGTTGCAGCCAAAAGGGCGAAAAGGCGCATTGAAGCCTCCCTAGTAGGTGTAACGCAGGCCGAACACGTAGGAGCGTCCGAACTCGTCATATTGCGACAGGCGGGACTCATCCCCGAAGTAGTAGTATTCCGGCGCGTCGGTGAGGTTCTTGCCTTCCACATAGAGCTGGAAGTGGTCGTTGACCCGGTACTTGGCCGAGGCCTCCAGCAGCCAGCGTCCGTCCGTGAACCGATCGAGATTGCCGAATTCCGGATCGCCCGGGCTGCCTTCGCTGGTCAGCTCGTCGAGGAAGTCGCCGCGGTAGTTCAGGGACGCGCGCAGGTCCCACGGCCCCTTGTCGTAGGCAAGCGCAGCGTTGAAGACCGTGTCGGACTGTTTGAGGAACGGCACGGTCCGGAACGTCTCGCCGTCCGGCACGTCCGATTCGGAGTCCGTCAGTGTCAGGTTCGCCGTCACCAGGAAGCCGTCCAGCGTCTCCGACAGAAGCGAAAGATCCTGAACCATGTTGAATTCCACGCCGAAGATCTCCGCTTCGCCCGTATTGATCGCGACCGTCAGCTCTTCGAGCTCCGCCAGCTGGGCCGGCGTGAAGAAGGAGATGTCGATGTTCGCGGGCACGTCGGCCGCCTCGAAGACGGCATCGAAGATCGGATCATCGATCCGCTTGTAGAAGGCGCCGACGCTGTAGACCGACACGTCGTTCGGATAGAATTCGATGGCCAGATCGAAATTGTCCGCGCTGTAGGGGTCCAGGTCCGGATTGCCGATCACGGCGTCCTCGAAATCGTCCGAGAAACGCGCAAAGGGCGCCATCTGGCCGAAAGAGGGGCGCACCACGGCCCTGTAATAGGCGGCACGGCCGATCCAGCGGTCGTCGAAATCGTAGCGCAGGTTCACGCTGGGCAGGATGTTGGTGTAGCTCTGGTCGAACTCCAGGACTTCGACCGTGGACGGGTCGGCCCCTTCCACGAAATTGTTGCCGCGCATGTCGACCTCGGTGTGCTCGACGCGCACGCCCGCAATGACCGTCGCGCGGTCCAGCTCGAAGGTGCCCATGGCGTAACCGGCCAGGATGGCTTCGTCGACGGTGAAGTCTTCGGCCAAGCTTTCGAAGTTCGTGTCGTCCTCGTTCAGCTCCAGCAAGCCGTTCGGGTTGGTGCGCAGGGCGGCGGTCAGGTCGGGATCCGGGAAAGCGGGCATAGCCGTCGGCAGACGCCAGCCCGGGATCAATAGATCGGACGTGAAGGCGTCGAGGTTCAGATCGCCATTTTCCTGGAAGGTAATGTTGGCATCGCGGACCTTTTCGCGGTCGCGGTACTTCAGGCCGCCCTTCCATTCCACGGGCGTGTCGCCCCACAGGCTGTCGCGAGCCACGTTCAGCGTGGCGCTGTATTCCTTGTCCTCATTGACCGTGAACTCGCGCTCGAACGCATCGAGGAAATAGTTGGACGGATCATAGATGGCATCGAATGTCGCGCCGCCGCTCACGACCGGCGTTTCCGGAGTGGACGTGTCGAAACTGACATCCCCCGGGAAACGGTCCTGAATGTCCTCGAACCGGAAGGTGACGTCGTGATTGTCGCTGTCGTCCTCCTCGGCGAAGGCGTAGGCGACCTCGTAATCGACCGTCCATGGCCCCGAGCGTGTCTCGCCGCCGAGCGCGTAGGTTTCAATGCGGCGAATTTCCTCTCGGGCGCGGACTTCGACATCGACCTCATTCAGCGGCACGACGGATTGCGTCACGCTGATCGCCGCGCCGTCGTCCAAATCCTTCAGCTCGAACTTGTTGCGGACTTCGTCGTCGCTGTATCGGTTGTAGAGCGTGCGCAGATAGAGGCGCGTCGTATCGGACGCTTCGAAATCGATGTTCCCGACCAGGCCGATCCGCTCGCGGTCGATATCGTACCAGCGTTGCTCCCAATCGTCGTTCAGGAAGAAGTTCGTGCCGCCTTCCGTGCCCCAACCGCCGGCCTCGTTATTGTGGCTTTCAATATCGAGATGCTGGTAGTTGGCCGAGACCGCGATCCCCAGACGGTCGCCGAAAACGTTGGAATAGGTCAGGGTCGCCTTGGGCGACACCACGTCTGTGATGTCGTTGTAGCGCCCCTCGACCTTGGCGCGGATGAACTGGCCGTTGCGGTCGAAGGCGCTGATGGTCTTCAGATTGATGACGCCGCCGAGCGAGTCGCCGTCCACATCCGGGGTCAGCGACTTCTGCACCTCGATCCCGTCCAGCAGGTCGGACGGCACGCCGTCCAGCAGCACACCGCGACGGTCCTCCGGGGACGGAGTCCGCACGCCGTTGATGGACGCGCTGATCAGGTCCGTGTTGATGCCCCGGATGGAGACGTAGCGCCCCTCGCCCTGGTCGGTTTCGATCGACAGGCCGACCACGCGCTGCAGGCTGTCCGCCACCGTCGTGTCCGGGAAGTTGCCGAGACCATCGGAATCGATGACGTTAATGATGGAGTCGGACGCCCGCTGCTGATTGAGCGAATTCGCCTGGGCCGCGCGCGTGCCGACCACGATGACGTTGTCGCGGAAGTCGACATCGTCGCCGATGGCGAAGTCGAGCGTCGTGCCCGCAGCCGGGACGGTCACGGTCTGCAGAACCGGCAGCGCACCTAGATAGGTGACCGTGACATCGTAGGTCCCCGGTTCCAGATTGGAGATCCGGTACCGTCCGAAACGGTCGGTCGTCGCGCTCCGGCCCGTCTCGTCGAGCGTGACGACCGCGCCTTCGAACGGAGCCTGACCGGACGCATCGGTCACGGTTCCGGACAGGATCTGCGCGAATGCCGGTGTGGCAACACATATGGAGGCGATGGACGCCGTGGTGAGCAGAGCCCGGATTGCGGATGAGCGGCGCGGCATGATTTCCCCTTCAGAACAGCCCAGATGTCGCGCCGCCTCTGTGCCGGGAGTGTTTCAATGCTGCGACAGTCAGACGTCCGTGTGGTGAAGTTTTTCTGTCCAATCTGTGTCGGTCGTCATGAATTCGTCTCCGACACGAATCTTGGCGGGTCTTCGGGTCTGTCGCATGAAAAAAGCCCGCCACCTTCCGGTGACGGGCCTTCTGTCCTTGAAACTGTCGAAGACGGCCTAGAACTCGCCCAGCTTGCCTTCGTTCTTGGCCAGCAGGTAGTAGAAGGTCACGCGGTTCTTCATGCGGTGCGGCTTCATCTGCTCGCAGACGGCCTTGATCTTCTCCAGCGCTTCCGCCTTGTCGTCCACGCCCATTTTCTTCTTCATGAAGCCCTTGGCGATGGTTTCCAGCTCGGACTCGTCGCCGCAGGAGACGAACTTGGCGTCCTTGTTGGACAGGGACGCGCCGAGATATTTCTCGATCTTCGCGACCACGTCGGCGTCGGCGTCGGCGTCGAAGTCCTGCGTCTTGGCGAGATAGTCGTAACCGGATTTCTTGGCGGCCGCCTTCTTGGCAGGCGCAGCCTTGGCAGGCGCGGCCGCTTCGGCCACGTCACCGGCCGTGTCAGCCACGGCGTCGGCTGCGTCGGACACAGCTTCGGCGGCGGCTTCGACAGCCTTGGCGGTCTTGGCGACGGCTTTCTTGGCGGTCTTCTTCACCGTCTTGGCGGCCGTGGCGACGACGCCCTTGTCGCGGGTCACGCGCTCGGGCTTGCCTTCGACGGTCGTGATGGAGCCCTTGGCGCCTTCCACGATGCCTTGCGCGCCCTTGGTGGCGGAAGCGACGTGCAGGTCGAGTGCCTGGGATAGCTCGCCATTGCCGATGATGCGCACGCCGTCATGAGCGCGGCGGATCACACCGGCGCGGACGAGGGCTTCGGCGTCGAGCTTTTCGCCCGCCTTGATCTTGCCGGCCTGGATTGCGCGCTCGAGATTGGCGATGGACAGCTCGGCGTAGCGTTTGCGGTTGGGCTTGTTGAAGCCGCGCTTGGGCAGACGCATGTGGATCGGCATCTGGCCGCCCTCGAAACCATTGATCGAGACACCGCTGCGGGATTTCTGGCCTTTGACACCGCGACCGGCCGTCTTGCCTTTGCCGGAACCGATACCGCGGCCGACACGCTTGCGGGCCTTGGTTGCGCCCGGATTATCAGAGAGTTCGTTGAGACGCATGGTGGTCTCCTTTCATCTTCCGCCTACGGAGCGCTATCTCTCCGCTTCGGCGTCGCTTGTGAGGCAGCCCCACATCATCTGGGAGGTCCGCCCGCTTAGGAAGGTCCGGGACGCGGATAGCCGCAAGCCCCTTTGTACACTGGGTATATAAAGGCGGCTGCCGGGGTCCGGCAACCGCAAAGAACGGTTCGTTCGTTCAGTTCCAGCCTTGGCAAAGACGCAAGGGCCGGGCCGCGAGGCGGCTACTCCTCGACGATCTCCACCATGTGGGCGACCTTGTTGATCATGCCGCGCACGGACGGCGTGTCTTCGAGTTCGCGCACGCGGCCGACCTTGTTCAGGCCGAGACCGATCAGCGTGGCACGCTGGTCGGGCTTGCGGCGGATGGGCGAGCCGGTCTGGCGCACCTTCACGGTTTTCTTGGCTGCCACTTAAGCCTCCAATGCTTCCGGAGCGGACGCTCCGTCGTTGCGGCGCTCGATGATGTCGGCGACCTTCTTGCCACGCTTGGCGGCGACGGTGCGCGGAGACTCCATGCGCTTCAGACCGTCGAAGGTCGCGCGGATCATGTTGTAGGGGTTGGACGTGCCGTTGGACTTGGCCACGACGTCCTGGACGCCGAGGCATTCCATGACGGCGCGCATCGGGCCACCGGCGATCACGCCCGTTCCGGGAGGGGCCGCGCGCATCATCACCTTGCCAGCGCCGTGACGGCCCTTGACGTCGTGGTGAAGCGTCCGGCCCTCGCGCAGCGGCACGCGGATCATCGTCTTCTTGGCTTCTTCCGTCGCCTTGCGGATCGCCTCGGGCACTTCGCGGGCCTTGCCCTTGCCGAAGCCCACGCGGCCGTTCTCGTCACCGACGATGACCAGAGCGGCGAAGCTCATGTTGCGGCCGCCTTTGACGGTCTTGGCCACGCGGTTGATGTGGACGAGACGATCGACGAAGCCGTCATTCTCTTCTTCGCGGTTGCGGCGTCCGCCGCCACGATTGTCGTTTCTACCTGCCATGATCGTACCCTAGAACTTCAGGCCGGCTTCACGCGCGGCGTCGGCCAGCGCCTTGACGCGGCCATGATAGAGATAAGCCCCGCGGTCGAAGACCACGTCGGTGACACCGGCCTTGGTAGCGCGTTCGGCGATCAGCGTGCCGATGCGGGCCGCGGCGGCGCCGTCGCCGCCCTTCTGGCTCTTGTCTTCCAGCGTGGAGGCGGAGGCCACGGTCACGCCGCGTGCATCGTCGATCACCTGGACGGAGATGTTCTTGTCCGAACGGTGAACCGACAGGCGCGGGCGGCCCTGGCTGTGCTTCTTGAGGCGGCGGCGCACACGTTGCGCGCGACGCTTCATGGATTTGTGAGCGGAGGAAGCCATTATTTCTTCTTCCCTTCTTTCTGGCGAACATACTCGCCGACATAGCGGACACCCTTGCCCTTGTAGGGCTCGGGCTTGCGGAAGGCGCGGATCTCGGCCGCGACCTGACCGACCTGCTGCTTGTCGATGCCCGTGACGACGATCTGCGTCGGCTTGGGAGCCTCGATCGTGATGCCGGCAGGCGGCGTGTAGTCCACATCGTGGGAGTAGCCGAGCTGCATGGTCAGGCCCGTGCCCTTCATCTGGGCACGGTAGCCGACGCCGCGGAGCTCAAGCTCCTTCTTGAAGCCGTCCGTGACGCCTTCGATCATGTTGGCGACCATGGTGCGGGCCATGCCCCACATGGCGGATGCGTTCTTGACGCTCTCGTCGATGGTGAGCGTCAGCTCGTTGTCGGCGAACGCGCCGGTGACGGAGTCGGGCAGGGTGAAGGACAGCTCGCCCTTGGGACCCTTGACCGCAATGGCCTGGCCGGTCTGCGTCAGCGTGACGCCGGACGGCACTGCAATGGGTTTCTTGCCGATACGTGACATTCTCAACCCTTTCCTAGGAGACCTGGCAGAGGACTTCGCCGCCGACATTGTTCTCGCGGGCAGCGCTGTCGCTCATCACGCCCTTGGGCGTGGACAGGATGGAGATGCCGAGACCGTTGCGCACTTGCGGCAGGGTCTTGACGGAGGAATAGACGCGGCGGCCCGGCTTGGACACGCGCTTGATCTCACGGATCACGGCTTCGCCTTCGAAGTATTTCAGCTCGACTTCGAACGTGCGGAAACCCTGCGCGTCCTTGGATTCGCTGTAGCCGCGGATAAAACCTTCATCGGCCAGGACGTCGAGGACGCGGCCGCGCAGGTTGGACGCCGGGGTCGTGACCGAGGAACGGCCGCGCATGATGGCATTGCGGATACGGGTGAGCATATCGCCGAGGGGATCGGAAAAAGACATCGCTTATCCTCCTACCAGCTGGACTTGGTGAGGCCGGGGATCAGGCCCTGGCTGCCGAGTTCGCGCAGCGCGATCCGGCTCATTTTCATTTTGCGGTAGTAACCGCGCGGGCGGCCCGTCACCTGGCAGCGGTTGCGAACGCGCGACGGCGCGCTGTTGCGCGGCAGCGAAGCGAGCTTCAGCTGCGCGGCGAACCGCTCTTCCACGGGAAGGTCCTTGTTGCGAGCGATGTCCTTGAGCAGGGCGCGTTTGGCGGCGTACTGGGCCACCATGCGCTGACGCTTCATGTTGCGCTCGACTGAACTGACTTTAGCCATTCAATGTGTCTCCAATTGTGCAGGGCCGCCCGGGATCGGACCGGCCCGCTTCGCTTGCTGCGTTCACTACTTCCGGAAGGGGAAGTTCAGTGCGGCCAGCAATGCCTTTGCTTCTTCGTCTGACTTGGCGCTTGTCTGCACCACGATGTCCATGCCGCGCGTGGCGTCGGACTTGTCGTAATTGATCTCGGGGAAGACCAGCAGGTCGTTCAGACCCATGGCGAAGTTCCCCTGTCCATCGAACGACTTGCCGTTCAGGCCGCGGAAGTCGCGGACGCGCGGCAGCGCGACGTTGGTCAGGCGATCGATGAATTCCCACATGCGGTCGCGGCGCAGCGTGACCTTGGCACCGATGACCATGCCGTCGCGCAGCTTGAAGCCGGCGATGGATTTCTTGGCCACGGTCGGCACGGGCTTCTGGCCGGCGATGAGCGTCAGCTCCTCGATGGCGGCTTCGACCTTCTTCTTGTCGGCGACGCCTTCGCCCAGACCCATGTTCAGGACGACTTTCTCGACCTTGGGGATCTGCAGCTCGTTCGTGTAGCCGAACTGCTCCTTGAGCGCGGGACGGATCTCGTCGCGGTAGACCGCCGCCAGGCGGGGTTCGTAAGGCTTAGACATCGATGACCTCCCCGGACTTGCGGGCGACGCGCACTTTCTTGCCGTCCTTGAGCGTCTTGAAACCGACGCGGGTCGGCACATCGTCCTTGGGATCGATGTGTGCGACGTTGGAAATGTGGATCGGGGCCTCGAAGGTGCGGATGCCGCCTTCGGGGTCGATCTGGCTCGGGCGGACGTGACGCTTCACGACGCGGACGCCTTCGACGACGACGCGGTTCTCCTTGGGGATCACGCGAAGGACGTTGCCCTTCTTGCCCTTGTCGGAGCCCGCGATCACGACGACATAGTCGCCTTTCTTGATCTTGGCAGCCATGGCTACAGCACCTCCGGTGCGAGCGAGACGATCTTCATGTGGTTCTTGGCGCGCAGTTCGCGGGGAACCGGGCCGAAGATCCGCGTGCCGATCGGCTCGCCGTTATTGTTGATGATGACGGCGGCGTTGCCGTCGAAGCGGATGACGGAACCGTCACGGCGCTGGATGTCCTTGGCGACGCGGACGACGACGGCCTTGCGCACGTCGCCCTTCTTCACCTTGCCGCGCGGGATGGCTTCCTTGACGGAAACGACGATCGTGTCGCCGACATGCGCATAACGGCGCTTGGAGCCGCCCAGCACCTTGATGCACTGGACCCGGCGCGCGCCGCTATTGTCCGCGACATCCAGATTGGATTGCATCTGAATCATGGGTTTCTTCCTTAAGCTTGGGAGTCTCGTCGAACGGTCCGAAAGAGGGCGAACGCCCTAGGACGCGGCGACGACTTCCCAGGTCTTGGTTTTGCTACGCGGCGGGCACTCGATGATGCGAACCGCATCGCCGACCTTGTGAGCGTTGTTTTCGTCGTGTGCGTGGTAACGCTTGGACCGACGAATGGTCTTCTTCAGCAGCGGGTGCAGGAACTGGCGCTCCACTTTCACCACGATGGTCTTGTCGCCCTTGTCGGACACGACCGTGCCTTGGAGGATACGTTTAGGCATGTGTCTTACGCCTCCGCTTTCTTGTTGCCCACTTGGGCGTCAGCCTTGCGCTGGTTCTGGAGCGTCTTGATGCGGGCGACCGCACGACGCACCTCGCGGACGCGGGCCGTGCTCTGCAGCTGGCCGGTCGCATCCTGGAAACGCAGGTTGAACTGTTCTTTCTTGAGCGTCAGCAGCGTGTCGGCGAGCTGGTCGTCGGACAGCTGGCGCAGCTCTTCCACTTTCAGGTTCTTGTCGGCCATGGTTAGGCTCCCTCGCCCGGACGGGTAACGACCTTGCACTTCACGGGCAGCTTGGCTGCGCCAAGGCGCAGGGCTTCGCGAGCGACTTCGTCGGACACGCCGTCGATTTCAAACATGATCCGGCCCGGCTTGACCTTGCAGGCCCAGAACTCGACCGAGCCCTTGCCCTTACCCATGCGGACTTCCGTCGGCTTCTTCGTCACGGGCACATCCGGGAAGATCCGGATCCACACGCGGCCGGCACGTTTCATGTGGCGCGTGATCGCACGACGGGTCGCTTCGATCTGGCGCGCGGTGACCCGCTCGGGTTCGAGGGCTTTCAGACCATAGGAGCCGAAGGTCAGCGCGGTGCCGCCCTTGGCCGTTCCCTTGATCCGGCCCTTGTGAGCCTTGCGGAATTTCGTTCTCTTTGGCTGACGCATCTAACCCACGCCTTCCCTAGTTCGCGCGAGCCGGACGACGTCCGCCGCGATCACCGCCGCGACCGCCACGGTCGTTCTGGCGGGAGCGCGTGTCACCCTGCTCGGTCATGCGACGCTCATGGGCATACGGGTCGTGCTCCATGATCTCGCCCTTGTTGATCCACACCTTGATGCCGATGATGCCCATCGTGGTCATGGCGCGGGCCGTCCCATAGTCGATGTCGGCGCGCAGCGTGTGCAGCGGCACGGCACCTTCCTGGTACTGCTCGACGCGCGCGATTTCCGCGCCGCCCAGACGGCCGCCAAGACGGATCTTGCAGCCCTTGGCACCCATGCGCATCGCGCTTTGCAGCGACCGCTTCATGGCCCGGCGGAAGGAGACGCGGCGCTCGAGCTGCTGGGCGATGCCCTCGGCCACGAGATTGGCGTCGACTTCCGGCTTGCGGACTTCGACCAGGTTGATGAACACTTCGCCGTCGACCATGGAGGCAACGCGCTGGCGCAGCGCTTCGATGTCCGCGCCCTTCTTGCCGATGACCACACCCGGACGGGCCGTGTAGATGGTGATGCGGCACGTCTTGTGCGGACGCTCGATGACGATGCGCGAGACGGACGCGTTCTTCAGCTCGTTGAGCAGGAAGGACCGGATCGCCAGATCCTGGTGCAGCAGGTCGCCATACTCGTTCGTGTTGGCGTACCAGCGCGACTGCCAGGTGCGGTTGATGCCGAGGCGAAGGCCGATCGGATTGATCTTCTGACCCATTACGCGGCCTCCTCTTCGGAAACTTCTTTCACGACGATCGTCAGCTCGGAGAACGGCTTGAGGATCCGCGCGCCGCGGCCACGGGCGCGGGCCCGGAAGCGCTTCATCACGAAGTTCTTGCCGACATAGGCTTCGGAAACGATCAGATTGTCGATATCCAGATTGTGGTTGTTCTCAGCGTTCGCAATGGCGGACTCGAGGACTTTCTTCACCTCGCCGCTGATGCGCTTGTGCGAGAATTCGAGGTCCGCGAGGGCTGCGTCCACTTTCTTGCCGCGGATGAGCTGAGCTACGAGGTTCAGCTTCTGCGGAGAGATGCGGATCATGCGCAGCTTGGCGCGCGCCTCATTGTCGGCGAGCCGACGGGGTTGTTTCTGCTTGGCCATCGGTGTCTATCTCCGCTTGGCTTTTTTGTCGGCCGCGTGGCCGTAATAGGTGCGCGTCGGCGCGAATTCACCGAGCTTGTGACCCACCATGTCCTCGTCGATCAGGACGGGAACGAATTTCCGGCCATTGTGGACCTGGAAGGTGAGACCGACGAAGTTCGGCATGATGGTGGAGCGGCGCGACCAGGTCTTGATCGGCTTGCGGCGGCCTTCGGAATGGGAGGCTTCTGCTTTCTTCAGCAGGTACCCATCGACGAACGGGCCTTTCCAGACGGAACGGGGCATAGTCTCGTCCTTCCCTAGCGCTTCTTCTTCGCGTGACGCGAACGGATGATGAATTTGTCGGTCGGCTTGTTTTTCTTCCGCGTCCGGGCACCCTTGGTGGGCTTGCCCCACGGGGTCACCGGGTGGCGGCCACCGGAGGTGCGGCCTTCACCACCACCGTGCGGGTGGTCGACCGGGTTCATGGCCACGCCGCGAACGGACGGGCGGACGCCCAGCCAGCGCTTGCGGCCGGCCTTGCCGAGGTTGGTGTTCATGTGGTCCGGGTTGGACACGGCACCGACCGTGGCGAGGCAGGTCTGGTGGATCATGCGCATCTCGCCGGACTTTAGGCGGACCTGGGCGTAGCCTTCGGAGCGGCCGACCAGCTGGGCGTATGCGCCGGCGGAGCGGGCGATCTGGCCACCCTTGCCGGGCTTCAGCTCGATGTTGTGGATGATCGTACCGACCGGCATGGCGCGCAGCGGCATGGTGTTGCCGGGCTTCACGTCGGCACGCTCGGCGGAGAGGACCGTGTCCCCCTCGGCGAGGCGCTGCGGCGCGAGGATGTAGCTCTTTTCGCCGTCCTTGTACTGGATCAGGGCGATGAAAGCCGTGCGGTTGGGATCATACTCCAGGCGCAGGACCGTCGCTTCGCCGGTCTTGGTCCGCTTGAAGTCGATCTTGCGGTAGAGCCGCTTGTGGCCACCGCCCTGGCGGCGGGACGTGATGCGGCCCGTATTGTTGCGGCCGCCCGTCTTGGTCAGGCCTTCGGTGAGGCTCTTCTCGGGACGACCCTTGTGCAGACCCTTGCGGTCGACCGTCACGAGGTGACGGCGCGACGGGCTGGTCGGATTGTAAGTCTTCAGCGCCATGATCTAGAGTCCTGTCGCAATATCGATGGTGTCGCCGTCCTTGAGCGTCACGACGGCTTTCTTGACGTCGTTGCGGCGGCCCGGACGGCCCCGGAAACGCTTGGTCTTGCCCTTGGTCGTGATGGTATTCACGGCGGTGACGGAAACGTTGAACAGCTGCTCGACGGCGGCCTTGATCTCGGTCTTGTTGGAACTCAGCGGCACTTCGAACACGATCTGGTTGTTCTCGGCGACGATGGTCGACTTCTCGGTGATGACCGGAGTCAGGACCGTATCGTAATGTTTGGCGTTCGCGCTCATTTCAGACGCTCCTGCAGCTCGGTGACGGCATCCGTGGACAGCACCAGCGTGTGGCGGCGCAGGATGTCGTAGACGTTGGCGCCCTGGCTGGGCAGCACGTCGACGTTGGGAATGTTGCTCGCGGCGCGGCCGAAGCCTTCATCGATCTGGTTGCCGCCGACGATCAGCGCGTTGGTCACGCCGAGCTTGGAAAGCTGCTTGGCCAGTGCGGAGGTCTTGGCATCCTTCAGGGTCAGCGCATCGACGACGATCAGCTCGCCGGCCGCCTGCTTGGCGGACAGGGCGTGGCGGAGCGCCATCTTGCGGACCTTCTTGGGCAGCTCGTGGCTGTGGTCGCGAGACCTCGGGCCGTGCGCCTTGGCGCCGCCGCGGAACTGCGAGACCGAGCCGTTGCCGTGACGGGCCGTACCGCCGCCCTTTTGGCGACCGATCCGTTTGGTGGTCTTGGACACGTCACCGCGTTCCTGCACCTGGTGGGTGCCGGCGCGGCGCTTGGCCAGCTGGTAGCGCACCATGCGGTGCAGGATGTCCTTGCGGGGCTCCTGGCCGAAGACGCTCTCGTCGAGATCGACCGAGCCGCCTTTCTTGCCGTCGAGCTTTGTCACATCGATCTTCATGACTACTCTTCTTCCTCGGACTTCACTTCGGCAGCCGGAGCGGCGTCAGCTTTGGATTCTTCTTTTGCGGCGGGTGCGCCCATCGTGAACTTGCCCGGCATGGGCAGGTCGTCGGCCTTGGTGCCCTTGACGGCATCCTTCAGCTCGACCCAGGCGCCCTTGGAGCCGGGAACGTGCCCCTTCACCAGGATCAGACCCTCTTCGGCGTCGACGCGCTCGACCGTCAGGTTCTGCAGCGTGCGGCGGACGGCACCCATGTGACCGGCCATCTTCTTGCCCTTGAAGACCTTGCCCGGTTCCTGACACTGGCCCGTGGAGCCGTGGGAACGGTGCGAGATGGACACGCCGTGCGTGGCGCGCAGGCCTCCGAAATTGTGGCGCTTCATCGCACCGGCGAAACCTTTACCGACCGTGATGCCGGAGGCGTCGATCTTCTGGCCGGGAACGAAGTGGTCTGCGCTCATGGAGGCGCCCACCTCGATCATG
The DNA here is from genome assembly GCA_049647245.1 of Litorimonas sp. GTDB lineage: Bacteria > Pseudomonadota > Alphaproteobacteria > Caulobacterales > Maricaulaceae > Litorimonas. The sequence goes on from JBARXH010000017.1 coordinate 25,511, forward strand.
TTGTCCGGGGAGACCCGGAACTCGACCAGTTTCTGCTTGGGCGTGACGCCCGCTTTGGCGAAGCGCTCGCGCTCGGCCTTGGCCACGCGTTTCACTTTGGCATCGCCCGATCCCAGCTGCAGAGCGGCATAGCCGTCGCGCTCGGGGGTTTTCTGCGCCACGACCTGGCAGCCTTGCAGGTCCAGAACGGTGACGGCGACATGGTTTCCGGCGTCGTCATAAACCCGGGTCATCCCGAGTTTGCGCGCCAACAGACCTGATCGTTGCATCAGCAGGTTATCCTTCTCGAATGTCGCCCGAACCTCACCGCGAGGCGCGGGCGTCATATGCACAATGCTTGGAGAAGGCGGGCTGCGACCTAGCAATATCAGGCCAGTGCGCCGTGAAAGGCGCCTGGCCGGATGAAAGTTCAAGATCGTGAGCCGCGTCTGCTAAAAGCACTGCCAGCTATGAACGTCGCGCCCTCTACGGGGGCTGTTCGGAAACGTCAACTAGGGAATGCAGGAATGTGTCGGGGCGCGGCCTGTTGGTATGGGCCTGCTTGGAACGTGTCCGCCAGAGCAGACATGTCTTTCACTTTGTTCCGGCTAACAAGGCCTAGGCCGCATCGGCAAGGGCGTATGCGCCCATGCCGACGGCACGTGCCCCGTCTTCGCCGAACCAGCGGGTCAGGTCCTGGGTCACGTCCGGCTCCGCCGTGCAGCCGAGGCCCGGGCCGCTCACGGTCAGGGACGGCAGTGTCAGTCCGGTCCGGTCGGTGAGTCGGGCTTGCGAATCGACTCGGGCAGGGCCGCCGAACTTGGCCGCCTGCCCGTCCACCAAGATGCGCGGCAGGTTGGGCGACACGCCCAAGGTCGTGATGATGAGGTCGGCCCGTTGCAGGACGGCCTTCAGACCGGGTTCGCCCATGATGCGGATGTCCGGATCGCTGAGGGCTTGCGCGCCCGTCCAGTCGCCGAGCTGCCGCTGCACGGCATCCGCCGCGGCGCGGTTCCGACCCAGAATGACGGTATGGCGCGCGGATGCCCGGCGGTTCAGCACCGCCTCGCGCTCGCGCCCCAGCGCGTCCGCCGAAGCCACGACACGGTCGAGTTCCTCCGGGGCCAGTCCGCATTCCAGCAGATCGGCCAGGATTTCGGTCTTCTTCTCCGAAGCGCCGCAGGCCAGCAGCGCGTGGCGCGAGGCCGAACCCGGCTGGTTGTCCACCCGCCACAACCCGTCTTCGTGACGGAGCGTGTCGCAACGGGCGGCCCGCAGGATCAGCGTCTGACTGCGGCGCAGCCGGTTCAGCACCAGACGCTTCAACCGCGCCAGGAACGCTTCGACATGGGGCCTCGCCGCCCGGCAGTCGGATGCGCCCAGCTCGCGGACCCGCTGCGCCAGCTCTTCGTCGTCCCGGATGGCGTCCGGCAGACCGTCAAGGCAAGCCAGCAACGTTCCCACCGGCACGTCATAGCTGTGCGCGTAGGCGCCGGAGCGGCCGCAATCTGACGGGTTGTCATCCAGCATCAGAACGGAGGTGTCCTCCGCCCGACCCGTCCGGATGAGCGTGCAGAGCGCGCCGAGCGCGGCGGCGCCGCCTCCGACGAGAAGCAGATCGTGAGCGTGGACGGGTGTGCTGGACTGGGACATGGGCCCTTTTCTGACACAGCGCGGTTGCGGCCATGTTAATTGGCTTGGTTAACCACGCCTTACGAAACGATACCCTGCACCAATCCTTTAGAATGACGCAAAACGCGGCCGCATACCACCTATAGATGCAAAATCAAATTTGCACTTTACAAGTGTACTAATTACTGATGCTACTCGCCTACAGGCAAGGGAGGGTCAGCATGACGCCATTTGAAATAACCATGGTCGTTTCAATTGTCGTAATGGGGTTTTACGCAATCTATGGGCTTTTGAATTTCAAGAAGACTTCATCATTCGATGAGTTCTTTTTGAACGATCGAAATCTATCGAAGTCCAATGTCCGCAACACGTTCACGGGTGCTTCCATATCGATTGCTACAGTGTTGATATTCTTTCTGACAATTGGCATTAATTTCGGCTGGGTCGTTCTTTGGTCACCATTGACTCTTGCACTTGGAATCTTGGCTTTTAACTTTCTGATCTACCCAAGACTTATCAAGAACAGCGATATCTGGGACGGGCTCCAGGGCAAAGGCGAAAAGCCAATTCGGTCTCTGTCGGATTATCTCGACCATACTTACGGCAGTCGTAGCGTGACACTGATCACCACTAGCGTTTCGGCATGCGGAATCTTGGCGATTCTCATTGCGGAGATGATGGTTGGCGTTCAGATATACCAGGAGTACTTCATTCAGCCGCAGTGGATTGTGCTGCTCCTCGGCGTCACGCTTTTTTTATACGCGGGTTTTGGCGGCATGCGGTCCGTCGTAGAAACAGATATGTGGCAGGTCTTGCTGATTTGCGCGAGCGTACTTCTAATTGTTTTGTACGTGGCATGGCGAGCCGCTCAGGGAGAGAATTCCTTTAGCGTCACAGACTTGCTGACCGATTGGACGCCCCAAGGTCCGATGCCGCTCTCCCTCTGGATGAACATACTAGTCGTGAACATGTGTCTGCTGCCTTCCAGCCTCCGGGTGTGGCAAGTAATCGCCGCATCTTCGAAAAAGGAAACCCAATTCCAAAAGGGGCTTATTGAAAGCACGCTGCTCATATTGTTCATTGTCATCGGCACGCTACTGATCAGCAAAGGCGTCATTGGACTGACCGGTGTCGGCAATCCGTCTATCACATCCATTTTCCAGTTCCTGACGTCCTCCGGCGGCCTCGCGGCGTATGTCATCTACCCGCTATTCGTGGCTGCGTTGCTCTCAGCGCTGGTTTCGACCGCAGACAGTGCGATTTTGCCACTTGGCCAGGGAACCGTAACTCTTCTCGGCCAAGAAAACCGTTTTTCACCAAGACTGAACATGTTCAATATTCTGTTCTGGATTGGGATGACGATCCTGGCGTTCTACGTCGTTAATGAAGTTCTCCAGATGGATTTAGTGGGCTGGATACTGACTGTGTTTGCTATAACCACATGCATCGCACCCGTCGTCGTTGCGCCGCTTTTTCGTTCCGGCCGCACGGTCAACAAGGCCGGTAGTGCCATCGTCTCCGTTGGGTTGGTCATCGCGCTTATCAGCGCGATCGCATGGTCGGTTGCTTACAAAGACAACTTCGCCATGATTTCCTGGAATTGCGTGATTGGATTTTCAATCTCCACATTAGCGACATTAATCGCATTCGTCGGCTTTGCCCCACCAGACCGAATAGTGGCGCGCTCTAGCGAAGGAGGCATTTCATGAAGGACCTGTTCCTGATCCTTCGCGATACGATCGGGCCAAATCCATCTCTATGGGCCGTCGTCATCTTGCTTGTATGGTTCCTCGCATCGATCGCCTCAAGGGCTTTCCTGATCACGTCCAGACAAAGCATCGTCGAGGATATAGAGACGCAATTCAGCCTCGAAACGCCTGGCAAGGTCCGCTTCGACAAGGCGATGGATGAAACTCTGGAACTCCACGCCGCGTCTAAAGTCGTTGGAGAAAATGGAAAACCCTGGAGCCTTGCTGAAATTACTCGCGCCTATTGGCTATTCAAACTCACCGGTTACACGATGAAAGTTTGTTTCGCAGCCACTGCCTTCTGGTTCGTCGCGATCCTCATTTTCAACAGGGCCGGCGTTCGAGAAGAGGAAGGTTCCATCTCAGCCGTTATCGTACAACTCGGAAACTTCTCGGCCCTAGTGCTATTGGTCTTGTTCGCTCTGTCCGTGCTGAAGATACAGTTCGCGTTGCACACATTGCCTATTCCAAGCCTTCGCAATGTGAAGAAATCGATTACGGCCTTTCTGCTTTGGTAGGAGCTGCGTCCAGAAACGTCTTTGTCGGAATTAGCCTTCAGAACAAAAGCCTCGACTCGGATCGAGTTTCACAGTTCTTGATGACGGCTCGGAGGAGCTTTCAGGCACGGCGTCTCTTATTTCTCATCGCGGACGAGATCGACCTCTACAACAGGCGTGTGTTCGACGGTGACAACGAGACTCTGCTGCGCCGGAAAGTGGAGCAGAGAGCCAACGCAATACGGGCAGAGATTGCTGAAACCATATACGCAAGCGACCTTCAGGACATAATCGTTGGTTTCTGCACCTGGGAAGACGTTCTAACGCCCGCAATCACGCGTTTGATGATTGAAGTGAATGAACTCTTCCTGAGCTCTCAAACCTTTCGAAAGGACATACTCTACATTGCCAGCGGTTACGCAGAGAGACGTGCCAGACGCCTTAGCAAGGCCGAGCTTTCATACCTTTGCCAATATGTTCTTTCGGAAATACCTGTCATCATGAGAGGAGTCGATGTGGACAACGAAAAGTACAGGTCGATGATCTACCCGGCTCCCAAGCGTTTTGCTCTGGACGATATTGTCGGCCGTCTTGTTAGCGGGGAATATGGTCCCGTGAAAACATCGGGTTCAATGATACAAATCGTCAAAATCTAGATCGTTCTTGGCCAGAGTTGCTCTTGCTGGCATCGCTGTCGCAAGGGGTTACCCAGACTCCTTTTTGTAAAGATTTGGCATATGCCTTATCCGCCGCGTCAATCATATCCGGCTCTGTCGAACCCTATGAACCAAATCCTATCCAACAGATCAGACGAAATCCTCGTCCTCACCCTGAATCGGCCACATCGGCGCAATGCTGTGGACCGCGACACGGCGCAGGCGCTCTATGATGCGTTCAAGGCGTTCGACGCGGATGACACGCTCTGCGTTGCCGTGCTGACCGGGGCGGACGGCACCTTCTGCGCGGGCGCGGATCTGCAGGCGCTGTCCGAGGGTCGCGGCAATGTGGTGGGGCGCGACGGCGATTACGGACCCATGGGACCGACTCGGCTTCGCTTGCGCAAGCCCGTCATCGCCGCCGTGGAAGGCCACGCCGTGGCGGGCGGCCTGGAACTGGCGCTGTGGTGCGATCTGCGCGTCGCGAGCGAGACGGCCGTGTTCGGTGTCTTCTGCCGCCGGTTCGGCGTGCCCATGATCGACGGCGGGTCCATCCGCCTCCCCCGCCTGATCGGCCAGAGCCGGGCCATGGACCTTTTCCTTACGGGCCGGCCCGTAAAGGCCGACGAAGCCCACGCCATCGGCCTCGCCAACCGCGTCGTGCCGCAAGGCCAGGCCCTCCGCGCCGCTCTCGCACTGGCCCGCGACATCGCCGCCTTCCCGCAGACTTGCCTGCGCAACGACCGGCGGTCGATGCTGGAGCAGTGGGGCCTGGGCGAGCGGGATGCGCTGATGAACGAAGTCGCGCTGGGCCTGGAGACGATCGGGACCGGCGAAACGGTCGCGGGCGCAACGCGGTTCAAGGACGGCGAAGGGCGGGGCGGCGTGTTTCGGAAGAGCTCGAGCGAACCGTAGGGGTTGCCACGCCTATGGGAGCGGCTCGAGAGGTCCGAAGAACCCGATCACCTTGAGAATCTTGCCCGCATCGCTGAACTCCACGACATCCAGACCTTTCATGACGATCGCGCTGTCCCGGGTGATCGTCCAATCGTAACGACAGAAATTGTTCTGGACGTCGACATTGCTGGCACGGCCATATGACAGGCCCGGATTGGCTTTGCGTGTTGCCGCGACCATGTCCAGAAATGCGGCTCTGCCGACGATGTTGTATGGAGGATCGACGAAGTGGACATTGTGTTCGAGGGTCTTCTCGACCCTGACCGCCCGTTCCTCGGGGTCCTCGATGTTCCAGACCGACAGCATCCGGTCGATGATTTCCTCAATGCGGTCCATGCGTCACCTCCCTTGGCCCGCCCGGTCGGCGGGATCGCGAACTTCGCCCAACGTGGCACGAAAGACCGATGGACCAAAGAAAAAGCGCTCCGCGAGGGGAGCGCTTCGTTCGGGCTTGGGCGAGCGCTTCCGCGCTCGTCCGCTCCGTATCGGTCGCGGCTTCTCGCTAAATCCCGTCCGCCGGACGGGATTTTCGCTTCGCGACCGCTCTAAGCGCCGAGCTTGATCTCGACGTCGACGCCGGCGGCGAGGTCGAGCTTCATGAGAGCATCGACGGTCTGGGGCGTCGGATCGACGATGTCGAGCATGCGCTTGTGCGTGCGGATCTCGAACTGTTCGCGGGATTTCTTGTTCACGTGGGGGGAGCGGTTCACGGTGAAGCGCTCGATGCGGGTCGGCAGCGGGATCGGCCCGCGCACGGACGCGCCTGTGCGTTTGGCGGTGGCGACGATTTCGCCGGTGCTCTTGTCGAGGATGCGGTGGTCGAACGACTTGAGTCGGATGCGGATATTCTGTGCGGCCATTGTTTCGGTCTTTCAGGTCTCAAAAAGATCCGGGGCAGGAAGACGAACTCCTGCCCCGGCGTTGTTGGATGAAGCGGGTGTCCCCTACTCCGTGATTTTGGACACGACGCCTGCGCCGACGGTGCGTCCGCCTTCGCGGATGGCGAAGCGCAGCTTCTCTTCCATGGCGATCGGCACGATCAGCTCCACGTCGATGTTCACATTGTCGCC
>JBARXH010000018.1:0-11222 GCA_049647245.1 Litorimonas sp.
GGTCGCGCCGGCGATCATGGCGACGGCGACCAGAGCGGCGATCAGGCCGTATTCGATGGCCGTTGCACCGGATTCGTCATTGACGAAATTCTTGATGAGGTTTTGCATAACTAACTCCCACGTATGCGTGATGTGCGGGGTAATTCCCGGACGGGGTTCGACCCGACGAAGAAAGTCTTAAGAAGCGGCGCTTTAACAACATCTTGTTAATAGGGATTAACAGGTGGTAAAAATTAACGAGGTCTTTCGCGCTCGGCATTTCAAGCCCGCACGCGCTGCGCAAATGCGGGGGAAGCGCTATTATAAGGACTCGTCCAGCGACCGGAGAGGGCTAAAGACTTTATCAACCCTGCTTTCCTATTCACGTGGAACGCGTGCTTCAGCGCGTCTTGGAGACAGGTAATGCCCCTTTCACGAAACAGTCTGGTCGGTGCACTCTCGCGCAGCTCTGCCATGCGTGGCCTCTGCCTGTCCGTTTTCATGCTGAGCATCGCGCCTGCCGCCCTGGCATCCGACCCCATTTACCAGGTCGACCTCAACAAGACGCAGATCCTGCGCCTTCCGGCCGCCGCAGGATCGATCATCGTCGGCAATCCGGCCATCGCCGACGTCACTGTCCACTCCCCCCACCTCATCATGGTGGTCGGTCGCGGTTTCGGTGAAACGAACCTGGTCGTCCTCGACCGCGAGGGCGGAACCATGGTCGATGCGGACATCCAGGTCACCTCCATCACCCCCACGAACGGGCTGCGCCTGTTCAAGGCGACTTCGCGCGAGACCTATAGCTGTTCGCCCTACTGCCAGCCCTCGCCCGTTCTGGGCGACAGCGCCGAGCATCTGGCCGCGGCCGCACCCGCAACGCCGGCCAATACGGGCCCAACGAGCATCTTCGACGCCGTGCCGAACCCGGTCGACAGTCTGGGCGGCGGCCTGGAAGGCGCGGCCGCCGTCGCCGCCTACGACGGCAGCTAGGATCCCGACCCCCGGCGTTAACCCGCCGCTAACCCTGCGTTGGAGCGCTTCCTTAAGCCCTTTGCCCTAGCGTTTGCGCCGACCCTGCGTGTTCTTCGGCATCCCGGCCGACCGCGGGACGGGAGACCGAACGCCGATGGCCCGACAGGTGACACATCCGAATCCCTTGCTCGCACTCCGCCGTCTCCGACGGCGTTACCGCCGGGAGGACGACGGCGCGACCGCCGTGGAATTCGGCATCGTCGCCATTCCTTTCCTCGCGCTCATCTTCGGCATCCTTGAACTTGCACTCGTCTTCTTCACGACCTCTGTCCTGACACAGTCGGTCAGCGATACCGGACGGCTGGTGCGCGTGGGCGCCTTCCAGGGTTGCGGGTCCGCCAAGGAATTCAAGTTACTCGTCTGCGACGGGATGCGCGGTTTCATGAATTGCGAGTCCAACCTGCGCGTCGATCTCATAACCGCATCGGAGTTCCAGTCCATCACCCCGGTCGATCCGGGCCTGAGCGGTCTGGACCCGGACGACGAAGACGCGAAAATCACGGACGGAAGCTATGTCGACACGGGACCAGGCGCGCCCGTCGTGCTGCAGGCGACCTTCTATTATCCGTTGGCCCTGCCGAACTTCATGACCCAGCTGGAGTCGATCTCCGGCAGCCGGCGCCATGTCATCAATTCGACCACGGCGTTCCGCAACGAACCTTTCCCGGCCGGCACCACCTGCAACTCCGACATTCTCGACCGCATCACGGCTCTTGCCGGGGATGCGGCCTAGGAGGCCCATTGCCATGACACAGACCCGCCTCTCCCGCCTCGTGCCAAAGCGTTTCACCCGCCTGCGGTCCTTCCTGTCCGATAATTCGGGCGTGGCCGCGATGGAATTCGCCATCATCGCCCCCGTTCTGATCGGCATGTATCTCGGCCTGGCGGAGCTGTCCTCAGCCCTGAAGTCCGACCGCAAGATCTCCCACTCCGCCAGTGTGGCGGGCGATCTCGCCACTCAGGTCGAGGAAATCCGGGCCGTGGATGCGGAAGACCTGATCTCGGCCGTCCTCCACGTCGCCAGTCTGCGCGAGGGCGACCAATATGCGATTATCATGGAAACGTTCGAGCGAGACTCCGATGGTGCAGTCAATAGTGGCGGGATCATCCAGTACCGGTCCGGATCGCTCGACTCGTTCCGGTACGACCCGAATGAGTTCGACGAGAACCTGCTCCCCCGCGGAACGGGCATTCTCGCAGCGACCGTGCGCTTCCGCTACAAGCCGTTCGGATTCAAGGGCAGCGAGTCCGGCAAGTCGATCCTGCCCACGCAGATGGACATGGAGGAGACGTTCCTGCTCAAGCCGCGCATCTCCGACGTGGTCCAGTTCGGCCCCGACGACCGCGAGACCACGATCGACTGCACCGGCAAGGTGGACAATGTCAGCTGCTCGGAAACCAACCATGACAAGGGCGGAGACGGAGACGAAGATGAAGGTGGGTGCGAGAATGGCCGCGGGAATAATGGTAACGACAAATGCGTCGGCCGATCCAATGGCTGACGATTGACATCCACCCGGGCCAAGCTCCGAGGTTTCTAGCCGAGGTAACGCTTTCTCATGGTGTCCAAGCGGTTGCCACCAAAGCCGAGCGTCTCGGCGGCATAGGCTTCCATGTCTCCCATGGCCTCCAGGCTGGCTTCCAGATAGCCGGGTTCCACGCCGAACATGGGCCGCAGCGACTCGGCGTCCATCGGGCGTCCGTAGCGTTTCGAATAGAGCTGCGAGGCCGGACCCAGAATGGCGTCTATGTCGACAGCCGTTTCCGTCAGCATATAGTCCGTCATGATGTCGTCGCGCGACACGCCCAGCAGTCCCTGGATCAGGGCGACCAGCGTGCCGGTCCGGTCCTTGCCCGCCGCGCAGTGCACCAGGACACCGCTGCGGCTCTCCTCGGTTTCCGCGCTCATCCGGTCCAGCGTGTCGCGAAACAGCGCCTTGAACCCCGGATCGTGCGGCCGCGCTTCGTAGGAGCGCATCATGTAGCCGCGCGCATCGTCCGCCGTGTAGAGCTGCGTCTCCGCGAACGCCTCATGCGGGGCGACGGTCTGCGTCTCTTCGCCGTCCTTGAGCGGTTGGGTCAACACGGCGGCTCGCCCGTCGCGCTCCGGCCAGACGGAGGGCTGCCGCTTGCGCTCCGGGGCATGGCGCAGATCGATCACCGCGCCGATAGGCAAGGCGTCGATCGCGGCCTGCTCCGCCGCGTTCAGCGCGTTCAGGTGGGCGGAGCGGAACAGCAGGCCCGTGCGGACGGGCCGGTCATCCAGGCCGCGGTAGCCGCCGAAGTCGCGGAAATTGTAGATGGTGTCGAAGGGCTTCAGCCGTTCGGACAGATCGATCAGGGACATGGCGGGCCGCTACCAGCCGCGCTTCCGGATTGGAAGCGCGACTTGGCGGCGCAGGGATCCTATTCGGCCGGCTCCGCCGCGCGGCTTGCCTCGTAGGCCGCGAAACGGTTCCAGACGCCGCCGTCGCCGTGCCAGTCGCCTTCCGTGGCGCCCTTGGAATATTCCGTGGCGCGCGCCTCGAAAAAGTTCGCGTGCTCGACACCGTTGGTGATCTCGGTCAGCCACGGCAGCGGATGCTCTTCCACGCCCGCATAGATCTTGGACAGGCCCAGCTGGCCCATGCGCCAGTTGGCGATGTAGCGGATGTAGCGCTTGATGTCCTCGGCCGTCATGCCCTCGACCGGGCCCTTCTCGAAGGCGAGATCGATGAACTTGTCCTCGAGCTTCACCACCGTCTTGCAGCAATCGGCGATGTCGTCCTTGACGGAAGACGTCAGAGCGCCGGTTTCCTTGGCGAAGGTATGGAACAGCTTGATCATGCCTTCGCAGTGCAGGCTTTCGTCCCGGATCGACCAGGACACGATCTGTCCCATGCCCTTCATCTTGTTCAGGCGCGGGAAGTTCATCAGCATGGCGAAGGAGGCGAAGAGCTGCAGCCCCTCCGTAAAGCCGCCGAACACCGCCATCGACGTCAGGATGTCCTTGTCCGTGTCGACGCCGAACTGGCCGAGATAGTCGTGCTTGGCCGCCATCTCCTCATACTCCATGAACATGGAGAATTCGCTGTCCGGCATGCCGATGGTTTCCAGCAGCAACGCATAGGCGGCGATGTGGATCGTCTCCATGTTGGAAAACGCGCTGAGCATCATCCGGACTTCGACCGGTTTGAACAGCGGCATGTAGTTTTCCATGTAGTTGCCGCCGACTTCCACGTCCGACTGGGTGAAGAAGCGGAAGATCTGCGTCAGCAGGTTCTTCTCGACCGGCGTCAGGCTGGTCGTCCAGTCCTTCAGGTCCTCGCCGAGCGGCACCTCTTCGGGCATCCAGTGGATCTGCTGCTGGCGACGCCAGAATTCGTAGGCCCACGGGTAGCGGAACGGCTTGTAGGTCAGGCTCGGTGTCAGAAGTCCGGATTTGGATGTGCCGATCGGCTCGATGATGCCCATGGGGAGGTCTCTTCTGCTCGCGTCGCGCCAGCGGTGATATGACCGCTAGCTGTTGTGGTCTGGCCCTGGTTACGCACTAGATGTGGTGCGTGTTCCTTAAGCAAATCCTAAAGGCGCGATTCCATTTGTCGAATCAAGCGGCGCTTTTTCGCAGTGGATAACGGGGGCAAGTCGGACGAATCGCCTAAGTCGTTACGACAGCACAACATTTAGCAAATCCGCGCGGACGGATCGCCGCGAGGAACTCGTTCCGCCTGCGTCACTATGGCCGATCCCTCCGGCGGGCGCGGCTTTCGGTTTGACCCTGTGCGGGTCGCGCTTATAGCCCGGCTGCAATGCTGCGCCGCACCGCCACATTCTTCCGCCTTCTGCGCACCGGCTGGGTGCTTGTGCGCCATGACGCGCTGGTCCCCAAGGAGTACGAGCCGTTCGTGCCCGCCCCCGTGCGCGTGGTCGCCGCGGTTTCCCGCTTCTTCTCCAAGCGGGACCGAGACAGCAATCCCGGCGCGCGCTTTGCCAATGCGCTGGAAAAGCTCGGTCCGGCCTACATCAAGTTCGGGCAGATCCTGTCCACGCGGGGCGACATGTTCGATCCGGTCTTCGCCGAAGGCCTGTCGCGCTTGAAGGACAAGGTCCCGCCCTTCCCCATGGAAAAGGCCGAAGCGATGCTGGAGGCCGACTGGGGCGAGCCGTGGCGCAACCGGCTGACCGACTTGTCGGAGCCGGTTGCGGCCGCTTCCGTCGCGCAGGTCCACAAGGCGACCCTGCCCACGGGGGAGACCGTCGCCATCAAGATCCTGCGCCCCAACATCGTGGCGCGCATGACGAGCGACATGGACGTGATCGCGCAGGTCGCCAATCTCGCCCACGCGGCCGTCCCCTACATCCGGCGGCTCCAACCCCGCGCCTTCGTCGCGGAAGCCCGCCGCGCGGTCATGCTGGAGCTGGACCTGCGGCTCGAAGCGGCGGCCGCGTCGGAAATGAGCGACATCGCGGAGGCAACAGGCCTGTTCCGCGTGCCGGGCATCCACTGGGAGCTGGTGGACAAGAACGTCATGGCGACGGACTGGGTGGACGGCATTCCCCTCTCCTCGCCCGCCATTCTCGACCTGCCGCTGGAAGAAAGGCAGCGCCTCGCCACCGCCGTGATCCAGAGCTTTCTCGCCAGCACCTTCACCTACGGCATCTTCCATGCCGACATGCACGAAGGGAATCTGTTCCGCGGACCGGACGGCGAACTTGTCCTGCTCGACTTCGGCATTCTGGGCCGGCTGGGCGACGAGGAAATCCGCTTCGAGATCGACACGCTCTACGGCTTCCTGCAGCGCGACTACTACAAGATCGCCCAGGTCCATTTCGACATCGGCTACGTCCCGCCGCACCACAGCGTGGAGGAGTTCGCGACCGCGCTGCGCGCCGTGGGCGAACCGATCTTCGGCAAGAATGCCGAGGATGTCTCCATGTCCAAGGTGCTGCTCCAGCTGCTGGAAATCACCGAGATGTTCGACATGCCGCTCCAGCCGCAGCTCATCCTCCTGCAGAAGACCATGATGCAGGCGGAAGGCGTCGCCCGCCGTCTCGATCCGAACTTCGACATGTGGGAGGCCTCCCGCCCCGTCGTGGAAGAGGCCGTGCGCGCGGAGCTGGGCCCGGAACGCTACCTCAACGATTTCCTCGACGGGCTGGAACGCACCCGCAAGACGCTCAACCGCCTGCCCGAAGCCACCGAGAACATCGCCCGCCTGGCCGAAGCCTGGGCCAACGGGGAGATCGACCTGTCCACCGCACCCACCGTCAAAACGGTGGAGGTGCGGAAACCCAGCGCTTTGCGTCCTCTCGGCTACGCCGCCGTCGGCGCGGCCCTGGCGCTGGGCGGAGCCTGGGTGGCCGCGCAGGTCTAGCGGTGACGCCCTAGAAGTTTCCTTCGGCGCATTGCAGGCAGGTGACGCCTTCGGAGCGCCACATGGCGACCACCCCGTCCCGGTCGTCCACGGCGAACAGCACGTCGCGTCCTTCGTCCTGTCGGAAGTGGTCCAGAATCTCCTTCTTCACGACCGTGTCCGGCCGGTAGTCATTGTCGGCCCGCATGGTGATCCGGGTGTAGGGGATGGCCTGATCGTCCAGCCATCGTTCCGTCGCGGCGCGATGGGCTTCGTTGCGGCCCGTGACAATCTGCAGGTCATATTCCCCGCTGCGCCAGAGCGTCATGTAGAGCGCGACCACGGCCGGATTGGGCGTGTCGTCCGGGATCGCCTTGTGGAAGGCCCGCCAGTCCTTGCGCTTGGCACGGACATGGTGGACCCGGTGCGCGATGTCCGCCAGCGTGCCGTCCATGTCGAAAATGACCGTCTTCATGCATTCCGCTCCCAGTCTTGTGACAGGCCTTACGCGCAGGACCTTTGCCCTGTTGCATCGCACCCGCTAAGCGGCCTGCATGGGAAAGAGCGTCCTCCTCATCATTGGCGGCGGCATCGCGGCCTACAAGTCGCTGCTGCTGATCCGCGAGTTGGCCCGTCGCGGCGTGTCCACGCGCGTGATCCTGACCCGGGGCGGGACGGAGTTCGTCACGCCGCTGTCCGCACAGGCCCTGTCGGGCGCCACCGTCTTCACCGATCTGTGGGACCTGACGGCGGAGTCCGAGATGGGCCATATCGAGCTGTCGCGCAGCGCGGACCTCATCGTCGTGGCGCCCGCGACCGCCAACATCTTGGCCCAGGCCGCGCACGGCGTGGCGGGCGACCTGGCAACCACGACGCTGCTGGCGACCGACAAGCGGGTCCTGTTCGCGCCCGCTATGAACGTCCGAATGTACGAATCCGAGGCGACGCAAGCCAACATTTCCACTCTCGCCGCGCGCGGAGCGATGTTCGTGGGACCGGATGCGGGCGAAATGGCGTGCGGGGAGTTCGGCGACGGCCGCATGGCGGAGCCCGACGCGATCGCCGACGCCGTGATGGGAGCCTTGCTGGGCGATACGACCCTGGACGGGCTGCGCGCGCCCAAACCTCTAGCGGGACGGCGCGCCGTGGTGACGGCCGGGCCGACGCGAGAGCCGATCGATCCGGTGCGTTATCTGTCCAACCACTCCTCGGGACGGCAGGGCTACGCCGTCGCGCAGGCGCTGGCCGACCTTGGCGCGACGGTGGAACTGGTGACGGGACCGACGGCGATCGCGAAGCCGTTCGGCACGGAGACCACGTCTGTCGAGACCGCACTGGAGATGCACGACGCCGTCCATGCCGCCCTGCCCGCCGACATCTTCGTCGCCGTGGCCGCCGTGGCCGACTGGCGTCCGGCCGAGCGCACGGCGCGCAAGACAAAGAAGCCCGTGGACGGCCCATCGCCCCTGCCGCTGGTCGAGAACCCGGACATCCTGCGTTCAGTTTGCATGTCCGATAGACGCCCCGGACTGGTCGTGGGATTCGCGGCCGAAACCCATGACGTGGTCGAGCACGCCCGCGCCAAGCGGACACGCAAGGGCTGCGACTGGATCGTCGCCAACGATGTGTCGGGCGACGTGATGGGCGGAACGGAGAACGAGATGATCATCGTGACGCAAGAGGGCGAGCGGCGCCTGCCCCGCCAGAGCAAACAGGCCGCCGCCCGCGCGCTGGCGCGGCGCATCGCGGAACACTTCGGAGACGAGACATGAAGGCCCGCTTTCTGGCCATCGCGGCGACGGCCCTGATCCCGTTCGCCGCCCAGGCCCAGTCGCAGGACGACAAGGCCTGCGAGATCGTGATCGTCCAGGAGGTGGTGGACAATGACGGCGGCCGCATGACTGTCGCCGCCTACCGCCCGGCCAAGACGTTCATCGCCCAGGCCCGCAAGGATGCCCGGTCCGTGACCCTGACCGACGAGGGCGCACCCATCCGCGGCGTCATCTGCACGCGTAACGACCTTGTGCCGACCGCGGACGATTATGCGCTCCTGGCGACGGGCGTGCCGCTGTCCCTGTCCCAGGATTTCGACAGTGCGGGTTCGGACATATTGACGGTCTATTTCGGCGACGGTCGCTTCCAGCACCGCTACACCTCCGACTATCCCATGAGCGGCGAGTTCGAAGATGCGCTGACGGCGCGGCTCGACGCCTTTTCCAGCCGCGATCACGGGCTGGTGTCGCCGGACCCGTAGCCGTCCATTTTCGTATGGTCATCCGGGCGCCGATTGCCTAGCTAGCCCGCCATGAAGACGATCAATATCAATGTTGTGCGCCTGCCGCACATGGGCGATATCGCCCTGCCCCGTTTCGAAACCGCGCAGGCGGCCGGCGCGGATCTTCGCGCGGCCATCGACGCGCCGCTCACCCTCGCCCCTGGAGAGCGCAAGCTGGTGCCGACCGGGTTCTGCATGGCGTTGCCGCCCGGCTACGAAGTGCAGGTGCGGCCCCGCTCCGGCCTCGCGCTCCGCCACGGCATCACGGTCCTGAACACGCCCGGCACGATCGATGCGGATTACCGCGGAGAGGTCGGCGTGCTTCTGATCAATCACGGGCAGGACGACTTCACTCTCCAGCGCGGCGACCGCTTCGCGCAGATGGTGGTCGCCCCCGTCACGCAAGGCGCCTTCGAGGTCGTGACGGAGCTAGACGATACGGACCGGGGCACGGGCGGATACGGCTCCACGGGGACTGCGTGAACATCCCGGACGCGTGGCGGCGCTTGCTCGACGGGTCCAGCCTGCCCGTCATGATCCTCGACCGGGATTTCCGCTTCCGCTATTGCAACGCCGCCTACCTCGCCGCCGTGCACAGCACGGAGGCGGACCTGATGGGACGGTACGTCTTCGACGCCTTTCCGGAAACGCCCGAGCGGATCGAGAGCGTGCTGGAGCCCTGGCGGCGCACGCTTGCGGGCGAAACCACGACGCTGGACGCGCTGCCCTTCCGCGTGGAGCTGCAGGACGGCACTGTGGAGGAACGGGTCTGGCAGGCCACGCAGGATCCGGTTCACAACGAGGCGGGCGCGGTGATCGGCCTGATCCAGCGTACGCAGGACATCACGGAGCGCCACCGTCTGGCGCAGCGTAACGAGGCGATCACCTACGAGCTGTCGCACCGGGTCAAGAACATCATAGCCGTGGTCAGCTCCATTGCGCGGATCACGGGTCGCAGCGCCGTGGATGTTCAGGATTTCGTCAAGAGTTTCACCGCGCGGTTGAACGCCATGAGCCGCACGAACGATCTTCTCGTGGTCGGCGACTGGACCGGACTGGACGTGCGAAGCATCTTCGAGGACGAACTCAGCCCGTTCGAGGACGATGAGGACGCGTCGTTCACGCTGAGCGGCGATCCCGTCCGGCTGGGCCTGGACGCCAGCAAGGACCTGTCCATGGTGTGCCACGAACTGGCGACCAATGCCGTGAAATACGGGTGTTTCAGCGCGCCCGGCGGACGCCTGGACGTGACGTGGACGAAGACTGCGTCCGGTCTTGAGGTCCGGTGGACGGAGACCTGCGCGGTTCCCATCGTGCCCGGCACAAGCACCGGATTCGGCACGCGCCTGTTCGACATGCTGCCCTACGCCAAGGTGGAGCGGGACTTCACGCCCACGGGCCTTCACCTCACGATTAGGATGGACGGCGAAAAGCTCTTTGCCTAGGTCGGAGGCCACCCCAAAGGAGACCTCCCCATGCGCGCCCACGGCAAGATCTACGACAGCATTCTCGACACGATGGGCGGCACACCGCTGGTCCGACTGCCGCGCATCACGCAGGGCGTTCCGGCCGATCTCTGCTACAAGCTGGAATTCTTCAACCCGTGCGCGTCCGTGAAGGACCGGATCGGCATCAACATGCTGCGCGAGATGGAAAAGTCCGGCACGTTGAAAGAGGGCGGCGTGATCGTGGAGCCGACATCGGGCAATACGGGGATCGGCGTGGCCTTCGCCGCCGCCGCCATGGGTTACAAGGCCATTCTGGTCATGCCGGAAAGCATGAGCATCGAACGCCGCAAGATGATGACGCTGCTGGGCGCGGAACTGGTGCTCACCCCCGCCTCGGGCGGCATTCCGGGTGCGATCGCCGAAGCCGAGGCCATCATCGAGAAGACCCCGGGCGCGGTGCGCGCGGGCCAGTTCGACAATCCGGCCAATCCGGCCGTCCACTACGCCACGACCGGACCTGAAATCTGGGAAGACTGCGCGGGCGAGGTCGACGCCTTCATCGCGGGCGTCGGCACGGGCGGGTCGCTGACGGGCGCGGGCCGCTTCCTGAAAGAGAAGAATCCGGACTGCCGCATCATCGCGGTCGAGCCGACCGAAAGCCCGGTGATCTCCAAGGGCGAAAAGGGCCCGCACAAGATCCAGGGCATTGGCGCGGGCTTCATCCCCGACAATCTGGACATGGACCTGGTCGACGAAGTCGTGACCATCAACTCCGATGCAGCCTTCGGCACAGCCAAGCATGTGGCCGCCGAAGACGGCGTGCCCGTGGGCATCAGTTCCGGCGCGGCGATCGCGGCGAGCCTGCTGGTCGGCGCACGGCCCGACATGCGCGGCGCGCGCATCGTGACCATCATTCCCAGCTTCGCCGAGCGCTACCTGTCCACGCCGCTATTCGATGACGGCCCCGGCGCAGGCGACGGCCCGGCCACCAAGTCCACGGCGCCCTAGCCACCCCGGTGACCCCGGAGCAGGTCGAGCGCTACGCCCGCCACCTCGTCCTGAAGGAGATCGGCGGGGCGGGCCAGAACGCCCTGCTGGACGCCCATGTCGCCGTGGTCGGCGCAGGCGGCTTGGGCGGTCCGGCGGCGCTGT
>JBARXH010000019.1:0-3516 GCA_049647245.1 Litorimonas sp.
CGCCGATCCGGCGCGTGTGAGCGACGCCATGGTGAGCCGCTACCGCGACATGATGCGCCAGCCCGGCAACGGGGCGGCGTTCACGGCCCGGGCGGAACAGTTCACTCTCCCTGACCCCGCGCCCGGCCTGGCCTCCATCGACGTGCCGACGGTGGTGCTCTGGGGCGCGCAGGACGCCGTCCTGCCCGTTGATCATGCGGACCGGTTCGCCGAAGCCCTGCCGGACGCGCGGGTGGAGCGGCTCGACGGCGTCGGCCACCTGCCACAGCTGGAAGCGCCGGAGCGGGTCGTCGCGGCGGTCCGAGAGGTCGCGGACCGGGCCGTGTCTGGCTCCGCTCCATGACCCGGTCCGACAATCGCTGGTACCTGCTGGCCGTCCTGACGCTGGTCTACGCGTTCAACCATGTGGACCGGCAGGTGATGGTGATCCTGCAGGAGCCGATCAAGCAGGAATTCGGCCTGTCCGACACGCAGCTGGGCCTGCTGACCGGCTTTCTCTTCGCCGCCTTCTACGCCACGCTGGGTATTCCGTTCGCGGCCTGGGCGGACCGGGGAAACCGGCGCAACATCATTGCCATCGCCCTGACGATCTGGTCGGGCATGACGGCGCTTTCGGGTTTTGCGCAGAACTTCTGGCATCTCGCCCTGGCCCGCATGGGCGTAGGCATCGGCGAGGCGGGCGGGACGCCGCCCGCCACCTCCATGATCTCCGACCGCTTCCCGGCCCATGAGCGCGCCTTCGCGCTAGGCATCTACACCACCGGGATCAGCCTCGGCATCCTGGTCGGCTTCATGCTGGGCGGGTTGATCGCGGAGGCGTATGGCTGGCGGGTCGGGTTCTTCGTGGCGGGCGTGCCGGGACTGTTGCTGGCCCTGGTCCTGATGCTGACGGTGAAGGAACCGCGCCGCGGCGAAGCGGACGATCTGGTCGATGACGGGGTCGCGCCGCCCCTGCGAGAGACGTTGCGCTTCTTCGCCTCCCAGAAGGCCATGGTCTTCATGCTGTCGGGCGGCGTGTTCGTTTGCATCTCGGCCAATGCATTCCTCGCGGGCGTGCCGCTCTACTTCATCCGAGTTCACGGGGTCGCCCTGGGCGAACTGGGCATCGCACTCGGCCTGCTGGTCGGCGGCGTGGGCGGAATCGGCGCGGTCACGGTCGGGAAGCTGTGCGACCGTCTGTCGGCGAAGGACATGCGCTGGAGGCCCTGGATCATCGCGCTGACGGGCCTGATCGCCTTGCCGTTTGCGCTGGCCTTCCTGCTGGTGGAGACAAAGGCGGCCGCCTACGCGCTCTATGCCGTGCCGAGCTTCTTCGGTCTGATCTACGCCTCCATCTCCTACGCCGCCATGCAGGAACTCGTGCCGCCGCGCATGCGCTCCATGGCCTCGGCCGTCATGCTGCTCTGCCTGACGCTGCTGGGCATCGGGTTGGGGCCTGTGCTGGTCGGCATGCTGTCCGACCTGTTCGCGGACCAACTCGGCGCGCGGTCCATCGCGCGCGCCCTGATGTGGCTGCTACTGCTGAATGTTTTCAGCGTAGTCTTCTATATGCTGGCCGCGCGCCACTACCGGGCGGACGTGACGCGGGCGGCTGCCATCGGTCGGGGAGGGGCCATGCCCGCAATGTGACGCGCGTCACCGCGCGGCGGCACCCGACCGCTAGGGGCCGGATCCAAGGAGGTCCGCCCCATGAAACCCGCCCGCACGCCTCACGGCCCGCTGTCCCAGACCGTCCTGGGAAGCTGGTCCCTGTCCGAACGCCGGTCCTACGGCTCCGAAATCCAGACCCACGCGCATAAGCTGGCCGCGTCCGACCTGTTCACGGACGACGCGCTGGCAGCACTGCTGGACCGCCACCCGCGCAGCCTCGTCGATGTCTGCACCATGGTGGACGATCCGGACTATCCCGGCCGCCACGCCACGGTCGATCCGGGGCAGGCGGACGGCGCGACGCTGGTCGAGGCCGCCAAGTCGGGCGCGGTGTGGATCAACATCCGCGAGGCGATGAACACGGACCCGCTCTACAAGCCGTGGCTGGACCACGCCTATGCGGAACTGGAAGAGCGCACGGGCGAACGCGCCCGCGCGAAGAATCGCCGCGGCGGCATCCTTATCTCTTCTCCGGCCGCCCGAGTCCCCTATCACTGTGACCCGACCCAGACGCTGCTGTGGCACATTCGCGGCCGCAAGCGCGTCTTCGTCTATCCGACCACGGACGCCTTCCTGCCCGACGCGGCCTATGAGGCGATCGTGCTGGGCGAGCGGGACCAGGACGTGCCGTACAAGAGCGAGTTCGACGGCCATGCCCAGGTGTTCGACCTGCCGGACGACACGCTCGTCTGCTGGCCGCACACCTCGCCGCACCGCGTGGAGAACCAGGGCTTCTGCGTGTCCATGGTGATGGAATGCACCACGCGGGCGTCGGCTGTGCGCAACGGTGCCATGTATTTCAACGGACTGCTCCGCCGTCATTTCGGCCTGAACCCCAGCTGGGCGGATGCGTCGCCCGCCAGCCGCGTGATGCGCGCCGCTGCCGGCCATGCCCTTCGCAAGATGGGCGCGCACCGCACCCATGTGCGCAAGGACTTCGTGCGCTTCCGCATCGACCCGTCCCAGCCGTCCATCCTGTCCCCGGTCCCGGCCTACATCCGGAATTTCTGAAGCCGCCCTCATGACGACCTATCCTGCCGAACTGATCCTCGACTACAGCGCGCCCGTGCCGCGCTACACGAGCTACCCCACCGCGCCCAATTTCTCGGACGCCGTGGACGCGGACACGGTGGGCGCCTGGATGGCCGCCTTGCCCGCCTCGGAAGCGGTCTCGCTCTATATTCACATCCCCTACTGCGACCGGCTGTGCTGGTTCTGCGGCTGCCACACCCAGCATGTGAAACGCTACGCGCCGGTGCGCGCCTACCTGGCGGACCTCCACCGTGAGATCGCGTTGGCGGCGGGGCGGATCGGTCGGCGCCAACGCGTGGCGCGCGTGCATCTGGGCGGCGGCTCGCCAAGCCTGTTGCGCCCGGACGATCTGGTGCGCCTGCGCGCCCATCTGGACGCGGCATTCCAGCTGGACGGCGACACGGAGATCAGCCTCGAATTCGACCCGACCGACATGGACGCGGCCGAGGTGGAGGCCTTCTGCGCCTTCGGCGTGAGCCGCGCGAGCCTGGGCGTGCAGGATTTCGACCCGCGCGTGCAAACGGCAATCAACCGCCCGCAGAGCTTCGCCAAGACGCGCGAGATCGTGGAGGCCCTGCGCGCGGGCGGCGTGCGCTCCGTCAATATCGACGCGCTCTACGGCCTGCCTTTCCAGACCGACGATACGGTGCGCCGCACGGCCGAGCAGGTCATCTCGCTGGAACCCGACCGGGTCGCCCTGTTCGGCTATGCCCATGTGCCGTGGATGAAACGCCACCAGCGCATGATCGAAGAGACCTCGCTTCCGGGCGCGCTCAGCCGCTTCCGCCAGTCGCGCCTCGCCGCCGCCGCCCTGGTGCGCGCGGGCTTCGAGCC
>JBARXH010000020.1:0-1812 GCA_049647245.1 Litorimonas sp.
CCCATGGTGAGTGACGATAACAGTGTTACCTATCATGAATGTAATCTCCTTTATGATATTATAACCAAGTGATGGCTTCCATGTCAAAGGCGCGATACCTGAGACAAGTGTCTGGTCAGATAGCATCTCAAGGTTCTCCTTTCTCTCAGTGATTAGAATCTTCCTATCTTCGACAGTCCCGTCACCATATATAGAACGATTGTAAATGATATCTAAAAGGAATTCATTAACATCATCAGTAGATACCAAATCTCTCCTCTCGACTTTAACCTCTCCTATAAACTGATCCCAAAGTGGTTTGGAATCACAAAACACGTACATTACATTTATATAATCGATTACCGTTGGCGTATCAGTTGGATAGGGTATCGGTCCGGGTAATGGAGGAGGATAAGTGTATGTCTCTAGAGCGTCTTCAATGGCAGCGATAATATCGTCTTCAGGACCAAAGAACAGCTCTTGTTCGTCGAATATAAACTTGTATATGTTCGTAAGATCACTGTAGTCGTCAAATGTCTGCAATTGGTCTTCCAGAGTGTTGATATAGGGAGATTTATCAAATGATGGGAAACTATCCTCCCAAAAGTCAAATGATAAGAAAATACTCATATCATTGATGATGTCCCTCATCCTCTGACCACCATGCTCAAGTGTATCAACGGGGTCTAGTATTTCGTCTCTGTACAGGTTATTATACAGTGTTGCAGTATTCTCCTCTATATACGTCCAGAAGGATGAGAGTACATCGATGTGAGGGTTACTAGGGGTGTTAATGACTATAGAAGGGTCTGTATTATATGACTGAGAGACATAGGTTGCATGATCTATAATGTCGTCAATGGGTAATCTGAACAGATTAATGCGGTCTTCTATACTCGTCTTATCTACAGGATTAGCAAATGGATAAGCGTTAATGACGGCATCGTATGTATCAAACACTCTCTTCATCTTGTTCCCCTTTGTCAGTGCAGCGTAAGGTGTATCGCTGGTTGCTGCCAATGTAAATGCCTTTTCTATGACCTCTACATTGCATACATCACTGTAGAGAGATGATATAAGGGAGGATTGAGCATTAATGATGTCCGTTTCTAGTCCCGATAGTGATGGATCACCATTGATATAATTGATAATAACTTCTCCTATATCATTCGCAGCGAAGATGGGGATGTAAGATAGGGAGAATATGTACGTGAAGTCACTTGTACTGCCATAATCAGAGATGATTTCAGGATGACATAGATCATCCAGATCATCTAACGTGCTATCACCTGGTGTTTCCATATTCACTCTAGAGATAAGTGTATTATCATCTATATAAGGTTGTACAGTGTCATTCCTGAGCAATCCCTCTACATTTTCTATGAATGTAGAAATGGCAGTAATAACGAACGTCTTATAAGGCGTACTGATACTTGGATCCGTAATGAAAGAACTTCTCCAGATTTCATTAACGTCTTCAAACCTCGGGCCGTCTTTGATATAGGGAAAGATGAATCGAGGGTTTAAAGAACGTGTTATCTTTTCAATCAGATTAATGTTGTCCAATAACCCTTCTCTTATATTATCCCCTTCTACCAATTTAAAAGCACTAATCTCTTCTATGGGCTCTGGTGCAACGGCATAAGGGTGATTACCGATTACTGTATTCATAACCACACTCAAGAGTATAACCATATCTGGATCAAAGGAAGACGTTGCCACTTCTGCCATGAACGTAGCAGCAACATCAACGTAATCGTATAGATTTCTCAATTCTGGATAAGAGAAGAAATTCAATATACAATCGAATAACGGTTGTAGGAAGGGAAATAG
>JBARXH010000021.1:0-1811 GCA_049647245.1 Litorimonas sp.
ACGGGTACGGCCCCGATCCGGACCGCGCTGGCCCCGCCCTTCAGATCGTCGAGCAGCTGCGCGTTGGCGAAGTCGGCTTCCGCATCTTCCACCGGCGCGCAGATGTGCCACGCCCGCCCGTCCAGCAGAGGCGCGTCGCCCCGGGGAAGGGGGCGGGCGTCGTCCGGCCGGTCGCCCGCATCGAAGAGCGGTCCGCGCCGCAACCCGTCTTCCGTTTCGCTGCGAAGCGTGTCGAAATCCGCCCCGCGCAGGCCGGTCTCCGCCAGGGCGCGCCAGTCCGCCCGGTCATGGTCGGGAAAGTCGGTTTGGAGTTTCAAATCGCTCATCGTCGCTTCGGGCTCGCTCATGTGCCGGTCCATAGACGCCGCAACGCGCCGCGTCTTGCGATAGGTCCACAAACCGCGCTGGAAAGCCTCCGGCAGACGCTATCGAAAACGTGATTGCCAGATCGGGCGACTGTTCTTTATATAGAACAGACGTTCTTCATACCATCCACACCCCGCCTCCCGCGCGGCCTATGCCGCGTTGCCAATTCCCACGCCTCCCGCTAGAGGCCCGCCGCTGCGAGCCGCTCGCAAACAGGAAACCCACACCATGTCCAACGCGCCCACCGAGGAAACCGTGCTCGAGGTCGAGCATTTCACGGACCGCCTCTTCGCTTTCTCCATCACTCGCCCGGCCAGTTTCCGCTTCCGCACGGGCGAGTTCATCATGATCGGCCTGCCCAAGACCGAAGACCAGAAACGCCCCGTCATGCGCGCCTATTCGGTCGCCAGCCCCGCTTGGGACGACAAGTTGGAATTCTACTCCATCAAGGTGGAAGACGGACCCCTGACCTCGCGCCTGCAGAAGATCGGCAAGGGCGATACGGTCCTGCTGGGCCGAAAGCCGGTCGGCACGCTGGTGCTGGACGCGCTCCTGCCGGGCAAGCGGCTGTGGATGTTCTCCACCGGCACGGGCTTCGCGCCCTTCGCCTCGCTGGTGCGCGATCCGGAGACCTATGAGCGCTACGACGAAGTCATCGTCACCCATACCTGCCGCGAAGCGGGCGAGCTGGAGTATAGCCAGCGCCTGGTCGCGGACCTGATCAACGACCCGCTCGTCGGCGAAATGGTCGTCAACGAGGACGGCTCGCCCAAGCTGAAACTCATCACGTCGCTGACCCGCGAGGACCACCCTCTCACGGGCCGCATCACCACGCTGCTGGAAACGGGAAAACTCTTCGAGGTCGCCGGAACCCCGCCGCTCGACAATGAGACGGACCGGGTCATGATCTGCGGCTCCAAGGACATGATCGACGATACGGCCAAGCTGGTGGAAGGGTTCGGCCTGGAGGAAGGCTCCAACAGCGAACCCAAGCACTTTGTGGTGGAGAAGGCGTTTGTCGGCTAGAGGCTGGCCCCTTAGGTTTGCGTCCCGCGTGCGGGTCTAAGGACCGCAACGCGGTCCGTCGCAAACCTGCGCGGTAGCGCGCGCGTCCCGGAGGGGCGCGAAGGGGAAGTCTCGGCGTGAGCCCATGCGGATTGTAGTTTGTCTTTGATGTCCTGCCACAGTGTCTTCCCCCGTAGCACAGGGGGAAGTGGCCGAGCGCAGCGAGGTCGATGGGGGGCAACTCTCGGCGGAAGCTACATGACCAGAGTGCGCGTCTCAAAGTCTTCCAAGGCGGGACCGTTGGCAGTCTGCAAAGGCGCGGCTTCGATCCGCCGCCGTCATCCACGTCGGATGCATTCCCCCCATCGACCCGGCCATCGCGAGCGATGCCCGGCCCACTTCCCCCCGCGCCGCGGGGAGAAGACACTTCGGCTCGCGAG
>JBARXH010000022.1:0-1543 GCA_049647245.1 Litorimonas sp.
GGGCGGAGTCGTAGGGCTTCTGGCGGCTTGGGTCCGCGACGCGGTATTCGAGAATGCAGCCCCCGTAGAAATACATGAAGTAGCAATGCTCCCGGCCGGGTTGGTCGTCGTAGCGGTAGCACATGGCCCCGGAACGGACATACCAGTCGCCCGTGCGGATCAGCCCGAACCCTTCAAAGTAGACGCGGCCCATTTCCGAGAAATGTTCCGTGTAGCGCTGATCGTCCCCGACGACGTTCCGGCTGATGCCCTTGACCGTCATGCCGGGATAGAAGCGCAGCAACTGCGCTTCGCCCATCATCAGAAGGTCTCCCGCATGGGGAATGAAGGTTTCCAGTCGGGGCTTCGGCGCTGTCCTGACGAGATGAGACTGCGTCGCCGGGGTCTTCGCTTCGGGCTTGGCTGGCTCAGGCCCCAATCCGCCCTCCGCGAAGGACGGCTCGGACACCATAAACGTCGCAAGAAGGAGCGGGAGGAATAAGGCAAAACGCGCGAACATATCCGCCGGGTTGCAAGGACAGGGCCAAGCCGTGCCGTTAACTCTATCAGAAATTCTCCCGCAGCCACTGCACCGAGCGTGACAGGGCGTTGCCGGAATAGCGGGAGCGCTGGTAGCGGCGGCCGGATAGGTCCGGCGGGCCGGAGACCGCTTCGCCTGTGGATTCGAAGGCGTGGCAGAGCAGACCCGTCGCCACGGCGAAATCCGGCCCGGCGATCGCGTCCGACAGGCCGAACACGCCGTGCGGCACGCCGATCCGGACGCGCTTGTTGAAGACGATTTCCGTCAGCTCGGCGAGGCCCGACAACTGTGACGCCCCGCCCGTCAGCACGATCTGCCGTCCGGAATAGCTGTCCAGTCCGGCTTCGACCAAGCGGCTCTTGACCAGTTCCAGCGTTTCCTCCGTCCGTGCGCGGATGATGGATGTCAGGCGCGCGCGCGGATGGTGTTGCAGTTCGTCCATCGCACCCACGGGCGGACAGGGAATGGTCTCGAACTCGTCCCGCGCGCCGTGCAGGGCCGATCCGTAGAAGAGCTTGATGCGTTCGGCCGCCTCGACCGGCGTATTGAGCCCATGCGCGATGTCGCACGTCACGTTGCGACCGCCCACGCCGATGGCGTCCACGTGGATCAACGTCTTGTCGCGGAACACGGCGACCGTGGTCAGCCCGGCCCCGATGTCGATCAGCGTCACGCCCAGATCGCGTTCGTCCTCCGTCAGGACGGAGCGCGCCGCCGCGTAGGGGCTGACCGTGACGCTGCGCAGCGACAGGTGGCAACGTTCGATGCAGTGGGCGAGATTGCGCAACGGACCGATCCCGGCGGTCACGAAATGCATGTCCACGCCGAGCCGACGCCCATACATGCCGCGCGGATCGCGGATCCCCGTTTCGCCGTCCACTTCCCAGTCGCGCGGCAAGGCATGGAGGATGGCGTATTCGGGCTGCGACAGTTCCGTCAGCGACGAGCCGATCACGCGCTTCAGGTCCCGGTCGGCGATCGCGCCGGAGGCGAACTCCGTCTGCACCCGGAGGTGACGCGAGG
>JBARXH010000023.1:0-4551 GCA_049647245.1 Litorimonas sp.
CGCGCGCGGGGGGGGCATCATGACAGACAGACGCGCAGACACGTTGCCTAAAACCGGACCGCGCCGGTCGGCGTTGCCGGGACGCCGCCGCTGCCGGGCGGCGCTGGCCGTGCTTGCGGCTTTCGCGCTCATGGCCTGCGCGACGCCACCGAGCGCGCCTGAAGTGCGCGGCCCTGCCGTTGCCTGGCCGGACACGCACAGCCGCACAGTGGACGCCGTGGGCGGCGTGGCACGCTACCGCCTCAATGTCATGCTTCCGCCCGACTATGCCAGCGACCCGCAGCGGCGCTATCCCGTGCTCGTCGTGCTAAACGGGGACCGGCAGTTCCGCAACGTGGTGCAAGCTTCCCAGGGTGTGCAGCTGTCTGGGCAGGTCGAGCCGGTTATCGTGGTGGGCGTCGCCTATCCGGAGGCCGACTATGCGGACGCCGAAGCGCAGGGCCTGTCGCCGCTGGCCTACTGGTATCAGCGGCGCGCGCTGGAGTTCACGCCGACGCGTGACGATGCGCTCGATGCGGCGGAGAGCGAACAATACAGAATCGCGGTGCGGTCCGGCGGAGCGGAGCGGCTGCGACGGGCGTTGCGCGAGGACATCCTGCCCACGGTCGCGCGCGACTACCGCATGGACGGCACGCTGGCCCTCTACGGCTTTTCCTATGGCGGACTGTTCGCCGCCGACGAGATGCTCCGCCCGGACCGGATGTTCAGCCGCTACGGTCTGGGCGACCCGACTCTGAACTGGGATGGGGACTACATCGCCCGACAGGTCCAGGCCCGGGGCGAGGCAGGCGGCGACCTGCCCGTGCGGGTCTTCCTGTCGGCGGGGGACGCGAACCATCCGGACGTGGGGGAAAGCCGCGACTTCCACGAACGCGTCCTTGCCTTCGGCCGACAGCTGGAAGGATCAGGTTTCTCCGGGCTCGAGCTGACGACGCATGTCTTCGCGGGCGAGAACCACATGTCGGTGTCGCCCGCCACGGCGAGCCGGATGCTCCGCGCGCTGTTCCCGGCGGAGCCGGACATGACGGGCCTGTCGCTCGGGGGAGACGACGAACCATGACCCTCGAAATCCTCTACCTCCTCGCGGGCATCGTGTCCGCGCTCGGCGTGATCGGCTCGGTCTTGTTCCTCGCCGTGCAGCTGCGCCAGCAGAACCGCGAAGCGCGCATCGTGCTGGAGCGTGAGATACGGCGGGACCTGCGTGAAGCCTTGCGGGACTATATGTCTGATCTGGAAACGACCGGCCTGATCAGGACCTGTCTCGAGCAGGGCATCGCCGCGGTGAGCGAGGAGGAGGCGTTCCGCTTCATCGCTCTGCACGGAAACTTCTACCACTTCTGGGAAGGGGTGTTCACGAACTGGAAACGCGCGGAGATCGAGGACGAGCTTTATTTCGGCCTTGAACGGATCGTGATCAATACTATCACGGCCCAAGGCAGCCGGGATTACTGGGCACTCTTGGGACCCACCTTCCAGTCCGCGTTCCGCGCCCGCGTGGAACGGATGCGCGACTTGCAGGAGGCGGTCGAAGCTGACGGCAGCATCTTGTCTTTCGTCTCCCACACGCCCGATCCCGAGCCCAACGCCGAACGCCGCAAGAAGAGCTTCAGGAAACGCCGTACATGACCCTCGAAAGCCTCTACTACATCGGCCAGACGATCGCGGTCGTGGCCATCCTCGCCTCCTTGGTCATCCTGATCGGGCAGAACCGGCAGGAACGGAAGCGAGCGATCCACCAGTCCCAGCAGGAACTGACGCAGACGATCCTCAACCTCACGCGCGACGCCTACAACTCGCCGGGTCTTGCCGACATCTGGGTTCGCGGCGGTCGCGACCTGGCGAGCCTCTCGGACGAAGAGCGGGTGCGGTTCATCACCTACGCGACCTATATCGCCCGGTCCTACGAACACCTGTATCTGTCCCATCTCAGATCGCCCTTTCCCGAGGCGCAGTACAAGGCGCTCATGCAGGGTCTCGCGGACGGTTTGGCACGATCCGGAAACTGGGCCGTCTTCACCTTGCGCCGGTCCTGGTTCACGCCGGAGTTCGCGGCCATGATGGAGCGACTGCGTGCGGACACGACGTCCGACCCGGCCCGCGTGGCGCCGCTGGCGAAGCCAGATGACGACAGGACCGCGGAAGACGGGGGCGGGACCGCATGACCCTCGAAGCCGTCTACTATATAGGCCAGACCATCGCAGTCGTCGCGATCATCGCCTCGCTGATCTTCGTCGGGGTGCAGGTGCGGCAGAGCGCGGCGGCGATGCGGGCGTCCGCCTATCAGACCTCGCAGGACCGGATGGACCGGATCCGTCTGGCCATCGTCGAGAACAACGCGGTGGCGGAGATCTACCAGCTCGCCAACACGGACGCCTCCGCCCTGTCCGATGTGCAGCTCGCACGCCTGCGCATGCTGCTCTACGTCACGGTCACCTCGTTCGAGAGCCTGCATCTCGACTTCGTCCAGACGGGCGCGGCGCGGCGATACTGGGACCGCAACCGCGCCATGATGACCCGCGTGATGGACGCTCCGGGGCCGCGCGCTTATTGGGCGCTGTTCCGGGAGGAGTTCGACCCTGTCTTCGCCCGCGATCTGGACGTTCTCATGGCGGGGTCGCATGTCCTGACGGCCGGAAGGGCGGATTGGGACGCCGCGTTCAAGTCGCTGGCGCCGAAGGATACACCATGACCCTCGAAGCCGCCTATCTCGTTGCGGGCATCGTCTCCGCCTTGGGCGTTATCGCCTCACTAATCTTTGTGGGCGTTCAGCTGCGCGGACAGAAGAGCGAGGCGCAGATTGCGGGCGAATTGCTCATCCAGCGTGAGATGCGCGACCGGTTCGACAACATGAACAGCGATCCGGAGCGGCTCGCCATCATATTGCGATGCTACGAGAAGGGCTGCGCGCAGGAAAACGATCTCAATATGATGACGTTCGTGACCTATTCGGCCGCCTGGGTACATCTCTGGAACCAGGCTTGGCAGATGCACCAGCAGGGACGGCTGCGGGACGATACGTTGCACACGGTCGAGCAGACCATGCTCGCCAACTTCACGACGCCCGGTGGTCTCGATTACTGGCGCAATTGGGGCACAATCCACGGCCCCGGGTTCGGGGCCTACGGCGAGGCTCATATCGCCCGTGTCACCGAGCGTGACACGGTTTCGCGCGAATCCATTCCGCTGCGTGATGCGGACGGAGAGGGCTGATGCTGCTGCGCCGGATCAAGCGGCATGTCGAAGGCGAGTGCGGATACAAGTCCGACACGAAGCTGGGGGAAAAGCTTGGAGGCCTCGGCAAGCTGTATGCCTTCGGGTATTTCTGCGTCAGCCCGTTGGTAAAGACCTCGGCCCACTCGAATGAGGAGCCCTTGTTCGACGGCTCGGCTGATAGCGGTCGCAGAGATGCCGGCTTCACGAAGCTCCGAAGCTCGTGCGAGTGTGCTTATCGTGCAAATTTCGAGAGTGCGATCCGTCTCTGTCATCAGCCACAGATGTTACAAAAGCTCACATTAATCAAGGTTTACATGAGTTTTTGTAACAAACGAGAAGGCGGAGTGAAGAGCCAAGGTGTGTCTCGAAAAAGGGGGGATTGATCCCAGACAAAAGCTTTGGAGAACAATATGAGCCTCGATGTGGGGAACAATTTGCTTGACGAAGAGGTCTAAACATCTGATATTTCTCAAGTATTCGACGGGAGTTTTTGACCTCCCCAGTGCGCCACTATACTCCTACCACGCACACTTAAGTTACTGGAAAACCTGCGTTTTCCTTCGTCGGCCTTCACTGGCCTTCAACTACCTGAGATTTGTGCAACAGATTGTGTAACAGCAGCGTGGTACAACATGGCCGAGATGCAGAGCCTAGACCAACACTTACAGCGCCGAGACGGGCGCTGGCACTACATCCGACGTGTGCCAGTCCGCTTTCGGAAGCTCGACACGCGAGGCACGATACGCACAGCACTCAACACATCTTCTCTGCAAGTCGCCCGCGCACGGCGTGACGCGATGGTGGAAGCAGACGATCAATACTGGGCGCATCTAGCCTTCCAAAGAGAGCAGACGGACGCCCAGTCTGTCAGCCGTCAGCGTTATGAAGCCGCCAGAACGCGAGCCAAGGCAAGGGGCTTCATCTACACACCATTGCCTGAATTGACTGCGACCATCGACGTTGCCGACTTGCTCAAACGGTTGAGCCACGCGGTGAAACACGAACCCGAAGAGGCCGAGGTCGAGGCCGTCATGGGAGCGGTTCCGCCAGTCTCGGAAAGCATACGCGAGGCTTTCGAACTCTATTGCGATAAGCTGGCTGTCAGCGAATTGAGCCAGAAATCACCAGACCAAAAGTCCAAATGGAAGGCGACGAAGGCGCGCTCAATCGAGCACTTCATAGCCCTCTGCGGTAATCTGCCGATGGACAAAATCACGCGCGACCATGCCCGGAAGTTCTATGACTGGTGGGGCGAACGTATCCATCCAAAGCTCTTGAAAACGTCAACAACGGCGAAGGTATATCGGCCAAACAGCGCCAACCGAGAGCTAGGAAATC
>JBARXH010000024.1:0-56240 GCA_049647245.1 Litorimonas sp.
GCGCAGAAGCGGTCGCTGGAAGAGCGGATCGAGCGGCTGTCGGCCGAAATCGCCGAGCTGACCACCCAGCGCGACGCGGCCCGCACTGCAGCCGATGGAACGGAGCGCGACGAAACGCTGGGCCCGAAGCGCGACGAAATTTCGGAGGCCCTCCAGGCAGCGCGCATTGATGCGGACGACAAGAACACGACTTACCGCACGTTGCACAACGAGATCGCCGCACGCGCGGCCCGTCTGAAAGACGTGGAAGGCGAACGTGCGGACTGGCAGCGCCGTCGCACGCAGGCCGCCGACCGGGTCGCGACCTTGCAGGGACGGCGCGATGCAGCCCAGATCAACTATCAGAGCGCCACGGAAGGCCCCGACCGGTTCGAGGACCGCCGACGCGAGCTCTTCTCCAAACTCGAGGATGCAGAAGGCCGGCGCGACGCCGCCGCCGATGCGCTGGCGGGCGCGGAGGCGTCCCTGCGCGAGGCCGAGATCAATGCGCGCGATCTAGAACGCCTGGCGGGGGAAGCCCGCGAAGCCCGTGCCGGTGCCGAAGCCCGCCTCACCGCCGCGAAGGAACGGATCGGCGAGACCAAGGCGCGCATCAACGAAACGCTGCAGTGCGAGCCGTCCGAACTGGACGAGCATCTGGGCCAACTGGACCCCGCATCCAACCTCTCCGAAAACGACATCGAACGGAAACTGGAGCGGCTGGCCTCCGAACGCGAGAGGCTCGGAAGCGTGAACCTTCGCGCCGACGAGGAAGCGGCCGAACAGGAAGAGACGCTGGCCACCATGACCGCCGAGCGCGAGGATCTGATCCAGGCCATCGCCAAGCTCCGCGAAGGCATCGACGAGCTCAACACGGAAGGACGGCAGAAACTGCTGGCCGCGTTCGACGTGGTCAACGGCCACTTCTCCAAGCTGTTCGTCACCCTGTTCAGCGGCGGAGAAGCCTCGCTCGCCCTGACGGAAAGCGACGACCCGCTGGAAGCAGGGCTGGAAGTGTTCGCCCGCCCGCCCGGCAAGACGCAGAAACCGATGAGCCTCCTGTCCGGCGGGGAGCAGGCCCTGACGGCCACGGCCCTGATCTTCGCTGTCTTCCTGTCCAACCCCGCCCCGGTCTGCGTTCTGGACGAGGTCGACGCCCCGCTGGATGACTTCAATGTCGGCCGATATTGCGACGTGCTGGACGAGATGAAGCGTCTGACGAACACCAAATTCATCGCCATCACCCACAATCCCGTCACCATGAGCCGCATGGACCGTCTCTTCGGCGTGACCATGGCGGAACAGGGCGTGTCGCAGCTGCTCAGCGTGGAGCTTGCACGCGCCGAGGAACTGGTCGCGGCGGAATAGGGCTGTCGGGACACGAATTTTCGCGTGTCGGGACAGGATTGCGTTTGCACGGCAGGTCGAACGGAAGGACGCAAGGCGGCATGACCCTGAGCCCGAAGAAGTCGGAAATGCTGGAGGTGCGCCTGTCCCTTGAGGACAAGGTTTCGCTCCGCCGCAGGGCCGCGCAGGACGGGCTGACGGTCAGCGCCGCCGTGCGAGGGCTTGTCGCGGAGTATCTGCGGGAGACTCGTCCGGTGGCGCATACCCACCCTATCCGGAGCCTCGCCATGACCCTCATCTCCCATCCGCGTAAAGCCCTGATCGGAGGGGCCGCTGTCGTCAGCTCCGCAGTTGCCGTCTCGCCTCTCGCCCATGCCGATCCCGCCCGCATCGCCCTGGTCTTCGAGCAGACCCGGCCTGTCTCGGAGACCGTCGACGGTGCCGAAACGGCAGGGGTGCGGGTCCGGCGCACCGATGCGGAGCTCGAGGTCGACGGCGAGGCGCAGGTCTGCCTGGCGCTCGCACCCGACACCCCTTGCGACATGGACGATCCGGACAGCGTGCCGGGAACCGCACTTTACTTCACGGTCACGGATGTCGGCGCGGCGACCTATGTCGTCCGCATGGAGATCCGGGAGGACGGCGCGCTGGTCTCCACGCCATGGCTGACGCTGTCGGGAGCGCAGAGCGCCAGTTTCGAGGCGGAGTCCGACGACGGGACCAAGATCGCCGTCTCGCTTTCCCCGACGGATGCATGACTCGCGACCCCTGCCGCATCTTGCTCTGGAGCGGGGCTGAGAAAAGTCGCGGCGAAAGCCCTCAGGCCCGTAGATTTGCAAGGCAAAACAAGGCTTTGGGCCTGCACCTGCTCTTGTTGACTTCGCCTACCCCCTTGGCTAGGTAGGCCCCGCTTTCGAAGGGACCCCGTTCGGGGTCTTTTTTGCAGGCAAAGCTTGGTTTTCATGCCGGAACAGAACGGACAGTCCGACCCCTCCTCCCCGACCGATCTCGACTCGCTCGAGACAAAGCTCGCAGACGCCCGCGCCCGACGCGATGCGCGAACGGGCCGCAAGGAGAAGACGGAAGACAATTCGCTTCTCGGAATGGCATGGCGGCTCAGCACGGAGCTTCTGGCGTCCGTCATGGTGGGCATGTTCCTCGGTTGGGGCATCGACACCATATTCGGATCGCGGCCTTGGGGGTTCCTGATAGGGCTTGGGTTCGGCATCGCCGCCGGGTTTATGAGCGTCTTCCGCACGGCCGAGGCCATGGATGCGAAGACGGCTCACATCCCCAAAGGCGATGATCTGCCCGATGACGACGACCTGGACTGATTCCGGGTCGATGACGAAGGAGCGGGACGTGGCTAGCGGACCCATGGAACAGTTCCAGATCACGCGCGAAGCGGATCTGTTCGAGATTTTCGGCCAAACCGTGTCGTGGACGAACTCCGCGTTCTGGATGGTCATGTCCGTCGTGCTGATCATCGGCTTTTTCGCCCTGACCCTGCGCGGCAAGCTCATCCCCGGCCGGATGCAATCCCTCGGGGAACTGTCCTATCAGTTCATCGCCGACATGGTCCGGGACACGGTCGGGCCCGAAGCCATGCGCTTCATGCCCTTCATCTTCACGCTGTTCTTCTTCATCCTGTTCGCCAACCTGATCGGGATGAACCCCTACGCCTTCACCACCACGTCGCACCTCGCCGTGACGCTGGCCATGGCGACCGCGACCATCCTCATCGTCATCATCGCCGGCATCTGGAAGAACGGCCTGTCCTGGTTCAAGATCTTCGCGCCGTCCGGTCTTCCGCTCGTCATGTACCCGATCATCATCCTCATCGAGGTCATTTCCTTCCTCGCCCGCCCGATCACGCTGGCCGTGCGACTGTTCGCCAACATGGTGGCCGGTCACGTCATGCTGAAGCTGTTCGCGATCTTCGCGGCCTATCTGGTGGCACAAGGCGGCGCGACGGCACTCGGCGCGATCGTGCCCGTGGCCGGGACGATCTTCATCGTCGCCCTCGAATTCCTCGTGGCGCTCCTGCAGGCCTTCGTGTTCGCGATCCTGACCTGCGTCTATCTCAACGACGTCTACCACGTTCACCACTAACACCCACGCTTTCCACCAATAGGAGATCCCATCATGGAAGCAGAAGCCGCAAAATACATCGGTGCCGGCATTGCAGGCCTGGCCCTTCTCGGCGCCGGCCTTGGTATCGGCAACATCTTCTCCAACTACCTGTCCGGCGCGCTCCGCAACCCGTCCGCCGCCGACAGCCAGCGCACCAACCTGCTGCTGGGCTTCGCCCTGACCGAAGCCACCGGCCTGTTCGGTTTCGTGCTCGCCATGATCATCCTGTTCGCGGCCTAAGGCCCCGAACGACCACGTAAACGGAGTTCGACGCCATGGCGGCCGAGACGACCTACACGGACGCAGAACTCGCGGCGGAAGCCGCGAGCGGTCTGCCGCAGCTCGATACCTCCAGCTGGGTGGGCCAGATCTTCTGGCTCTTCCTCACCTTTGCGGTTCTCTATTTCGTCCTGTCGCGGTTCATCCTGCCGCGCCTGCGAGACACGATTGCGAACCGTTCCGACCGGATCGCCGACGATCTGGACGGGGCGACCCGCATGAAGCAGGAAGCCGAAGAGGCCGAGAAGGCGCATCAGCAGGCCCTGCGCGATGCCCGGGCCAAGGCCTCCAACGTCGCCGAGTCCACGCGCCAATCGCTGGACGCGGAGATCAAGACAGAGCTCGATGCCGCCGACGTGGAAGCCGAGCGCCAAAGCGACGCGGCCGAAGCCCGCATCCGCGAGA
This sequence comes from Litorimonas sp., assembly GCA_049647245.1. GTDB lineage: Bacteria > Pseudomonadota > Alphaproteobacteria > Caulobacterales > Maricaulaceae > Litorimonas. The sequence continues at coordinate 4,144 of JBARXH010000024.1, forward strand.
TCAAGACTGCCGCGCTCGCAAATATCGATGCCGTGGCGACGGATGTGGCGGGCACGCTCATCATCGAGCTGACCGGCAAGACCGTGCCCGACGCCAAGATCGCGTCCGCCCTGAAGGAGGCGTGATCATGACGTCCAACCTCATTCTGGCCGGCGGTAAGGCCTGGTACGTCTCTTCCGAGTTCTGGGTCCTCGTGCCCCTGCTCCTCTTCTTCGCCCTCGTGGCGTGGAAGGGCGGCTTCCGGGCCATGGGCGGAGCGCTGGACAAGCGTGCCGACGCCATCCGCGACGAGCTTGACGAAGCCCGCCGCCTGCGCGAGGAAGCACAGGCCCTGCTCGCCTCCTACCAGCGGCGTCAGGCCGAAGCCGAAAAGGAAGCCGAGGAGATCGTGGAGCGCGCCCGCCGCGACGCCGAAGCGATGGCCACGCAGGCTCGCGCCGATCTCGCCGAGCGTCTGCAGCGCCGGGCGGCCCAGGCCGAAGCCAAGATCGCCAGCGCCGAAGCCCAGGCTCTCGCCGAAGTCCGCTCCCGCGCGGCCGACCTCGCGGTCGATGCGGCACGCGACCTGATCGCGACGGAGCTGACGGCTGCCGACCAAACCCGGCTCTTCAAGGATGGACTGGCCCAGATAGACGGCACTCTGAATTAGCCCGGCAGGTCGTCAGGCTTTGCCTGTCGATGATGTAATTATCGTTTTTCGATAATTTTCTGGATTTTGGGTGCGTTTTCTGCGTATGCAGACGCATGACCCGTCTCCGCACCCTCCTCCTCTCATCGGTTATCGCGCTTGCGGGCGGGGTGAGCCCCGCGGCATTGGCTCAGACCCAACAAGTGTCCGTCCCTGTCGTCGCTGCATCCAATGCGAGCGAGTTTGACCGCTTCGTGCCGCGACCCTCCACAAACACGACGCTCGATTTCGCAATATGGGACCGCATCCTGAAGGAGACCGTGTTGTTCGGCGGCCCGAGCCTGCGCAAGAAAGCGGACAAACCGACGCCGACCATCGGGACCCGGATCGTTTTCGGCCACACCTCCCCCTATCGGCTGGAGGGCAATCGTGTGGTCTTCGAAGGCATACGACCTGCCTATGTCGAGACGCTCAATGCCTATCTCGAAGATCTTGTCCGGATCGGAAACCAACAGGACATTGCGGCGCTGCCCAAGAACGAACAGCTGGCCTACTGGCTGAACCTTCACAATGCGATCGTCATCACGAAGATCGCCGAAGAATACCGGATTTCCAATCCGTCCCGGATCGAAGGGCCGGATGGGCTCCGTTTTCACGACAGCAAGTGGATCACGATCGACGGCGTTCCACTATCGCTGAAGAACATCCGCGAGGATATCGTCTTCCGGAATTGGTCGGATCCGATCGTGATGTATGGCTTTTTTCACGGCGATATCGGGTCCCCGTCGATCCAGCGCGCGGCCTTCACGTCCGAGACGCTCAGGGACACCCTGAACTACGCGGCGGACGAGTTCGTCAATTCACTACGCGGCTTCCAGCGGAAGCGCGGACGCCCCTTCGTGTCACGGCATTATCAGGACGTGGCTCCCTATTTCTTTCCCGACTTCGACGCAGACCTGCGGAGCCATCTGAAGACATACATGAACGCCGACGTGCGGGCTGAATTGTCCAGCACGCCGGGTGCTTTCGAGATCGAGAAGTACGAGCTGGTCGTCGCGGACATGACGGGAGGCGATGGGATCCGTTATCCGGGCAGGTCCGTCACGGTCCAGACGCGGAACGGCCTCGCCATCGGATCGACACTGGACCGCGCCATCGAGGAACAGCGGGAAAAGTTCATCGAGATCCGCAACCGCGGACTCTCGGGGACGGTCGTCATCGAGGACATCGAGACCGTCGATCCCGATGCGGTGGACATCATCGAGTAGAAAAAAGCCCCGGACGATGTCCGGGGCTTTCTGTCTTGGCGCTATCGAGAGGGCTTAGGCCTTCTTCAGCAGGTGCATGATCAGTCCGATCACGAACAGGGCGACGAAGATGTAGAACAGGATCGTGGCGATACCGGAGGCGGCGCCGGCGATCCCGCCGAAACCGAGCACGGCGGCGACGATCGCGATGACAAGAAAAATGATGGCCCAACGTAGCATTGGCTCTCTCCCATAAATCCGAGCGAATTTGCTCTTGCAGGATGAACGGAAGAGAGCCTGACTCCGTTCCCACGGTTTAAAATTGGCAAAACCGTGGGCTGGCCGAAATCACTACATGTCGGGGTCGTCGCCGAAGCTTTCATCCATCGAGGTGTCGTCACCCGCTTTGGCGTGAAGCTCGTCTTCCGTCAGTTCGCCGTCGCCATCGGCATCGAGGGTGCGGAAGTTGGCGTCGTAGTCGCCGGACACGACCAGCGCACCGGAATCTTCATCGCCGTCTTCCGCCATGGCGACGACGAACTCGACATATTCAGCCGCATCGAGGCTTCCGTCGAAATCCTTGTCGGCCTTGGCCAAGTGGATTTTGGCGTCAGGAGCGGTCTGGACCGTGGCCGGGGCCGTTTCGGTCTCCGGATAGGTCACCTGCGCGAAGGCTGCTGTGGAGCTGGCCACCGTGAGTGCGGAAGCCGTGAGAACAGTCTTGAGAGAGAGTTTGGACATGGGGGTCTCCTTGTGGCGTCAGTGCCAAGCCCCCCGGCTCCTCTTCAACATAGGTCACCTCAGGCCGTCCTCAACTTACGGGAAATACAGATAATGGTCAGGTTGAAGCGGCCACATTCCCAACACATTGAAAGGCCCGACCTTGTATTGTTTGCGGCTTTGGCGTGTCGGAAAAAGCCACAAAGTCGCAAGATTACGGCAAGCCAACATTACAAATGCGGCCGCTGCGCCTCGTTTTATCTCGAATGGTGGCCTTCAGACGTCGGAACTGGACGAATCAAGCGGCCTTAATGGACGCGGCCTTGACCGCGGCAATGGCGGCTTCGAACGCCAGCATCGTGCTCTGGTGACGCGCGGGAAACTCACGGACGCCGTCCATGAGCGATAGCCTAGCGAAACGGCCCGACGGAGCGTCGCCGCCCTTCTTGAGCATGGCATGCAAGGCGTCACGCGCGTCCGTGAGTTCAACCAATGTCGCTCCGACGATCGCGTCCTTCAGGATGGCCGCGCTCGCCTGGCCAAGAGCGCAGGCTTCAACACGCAGCGCGACTTCTGAGACGCAGTCATCCTTCATCCCGACATCCACCTCGACGGACGAGCCGCAAAGCTTGCTGGTCTTACGCGCCGTTCCGTCCGGAGTTTCGAGCCGTTCGTTCCGCAGTGTCGCGGACAGGGACAGAATGTCCGAATTGTAGAGACCGCCGAGCATGGTCTTCATGTAGAGACGGCCCGGGGCGCGGTAAAGCGCCCCTCGCCACGGCCCAGTGTTGTCCCTATGTTCCGCAGGCCATGCCGTCTTCCGATTCGTTCCAACCCGCGCCGCCTGCGCCTGCGTCCGCCGGTTCCATTTCCGCCCGGGCCATGCCGGTGCGTGTGGCCGATACATCCGCCGACTATCTGGACGGATTGAACCCGGAGCAGCGCGAAGCCGTTCTGACCACCGAAGGCCCGCTTCTTGTTCTGGCCGGCGCCGGGACGGGCAAGACACGCGTGCTGACGACACGCCTGGCGCACATCATCCGCAACCGCCTCGCCTTCCCAAGCCAGATCCTGTCCGTGACGTTCACAAACAAGGCCGCACGGGAAATGCGCGAACGCGTCGGGCAGCTCATGGGCGAGCAGATGGAGGGCATGCCGTGGCTCGGCACCTTCCATTCGATCGCGGCCAAGATCCTGCGCATCCACGCCGAGCTGGTCGACCTGAAGAGCAGCTTCACCATTCTCGACACGGATGACCAGATCCGTCTTCTGAAGCAGGTGATCGAAGCGGCTGGGATCGACAGCAAGCGCTGGACCGCCCGCTACATGGCGTCGCTGATCGATGGCTGGAAGAACAAGGGCCTTACACCCGACCGGCTCGGTGCGGATGATGGCCATGCTTTCGCGGAAGGCAAAGGCGTTGAGATCTACGCCACCTACCAAGCCCGCCTCAAGGTCCTCAACGCCGTCGATTTCGGCGACCTGCTGCTGCACAACATCACCATTTTCCAGAAGAACCCGGACGTGCTCCGCAAGTATCACGACAAGTTCCGCTATCTTCTGGTGGACGAGTACCAGGACACGAATGTCGCGCAGTATCTTTGGCTACGATTGCTTGCCCAAGGCTCCAACAATGTCTGCTGCGTCGGCGACGACGACCAGTCCATCTATGGGTGGCGCGGGGCGGAAGTGGACAACATCCTGCGCTTCGAAAAGGATTTCCCCGGAGCCAAGGTCATCCGCCTGGAGCGGAACTACCGCTCCACGGAACACATTCTCGGCGCGGCGTCCGGCCTGATCGCGGCCAACAAGGACCGGCTGGGCAAGACGCTCTGGACCGACGATGCGGGCGGTCACAAGGTCACCGTCACGGGCGTCTGGGACGGGCCTGCCGAAGCCCGGATCATCAGCGGAGAGATCGAGGACTGGAAGTCCAAGGGACGGAGCTACAACGACGTGGCCATTCTCGTGCGCGCATCGCGGCAGATGCGCAACTTCGAGGAACGTTTCATACAGCTGGGCCTGCCCTACCGCGTAATCGGCGGGCCGCGCTTCTTCGAACGGGCCGAAATCCGCGACGCCCATGCCTATCTTCGCGTCCTGCGGTCCGAAACGGACGATCTGGCATTCGAACGGATCGTCAACGTTCCCAAGCGCGGCATCGGCGCGACGTCATTGCGAAAGCTGCAGGAGGCGGCCCGCGCCATGAACGTGTCGCTGGAACAGGCCACACGCACCGTGATCCGCACGGACGAAATCCGTGGCAAGGCCCGCTCCGCCCTCCGGGCCTTCATCCTCGACGTGGACCGCTGGCGGCGTGAAGCGCAGGACGCAAAGCACACGGAAATGGCCGAGCGCATTCTCGACCAGAGCGGCTACACGCAGATGTGGCGGGACAACAAGGACGCCAAGAGCCAAGGTCGTCTTGAAAATCTCAAGGAACTCATCAATGCCATGGGCGAGTTCGACACGCTCGACGCCTACATGGAACATGTCAGTCTCGTTCTCGACGTCGACTCCGGCCCGAGCGAAGCGGAAGTCAGCCTGATGACGCTGCACAGTGCCAAGGGGCTGGAGTTCCCGCTCGTCTTTCTCCCCGGCTGGGAGGAAGGGACGTTCCCGAGCCAGCGCGCTCTGGATGAGAGCGGCATGGCCGGACTGGAGGAAGAGCGGAGGCTGGCCTATGTCGGCATCACGCGCGCCCGCGAGATGGCGAAGATCTACTTCGCCGCCAACCGGCAGGTCTACGGATCCTGGCAGTCTTCCCTGCCTTCGCGTTTCATCGACGAGCTGCCCATCCAGCACGTCGAAGTGGAAAGCGAAGCCAACCAGTATAACCCTTCACTGATCGCCGACCGCGTTCAGGAGAATTTCGGACGCACATTCACCGAAGCGCAGAATGCGGGGCGCAAATCCCCCGGCTGGCAGCGCTACCAGAAGAACAAGGATAGCCGTTTCGGGCGCGAACCCAAGGAGATCGAAGGCCACGCCGTGCGCCGCCCCGCCAAGGGCAAGGTGTCGAACTACAAGGTCGGCGAACGCGTCTTCCATACGAAGTTCGGCTACGGCGAAGTCATGGCGGCGGACGGCACGAAGCTGACCGTGGAGTTCGACAAGGCGGGCGAGAAGATGGTGCTGGACGGCTTCGTCCAGCGCGCATCGGAGGTCTGACATGGCGCAGGTCTGGGCCTTGGAGGTCACCGCTCCTGGAAAGGACGGCTACGCGCTCGCAGAAGCCCTCGGCTTCGACGAGATCACGGAAGCCCTGGCTGTTTCGGTGTTCGACGCGGAGCCCGGCATGGTGATGGTTCAGGCGCTGTACCCCGCTCAAACCATGGCGAGCGAGGCACAACGCGTCGTGCCATCGTCTTTCGAAGGCCGTGTCCGTTTGCTCCCGGACGAGGACTGGGTCGCCCTCAGCCAGTCCGGCCTGCCGCCCATACGCGCGGGCCGCTTTGCCGTATTCGGCAGTCATGACAGCGCGCCGGAGGATGCAGCGTTTCCGATCCTGCTCGATGCCGGACAGGCCTTCGGCACGGGCCACCATGGCACGACTCAAGGCTGCCTTCTGATGCTGGACCACATGCAACGCGAAGGCTTCCAACCGGAACGTATACTCGACCTCGGGACGGGCGCCGGAATTCTTGCCATCGGTGCGGCCAAGCTCTTCCCGGCCGCCGATATCCTCGCCACGGACATCGACCCGGTCGCCATCGATGTCGCGACGGTGAATGCGGAGCTTAACGACGTCCGCTTCGACCGGATCGTGGCGGACGGGTTTGACTGCGACGGACTCAAGGATCGTCGGTTCGACCTCGTGATCGCCAACATCCTTGCAGGCCCGTTGCGGGGCATGGCGCCCGAGATTGCGAACGCTATGGTTCCCGGGGGCCAGGCGATCCTCTCCGGCATTCTCGATGCGCAGGCGGAGTGGGTTTCGGGCGCGTTCGAGGCAGCGGGACTGAGTGTCTCGCCGCGCGACAGCATAGACGGTTGGACGTCGCTCCTGGCCCGTAAATGAAAAAGCCCGGGCGCGATGCCCGGGCTTCGATCTTGGTAATGCAGGCGCGCTTAGATGGCGCGCATGGCGCGGCGCGTCTGGCGAGACGTGCGACGGGCGAGAAGGCGGACCTTCGTCGTGTCGGTGTCCAGACGGACTTTGCGGTCCGTCGTGAGCTGTGCGTTATCAAATTGAAAAGACATGATTTCTTTCTTGTTCTTGCGATGGTCCGCCGGATGGCCAGACCGGTTTTATCCCTGTGACGCTCATCTAGGGATCGGTCGGTCGCGGGAGAACAGCCGCTTGGCGAAGCGAGCTATGCAGAAATGGGTGGGAACTCGCGGAGTTGTTAGATCGCCGTTAACGCTCTGCTTTCAATCAGCCATCAAGTCCGATGAAGCTCCCGCGCACGGAGAATTTACGGCGCATCCGCTTTCCCCCGACGCGCGATCGGCCTAGAGCCGCTCCATGGGAAAACAGAACATCGACTTGATCCAGAAATTCGACGTGGTCGGCGGCCCCGACATGGGACGAAACAACATCCCGCTCTTGCGCCGCGAGCTGGACGCGCAAGGGCTGGACGCTCTGCTGATCCCGCACGAGGATGAATACAACAACGAGTACCTGCCCGATCACAATGAACGCCTCATGTGGGCGACCGGGTTCACGGGATCGGCCGGGGCGGCCGCCGTTTTCCGCGACCGGGCCGTCATGTTCGCCGACGGGCGCTATACCTTGCAGGTCCGGCAGCAGACGGATGAGGACATCTTCGCCCACGCGCGCCTGGAAGACGGCATGGCCGCCTGGTTGCGCGACAATGTCCGTGAGGGCGAGCGCGTCGGATACGACCCGCGTCTGCATTCACCCAAGGCCGTGACCGCGCTCCGCAAGGCCGTTCTCGGTGCAGGCGGCGAATTCGTCGCGCTCGACCGCAATCCGATCGACATGGCTTGGGCCGACCGCCCGGCGCCGCCCAAGGGCAAAGTCGTCGTCCAGCCCACCGAACGGGCTGGAAAGAGTCATGCGGAGAAACGCGCCGAAATCGCGGACGCTGTGGCACGCGCTGGCGCGGACGGTGCGCTGATCACGGCCCCGGCCTCTATCGCCTGGTTGCTGAACCTGCGCGGCGGCGATGTGCGCTGCACGCCGCTGCTTCTGGCCAACGCGCTGATCGACCGGAAAGGCCGGGTAACGCTCTACACCGACCCCGACAAGCTATCGGCGGACGTCATGACCAATCTGGGCAATGATGTCGGGGTCCGAGAGGAAACGCGGCTGGAAAGCGATTTGTCCGACTGGTCCGGCAAGACCGTCATCGCCGATCCGGCGACCAGTTCGGCCTGGCACAGCCAGGCCCTGGAGCGCGCGGGCGCGACCGTTCTGGCACAAGCGGACCCGGTCGCGTTGCCCAAGGCGAAGAAATCCGACGCCGAACTGCGCGGGACGGAAGCCGCCCACCGCCGGGACGCCCTGCCCCTCATCCGGTTCCTGCACTGGCTGGACACGGAGGCGCAGAGCGGTGCGTTCGACGAGATCGACGCCGCCGTGAAACTGGAGACGCTTCGCCACGACACCGGGATGCTGAAGGATCTGTCCTTCGAGACGATCAGCGGCGCGGGCGCGAACGGCGCCTTTCCGCACTACCGCGTCAACAAGGCCTCCACCCTGCCCTTGTCGCGCGGCACGCTCTACCTCGTGGACAGCGGCGCGCAATATGTCGACGGCACAACGGACGTAACCCGGACCGTGCCGATCGGAGAGCCGACACAGGAAATGCGCGAGCGCTATACGCTGGTCCTGCAAGGGCATATCGCCCTCGCCGTGGTGCGCTTCCCCAAGGGCACGACTGGATCCAATCTCGACGCGCTCGCCCGGCATCCGCTCTGGCAGGCCGGGCTGGATTACGATCACGGCACGGGCCACGGCGTTGGCGTCTTCCTCGGCGTGCACGAAGGTCCGCAACGTATCAGCAAGGCCCCGAACACCATCGCGCTGGAGCCGGGCATGATCGTGTCCAATGAACCCGGCTACTACAAGGAAGGCGAATACGGCATCCGCATCGAGAACCTGCAATATGTCACGCCCGCGGAGGAAATCCCGGGCGGAGAGCGTCCGATGCACGGTTTCCACACGCTGACGCTCGCCCCCCTCTCCCGCGCACTGATCGATACGGACATGCTGACCCAGTCGGAAAGGCTCTATGTGGACCAGTACCACGCCCGTGTACTGGACGAGATCGGCCCGGAGCTGGACGGCGACCTGCGTCTCTGGCTGGAAGAGGCGTGCCGTCCCCTCTAGGCCCCTGCCATGCAAGACAGTCTCGACACCTTCAACCGCATCGCGGCGGCGCTTCTTCGCGCCGAAGAGCAAGAGCCCGTGGCGGAGTTCGTGCCGTCCGCCACGCTCGACCAGAGGCTCGACCTCGACCTGCCGGAGCAGGGCCTGAACCCGGATGAGGTCGAAGCCGCGCTGACGGAACTGATCCTCGTCAGCCCGCGCACGGCGACGCCCGCCTTTTTCAACCAGCTTTTCGGCGGCCGCCAGGGCCCGGCCGTGCTGGGCGATCTGCTCTCCATCATGCTCAACAACAGCATGGCGACCTACAAGGCGGCCGGCCCGCAGATCGGGGTGGAAAAGACGATAATTCGCAAGGTCTGCGACATGATCGGTTGGGACCATTCCTCCGGCGGCACGTTCGGACCGGGCGGGTCCATGACGAACCTGATGGGGATGCTGATGGCACGGGACGCCAAGGCCCCCGACGTCCGGCACGAGGGCGCGCAAGGCGGCCTGACCGTCTACACTTCGGTCGAAAGCCATTACAGCACGCCCAAGAATGCCGCCTTTTCCGGTATCGGCCGGAACAATGTCCGGCACATCGCAACGGACGACCAGGGCGCGATGGACATGGCGGCGCTGCAGGCCGCCATCGAGGCGGATATCGCGGAAGGCCTGACACCGACGCTGATCAACTGCACGGCGGGAACCACCGTTCTGGGGGCCTATGACGATCTCGATGCGGCGGCCGACGTGGCGGAAGAGTTCGGGCTCTGGCTTCATGTCGACGGGGCCTACGGGGGCGCAGCGCTGTTCAGCGACCGCTACCGCCCCCTGATCAAGGGTGTCGAGCGCGTCGACAGCTTCACCATCAATGCCCACAAGATGCTGGGCACGCCGCTCAGCACTTCGCTCATCATGGTGCGCGACTCGGCCCATCTCGACGCGAGTTTCTCCAACGAGGCGTCCTATTTGTACCAGACCGATCACGACGCCTTCAATCCGGGCAAGACCTCTCTGCAATGCGGCCGCCGGAACGATGCGCTGAAGTTCTGGGTTCAATGGAAAAGCCTGGGCACGAAGGGGCTGGGCGCCTTCGTCGACCAGCAGTTCAAGCTCGCGGATGTGGGCCGCGACTATGTGCGTGGCCATCCCGACTATTCGGACTTCAGCGTGGACGACACGGTGGCCGTCTGCTTCAACTACAAGGGCATTCCGGCGGAACGGCTTTGCACGGCGCTCTACGAGCACCGCACCTTGCTGGTCGGCTATGGTTCGTTTCGCGACGACACGTTCGTGCGGCTCGTCACCATCAATGGCGGGAACGACATCAGCGACATCGAAGCCTTCTTTGCCACGCTGGAAGCTTTCGTCGCGGCGAACCCGGCGTTGCTGGACTAGGCGGCAGGAATTTCCGTCATACCGCCCATATAGGGCACGAGCGCGTCCGGTATGGTGATGGAACCGTCCTCATTCTGGTAGTTCTCCAGCACGGCGACCAGGGTCCGGCCCACGGCAAGACCGCTGCCGTTCAGCGTGTGAACGAAGCGGTTGTCCTTCTCCCCGGCCCGGTAGCGCGCATTCATGCGCCGGGCCTGGAAGTCTCCGCAGTTGGAAATCGAGCTGATCTCGCGGTAAGTGTCCTGGCTCGGCAACCAGACCTCGATATCGTAGGTCTTGCGCGCTCCAAAGCCGAGATCGCCCGTGCACAGCTCCACCACGCGGTAGGGCAGCTCCAGTGCCTGCAGCACCTTCTCTGCGCAGCACAGCATCGTCTTGTGTTCGTCCTCCGACTGCTCCGGGGTCGCGATGCTGACCAGTTCGACCTTGTTGAACTGGTGCTGGCGGATCATGCCCTTCGTATCGCGCCCGGCCGAACCCGCCTCGCTGCGGAAGCAAGGCGTGTGGGCCGTCAGACGCTTGGGCAGGACGTCGGCGTCGAGGATACTCTCGCGCACCGTATTCGTCAGCGAGACTTCGGCCGTCGGGATCAAGTAGTGCTCTTCCGTGGCGTAGAGGTCTTCCGCGAATTTGGGGAGCTGTCCCGTGCCATGAAGCGCCTTGGGCCAGACCAGGAACGGCGGCGACGTCTCCTCGAACCCCTCGCCCGTCTGCATGTCGAGCATCATCGCGGCGAGCGCGCGGTCCATGCGGGACAGGGCACCGCGCAGAATGACGAAGCGCGAGCCGCTCATCTTGGCAGCGGTCTCGAAATCCATCAGTCCCAGAGCCTCGCCCAGATCGTCATGCGCCTTGGGCTCGTACCCGAACGCCTTCGGCTCGCCCCAGCGGACGATCTCTACATTGTCGTCCTCGTCCGCACCCTCCGGCACGTCGTCGGCGGGCAGGTTCGGCAAGCCGGCGAGCAGCGCGTTCAGCTCCGCTTCCTCGCTCTCCAGCTGCGCGCCGAGCGCGGCGATGACGTTCTTCGCCCCCGCCACTTCGGCCTTGAGCTTTTCCGCGTCTTCCTTGCGGCCTTCGCGCATGGCGAGGCCGATCTGCTTGGACGCCGTATTGCGGGCGGCTTCCGCTTCCTGGACCATGGTCTTCACCTTGCGGATCAGCATGTCTTTTTCGAGGATGGTCGGCGTTTGCGGCTCCAGCCCGCGGCGGGCCCAGCCCTTGTCGAACAGGTCGGGAGTCTGGCGGATGGCTTTCAGGTCGAACATGGTCTCAAGTCCCGGTCGGAAACGATGGCGCCCGCCATAACAGAGCGCCCGGCAGAATAAAGGCCGCAGGTCGGCGGTGCGCCCGGTAATCTTGTGTTCACCCTGTCATTCCTATTGGCGCCCGCAAACGGGAGACAAGACATGAAAACCTATCTCGCAGCCGCAGCCCTGCTCCTCGCACCCATGACGGCCCACGCCCAGGCTGGCCTTGCGGGTTGGACGGGCGAAGCCTCGCTGACCGGCAACCGCACGACAGGCAACACGGATACCACGGATATCGGCCTAGGCCTGAAGCTGGCCCGGCAAGGCGACATCTGGCGTCACGAGTTCCAGGGCAGCGCGGATTTCGGCCGCGCCAACGGGGCGACCAACCGGGAACGCTATCTGGCGGGCTACCAGTTGGAGCGCGACATCGGCGACCGGCTTTTTGCATTCGGGAAAGGCGATCTGTTCTTCGACGACTTCGGCGCGTTCCGCGAAGGCTGGTTTCTCGGCGGCGGTCTAGGCTTTGACGTGTTGGAGAGCTCGCCGACGACGTGGAGCGTGACGGGCGGGGCGGGCTACCGCTCGCAGACTTCGGCGGCCGGCGTGACGAACGAGGAGTTCGCGCTCGACGCCGGGTCGGACTTCGACTGGCAGATCAACGACAATGTCTCGCTCTACGACGACGCCGGTATCCTCTGGTCTGAATCCAACACCTACCTGTTCAACGAAATCGGACTGACGGCCGATCTGATGGGCAATCTCGCGGCGCGAGCCTCTTTCCGGATCGATCACAATACCGACGTGCCGTTGGGCCGGGAAAAGACGGACACGATCACCCGGTTCGGGATTGTCTACACCATCGACTGACGCCACTACCGGGTCATGCTGACCCACTTGCTCTTCATGCGTCACGCCAAATCGAGCTGGGCCGACCCGGACATGACGGATCATGACCGGCCCCTAAACGCGCGTGGGCGACGGGCCGCGACGGCCATGGGCGAAGCGCTGCACGCTCGAGGCTATGCCCCGCAGCGCATCTGGAGCAGCGACGCCAGACGCACGCGCGAGACCGCCATGCGTCTGATCCGCGCCATTCCCGGCGCGCAGCATGTGGATTATCTGCCGGACTTCTACCACGCTCCGGCAAGCCAAGCCGTCCATGTCGCCTCACGACTGGGCGAACCGAAAGATACGGAACGTCTCATGTGGCTCGGTCACAATCCGGGGTGGGCGGAGCTGCACGCGCGCTTTACGGGCCGGCATGACGACTACCCGACGGGGGCCTGCACGGTGCTGAGCCGGGTGGGTGACGGCGATTGGCTTTCGCCCAACAGCTGGCGCTTGCTGGACTTTGTTCTGCCACGGGAGCTGGAGGTGTGAAGGAGAAGCTGCTCGCCATCTGGACGTTCGCGGTCGCGCTTCTGCTCTATCCCCTCGCTTTCGCCGCATTGCTCTACATCTGGTGGACGGGACGATCGGTCCTGTGGGGTGTGCTGGTCCTGGCACTGGTCCTCTATGCCGACCGGACTTGGTGGGTTCTGGGACGGGCGTTGCGCAACAAGCTGTCCCGGAAATAGATAGCGCCCTCTCCGGGGGACCGGGAGGGCGCTATTCGTGTCCAGACACAAGGGGAACAAAGCTGGACGGCGGATCACATCAAGGGACCTGAGATGTTATCCGTTTTTGATTACGCGCACCCGGATTGAGTCGGATTTGCGTAGATACAAAAAAAATTTCAGTCCACGCTGAGCAGCGTGTCCTGGTCCCGCAAGAGGTAGAGCAGCAACATCGCCCCGATGACGGGCAGCGCCGCGAAGAACAGGATCTGACCGCCCTCTCCGCCCGTCAGAACGGGCAGCATGGTCGGGACGGTCATGATCGTGCCGATCGTGTGGAGCAGGAAGACAAGACCGTAGCTGATCTTCTTGCGGAAGCCGATCGTGAAGGCGAGCAAGAGCAACGCCATGAAGATGGCGATCACGAGAAACGCCACGTCGGGGAGGAAACCGATCTTGTAGTAACGCTCCGCGATGCCCTGCGCGGCCTCGTCCCGGACGAACCGCATGACCGTCCAGGGCAGCAGGAAAATGGCGATGAGAATCCGCGTCAGAAAGAGCGGAACACGAAGATTTGGCATGAGGGCCTCCCGATGATGATGGGAGGCCGCTAGCAGGTTTCCTGCGCGAGATGCGACACTCTGTCGTGAGCGCGCATCAAGTCCGCGTGAAGCCTACCCGGCCAGGACGTCGCGGAAATCGTCCGCAACCACGCCAGCCGTCGCCTTGGCGGCCCCGACCACGCCGGGCACCCCTGCCCCCGGATGCGTCCCCGCGCCCGTGATATAGAGGTTGGAAATGACGTCGTCGCGGTTATGCGGACGGAACCAGGCGGACTGGGTCAAGACAGGCTCGACGGAGAAGGCGCTGCCCAGATGCGTATTCATCTCGTCACGGAAACCATAGGGCGTCAGCGTCTTCTGCACGACCAGATGCCTGCGCAATTCCGGGAAGGCATGTTCCTCGAGATAGTCGATGATCTTGTTGGCGTAGGCCGGGCCGATCTGATCCCAGTTGATATCGGCATGGCCCAGATGCGGCACAGGGCTAAGCACGTAGTAGGAGGACATACCTTCCGGTGCCATGGACGGGTCGGTCACGGTCGGGCTGTGAAGGTAGAGGGAGAAATCCTCCGGCAGCTGGCGGCCTTTGCCGAAGATTTCGGCGATCAGTTCCTTGTAGCGCTGGCCCAGCAGGATCGTGTGATGTTCCATTCCCGGTGGGCTGGGGATGTCGAGTCCGAAGTAAAGCACGAAGAGCGACATGGAGTGCGACTTCTTCGTCAACGACTTGCCATAGGATTTGCCCCGGTCATGGCCGCGAAGGAGGTTCTTGTAGGTATGGACTACGTCCGCATTGGAGGCGACGAGGTCCGCGTCCATGGACCAGCCGTCCGCAGCCTCTACGCCCGTGACGCGGTCGCCATCCGTGCGGATGTCCGTGATCTCGGTCGACAGGCGGAGCTCTCCGCCAATATCTTCGAAAAGCTTGATCAGGCCTTCCACGAGCGAGCCGGTTCCGCCTTGCGCGAACCAGACGCCGCCCTTGCGCTCCAGCGCATGGATCAGCGCGTAGATGGAGCTGGTCTTGAACGGGTTACCGCCGACCAGCAGCGACTGGAACGACAGAAGCTGGCGCACGCGCTCATTCTTCACGAACTTCGACACCATGGCGTAGACGCTCTTGTCGGCCCGCAGACGGACAAGCTGCGGCGCGGCCTTGAGCATCTGCGAGAACTTGAGGAACGCGGTCGTGCCGAGTTTCTCGTAGCCCTCGCGGTAGAGGTCCTGACTGTAGGCAAGGAACTTGCGGTAGCCTTTGACGTCGTCCGGATTGTAGCGCGCGATCTCAGCTTCAAGCGTCGCTTGGTCCGCCGTATAGTTAAGGCGGTCGCCGTCTTCCCATTGGAGCTGGTAGAACGGGTCGACGGGCAGCAGCGTGACATAATCATCCATGTTTCGGCCGGCGACGGTCCACAGCTCGCGCAAGCAGTCCGGGTCCGTGATGACGGTCGGTCCGCCATCGAACTTGAAACCGCCCTCCTCGTAGACATAGGCCCGACCGCCGGGCTTGTCGCGATTGTCGACCAAGGTCGTCTGGAACCCCATGGCTTGCAGCCGTACAGCCAGCGCGATGCCGCCGAAACCAGCGCCGACCACGATGGCGGAAGGCCTTTCCCCGGCTTTCGCGCGGGCGACCGTCTTGGGGTCGATCTGAACGTTCATGTCGTGTCCTTCTTGGCGCGCTCGCGCCGGATGAAGCGGGATTCGGAGAAATTGGCGATGGCCCTGGTTACGGGCACGGGCGGCTTGCCGATGAGAATGCGCGCCTTGTCGCGCAGGCGCAAGCCGTTGCGGTAAAAGCGTCGGATCAGGCCTTCGTCCAAACCATAGAAGCGCTGCAAGACGACGAAGCGTCGATCCGGAGCGGCCGCGCGGAAAAACATGCGGTTCAACAGACGCGCATAACGTTCCCGGCGAAGGTGGACCTTGCGGAAGCGGGCGACCGCACCGGGCGCTGCAGCAGGCCCACCTTGCAGGATCGCTTGCGCCACCACGTCGGCGACTTCGACCGCGTGCGGGACCGTGAACCCTGTGGCCGCCACGGCAAATCCACCGCCCAGACCGATCTTTGCGCTGTCATCATTGCGGTCGGTCGCCATCATCATGGGCAGAACACCCTTTTCGCGTCGCACGGTCGTGTAGTCCGACCATCCCTTGTCACGGATATAGGTCTCGATCCGGTCTCCGATCACATTTTCGGACAGGTGCGGACTATCGGAAAAGTAGGTGTCCTCCACCAGGAGTTCCCTGTCACTGTAAGGCAGCAGATAGACGAACCTATAGCCGTCCAGCTGTTCCACCGTCGCATCCATGATGATCGGGCGAGACACGCCGTGTGGTTGCTCCGTCCGGATGACGTGCCCGACGAACTTCTGCCAACCCGGAAACTCGTCGTCGCGCAGACCATAGCCCGTCGCGTCGAGCCGGGGGCGGCCTTCAGCGTCCGGGGCGGACTGGTTCGTATGCAGACGCAAGCGTCCGGCGTTTACAAAGGGCGCGATGCAGCGGCGGAGCGTGTCGGAATTGCCCGACCGGTATTCGATCGGAAGCGTGCGCTGTCGTTCCGGGAACCGAATCTCGTAATCCGGCCAGCTATGGGCCGCAAAAGGCTCGAACCATGCGCGCAGCTCCGGCGCGATATCGGACGCGTTGAAGGACCATGTGTGGTCGCCCGCCACGTCGGGCTGCGTCTCGTAGAGGTCGATGACAAGGTCGGGATTGACCGACAGGCATCGCCATGCCGTCAGCAGGCCGGACAATCCACCTCCGGCGATGACCAGATCGGCTGGCCGCCCTGATTCCACTTGCGATGACATCGAGGCCGCGCTTAGCTGGTCCGACGCCGCACCACCACTGGGGACATCTATGAAAACCGCGCTCTCGCTCCTTCTCGCATCCGCGCTCGCCCTGCCCGCCATTGCGCAGGACGGCGCTGCGGAGACGGTGATCCATGCCGGAACCCTGATCGACACGGAAACGGGGACGACCCGGAGCGACCAGTACATCATTGTGGAAGGCGACGTGATCCGCGAAGTGCTCAGTGCGCGCGAATACCGCCAGCGCGGGACCGCTGCCACCTTGATAGACCTGTCGGATATGACGGTCCTGCCGGGCCTTTCCGATGCGCATGTCCACTTGACCAGCGACGCCGGGGTCCACGGCTATAACCGCCTGACCCGGTCCGTGCCGCGGTCCGCAATTACGGGCGTCCGTAATGCCAAGCGCACGGTAGAAGCCGGGTTCACGACCGTGCGCAACCTCGGCGCGCCGGGCTTTACCGACGTGGCGCTGCGTGACGCCATCGAGGACGGCGACGTACCGGGTCCACGCGTCATCCCGGCCGGACGGTCAATCGGGATCACGGGCGGCCATTGCGACAACAATCTTCTGCCATTCGAATACAAGCGCGTGTCCGGCGGCGTGGCGGACGGGCCTTGGGCCGTGCGGGCCAAGGTCCGGGAAAACAAGAAGTATGGTGCGGAAGTCATCAAGTTCTGCGGCACGGGCGGTGTGCTGTCCAAGGGCACGACCATCGGCGCGCAGCAGTTCACGTTGGAAGAGATGGAATCGATCGTCGACGAAGCGCACCAACTCGGCATGAAGGCGACGGTCCACGCGCATGGTCGCAAGGGGATCGAAACCGCCATCAAGGCAGGCGTCGACTCGGTAGAACACGCCTCGCTGATTTCCGACGAAGGCATTCGCCTTGCGCTCGAAAACGGCACGGTCCTGTCGATGGATATCTACGTTTCCGACTATATCCTCTCGGAAGGCAAAGCCGCGGGCATCCTGGAGGAAAGCCTCGCCAAGGAAAGGATCGTGGGTCGCCAGCAGCGGGAGCGCTTCAAGGCAGCGGTCGAGGCCGGGGTTCCCATCGCCTTCGGATCGGATGCCGGCGTTTACAGGCACGGGCTGAACGGTCGCCAGTTCGCCTACATGGTCGAATGGGGCCAGACTCCGATGCAGGCCATCCAGAGCGCGACGGTCATAAACGCCAAGCTATTCGACCTCGAAGGTCAGATTGGCGTGATCGCACCCGGCGCAACTGCAGATATCATCGCCGTGGACGAAGACCCTCTGCGTAACATCCGCGCATTGGAAGACGTGGATTTCGTGATGAAAGGCGGAAAAGTCGTCCTCAAGCCGCTGTAAACATGTATTAATCCTGGAGTCGAAAAGCTGCCTCACACTGGGATCAACCTCAGGATACGTGATAAAACCGCTGCAAAGCGTCGCGACAATCTGCCATAGGGAATCAGGTCTACTTCGGTAGGCACGGCGAGCGGTGAGGTTGCCCCACATCTGCCGAGCTGCTCGCCAACTCCCCCTTTCAGGTTACAGAGCGCTAGCTGTTGATCTCGTCCTGATACTTGATCTCGGGCTGGTATTCCTCGTCATGCTTGGCAAGAACTTCTTCCGCATAGAACTCGGTCTCTCCGATCATCCGGCCTGAGACCACCACGCCTTGTCCTTCGCGGAAGAGGTTGGGCATCTGACCATTATGGGTCACGCGGATCATGGCGGGCACGGGCCGTTCGAAATCGTCGATCTCGAAGGTCGTGGTGATTCCCGACTGTTCGATCGAACCTTCGACCACCAGGCCGCCGATCCGGAAGACCTCCGATTGCGGCTCGAACCCTTCCGCCAGCACATCGGCTGGGTTGTAGAAGAACTGCGTGTTCTCGTTCAGCGCGGACAGGATGAGGGACATGCCGATTGCCAAGCCGACCCCGGCGAGCGCGATCAGACCCAGACGCTTGTTGCGCTTCGGTGGCACGAGGGTGGGAGGACGCGTTTCCATGGACATGAGATAGCCATCACATCCGGGCGTTGCAACGTCGTGACTCTGCGGGGCCGCCGCGCCATAGGGTCGCCATGCCGCCGCGCCACGCCATACGCCTGCAGACCGAGGAGTTGTCCTTGTCGCGCGGGGATGTGCGCCTGATCGACGGCCTATCATTGGGAGTTGGTCCCGGCGAAGCGCTCTGGCTGACAGGGCCGAACGGGATCGGCAAGACGACACTTCTGCTCGGACTTGCCGGATTGCTGCGGCCAGATGCCGGACGGGTGGACTGGCGCGTCGGGGATCAGTCGGTCCGGCCCGAGCACGCCCTCTCCTACGCAGCACATGGCGGCACGGAGCGCGCCGGACTGACCCTGGGCGAGGACCTGGCCTTCTGGCAGCGCGTGCAGGGCGATACAGAGACATTGGAGAAACGTCTGGACGCGGTCGGCCTTGTGGGACGGCAGGACACGCCCGTCGCAGGTCTGTCGGCAGGGCAGCGCCGCCGCCTGTCACTGGCCAAGCGGCTCGGATCCGGGCGCGCCGCGTGGTTGATGGACGAACCTCTCGCCGGACTGGACACGGACGGTCGGTCGCTCGTCACGCGCACATTGGGCGCGCACCTCCGGAATGGCGGCATGGCCATCATCGCCTCGCACCAACCCGTACCCATCGAAGACGCCACCGCCCGCCGTCTGATCCTGGAGCCGGGCGCGTGATCGGAACTCTGCTCAGGCGGGACCTCACGCTTGCCGTCCGCGGGGCGTCCGGAACAGGGCTATCGCTAGCCTTCATGGCGCTGTTCGTCCTGCTCTGCGGCTTGGCCCTGGGCGGATCCAACCCGAGCCTCGGGCCCGGCTTGTTGTGGCTCGCCGCGACCCTGTCGGCCATGCTCGGTCTCGACCGGCTCTTCCGCCCGGATCACGAGACCGGAACGCTGGCGGCGCTACATCTGGCTGGTGTGTCTGGCACCTCGATCGCCGCAGCAAGGGCACTGTCTTTTGCCCTGACAGGCCTCTTGCCCCTCATCATGGCCACCCCATTCCTCGCGCTGCTGCTGGGGATGGACGGTCCCGCCATCGCCGGCACGGTCCTCTCGCTCCTGATCGGAGCGCCGGCCATCATCGCGTATACACTTGTCACGGCGGCGCTTTTGGCCGGACAGCGAAGTGTCGGAGTCCTCGCCGTCATATTGACCGCCCCGCTGCTCGTGCCAGTGCTGATCTTCGGAACCGAAGCCGCGACCGCCTTCAGTGTGAATGGCCTGGGTGCGGTGCAATTTCGCATCCTCGCAGGCTTGAGCTTCATCGCCGTCGCGCTAGGACTACCCATGACCGTCGCGGCACTGGCCGCCAACAGAGGCGCATGATGTTCAGCCGGTTTGCCAATCCCCAGACCTTTGTCCGACTGTCGCGCTGGCTCGTGCCGATCTTCGGCTGGGGCGCGCTCGTCACGCTGGCTCTGGGCCTCTGGCAGGCGCTGATCGCGTCACCAGCCGAAGCCGAACACGGCCAGACCGTCCGCATCATGTACGTCCATGTCCCGGCTGCCTGGTCGGCCATGGCAGCATACAGCGGCATCGCGGTGGCGAGCCTCGTCAGCTTCGTCTGGCGCCATCCTCTGGCCGACTCGGCCGCGCGGTCCCTCGCCCTGCCCGGCGCGGCCTTCACGGCGCTGGCCCTCATCACCGGCAGCCTGTGGGGCAAGCCGGACTGGGGAACCTACTGGCAGTGGGACGGCCGGATGACGAGCGTTCTGATTCTCTTTTTCATCTATGTCGGTTACATGGCGATCTGGCAGGTCGTGGATGACCGCAAGCGCGCTTCTCGCCTCGCAGCCATCACCGCCATGATCGGATGGGTAAACATCCCCATTATCAAGTTTTCCGTGGAGTGGTGGAACACGCTGCACCAGCCCGCGACCGTATCCATGCCCGACAGTCCCGGCCTGCCGTTCGAGCTGCTTCTGCCGCTGCTGCTGATGGCGACGGGCTATACGCTCCTTCTGGGATGGCTGACCCTGCGCGGAATGCTGGCCGAAATCGCGACCGCGCGGGCCGCCCGCCGACCCGCGCCCGCCGCCACGGTTCGCGTCGAGGCATTCTGATGGATATGGGGCCTTTTGCCGTGTTCATCTGGGGCAGCTACGGCGCGTCTGCACTCGTCCTGGGCGGGTTGATCCTCCGCGCCTTGCGTCAGCCCAAGCCGTGACCGGACTTCCCGAAGAGCGCTATGCGCGACTGAAAGCCCTGATGGACCGCCTGCGCGAGGACTGCCCCTGGGATCGGGAACAGTCCTTCGAGACGATCGCGCCCTATACGATCGAGGAAGCCTACGAAGTCAAGGATGCCATCGACCGGTCCGATTTCGACGAGTTGAAGTCCGAACTGGGCGACCTGCTGTTCCAGGTTCTGTTTCACGCCCGCATGGCCAGTGAAGAAGGCGCATTCGATCTCGATGACGTCGTCGATACGCTGGTCGAGAAGATGGTCCGCCGTCATCCCCATGTCTTCGACGGCGGGGAGAAGACCGACTGGGAGGAGTTGAAAGCATCGGAACGCAGCGGCCGGACGCTGGACGGAGTCGCGCTTGCCCTGCCCGCGCTCATGCGGGCTCAGAAACTCCAGAAGCGCGTGGCGAAAGTCGGTTTCGACTGGCCGGACACGCAAGGCGCGTTCGACAAAATCGTTGAAGAGGCTGCGGAGCTTCGCGACGCGCCTGAGGCCGAGCGCCACGAGGAAGCCGGCGACCTCCTGTTCGCGGTCGTCAACCTGGTCCGGAAATTGGGCGTGGATGCTGAAAGCGCGTTGCGGGATGGAAACGCAAAATTCTCGCGGCGTTTCAGCTCGATCGAAGACCGGGCGGGAGGCTCGCTGACGGGATTGACGCTGGATGAGATGGAAGCCCATTGGCAGGACGCCAAGGCGGACGGTCTCTAGACCCTACCCGTCGATCAGAGCGTGATGCTTAGCCCGGAATTTTCCGGCGTCGCTTTCGGACAACCTGACGGTCATGCTGAGAGTCCCGGCGTCTCCGCTCTTTTCGTCGATCACATGGCCATTCTCGTGCAGCCAGGCGCGGGCCGAGAAGGTCGCCGGCGTGATGGTCACATCCAGGATTTCATCCGACCGGGTCAGCGCTTCCTCCACGCCTGCCACCAAGGCCTCGATCCCCTCGCCCGAAAGGCAGGACACGACGAAGGCGTCGGTGAGCGTCGCTTCCGTGCGGGCACGTTCCGCGAGGCTTTCGGTGGTCTCGCGGTCGGAAGCCGGAAGCAGGTCCGCCTTGTTCCAGACCTCGATCAAGGGTTGGCCATGATCGGGACCTGCACCGATCTGGTTCAGCACGTCCATCACCTCTTCCCGGCGTCGGGCTGTCAGAGGATCCGAGATGTCCCGCACATGAAGAAGCACGTCCGCTTCCAGCGTCTCCTCCAGCGTGGCCCGGAACGAGGTGATCAGCTGCGTCGGCAGGTCAGAGATGAATCCCACGGTATCGGAGATGATGGCGCTTTGCCCACTCGGCAGCTGCAGGATGCGGTGCGTCGTGTCCAGCGTGGCGAAAAGCATGTCCTTGGCGAGGACCCCACCCGTCGTGAGACGGTTGAAAAGGGTCGATTTCCCGGCGTTGGTGTAGCCGACCAGCGCGACGATCCGTTCGCTGGAGCGTTTACGCTTGGCACGCTGCAGGTCGCGCGTGCGGCGAACGTCTTCCAGCTGATTGCGCAAGCGGTCGATTTTCTCGTTGAGTTGGCGGCGGTCGCTTTCGATCTGGGTCTCACCCGGACCGGCCAGGAAGCCCTGCCCGCCGCGTTGCCTTTCCAGGTGGGTCCAGGTCCGGACCAGCCGGGAGCGTTCGTAATTGAGCCGGGCGAGTTCGACCTGCAACCGGCCTTCCTTGGTCGCAGCGCGCAGCCCGAAGATCTCAAGGATCAGTCCCGTCCGGTCGATGACCTTGACGTTGAGCGCCTTTTCCAGATTTCGCTGCTGGATCGGGGTCAGCTCGCCATTGACGATAAGCACGTCCAGCGCGAGCGCCTGAATGGCGGACGCCATGTCCTCGATCTGGCCGGACCCGAAGAAATTGTTGACCTTGACCTCGCGGATCGGAACGATCCGGGCCTCGACCGGAGCCACGCCCAGCGCTTCGGCCAGTCCGACGGCTTCTTCCAGATCATATTCCGCGTCGCCGGAGCGGGCGTCGGAGAAGCGGGGATGCGCGACAAGCGCGCGCTGTATCTTGATGTCGTGTTCGAGCAAGTCCGAACTACGCGCCCGTGTCGGCATCGTTCCCGTCGCCATCGTCGGCGTTTGGGTCGTGCAGTTGCACAGGGCCGGACGGCATAATGGTGCTGATGGCGTGCTTGTAGACCAGTTGGGATGTCCCGTCCCGGCGCAGCAGGACACAGAAACTGTCGAACCAGGTCACGACACCCTGCAACTTCACCCCGTTCACCAGGAAGATGGTCAAGGGCATCTTGGATTTGCGGACGGCGTTGAGGAAGGCGTCCTGAAGGTTCTGTTTGCGGTCCGACATGGATTACCCGGTCAAGTTGGCAGAGCATTTCGCCACGAGGCGGGCCAGTCTGCGGTGTTTTCCCATGCTCATACCGTCGCGCGAAACAAAGGCAAACCGAAAGGGCGGGAATGACTGGGATGCCGCAAGACCGCCCACTATTGCCGCCATGTCGATGGAAGAAGCAGCGACAGTGCGACCAGCACTTCCACCCGCCCGACGAGCATCAGCCCCGCCGCGATGGTCATCTGCAGCGCGTTGAAGTCGGCATAGCGCAGGCCGGACGACGGCAGGGTGAAGTCCAGCAGCGGCCCGATATTGGCGAGCGACGCCCCCGAGACGGCCAGCGCATCCTGCAGGGCGATCCCGGATGCCCCTAAAGCCAGCGCTCCGATCGCGAAGCAGAGGGAATAGCCGAAGAAATACATCCATATGGACAGAAACGCGTCGTCACTGATCGCCCGTCCCCGGAACTCTATGGGCTTGACCCGCGAAGGATGAGACAGGCGCGACACGTCCGTCCCGAGATGCCGGAACAGCAGCAACAGGCGGATGATCTTGATTCCGCCCGCCGTGGACAGGGCGGACCCGCCAATCAGCGCCGTCGCGATCAGGATCGGCGCGGGCACCATGTCGAGGCTGATCACATCGTAACGGTATCCCGCGGAGCTGACGAAGTAGAGCGAGTCCAGGACCGCCGGCCCGAAATTGTAGAGACTGGCGAACACGATCGTGACGAGAACCAGAAGAGCCGCGATGGCCAACAGGCCGCGATGTTCCACATGGGTGGACAACCGCCAGAACTGGGCCGAGCGCCTTAGACGAAGAAAGTCCCACAGAACGGACAGGTTGAAGGCGCCGAGAAGGCAGAGAACGGCCAGGACGACCGCCGAGAACGGCGACAGCACATTGGCCAGAGGACCGGAAAATGGCTGCAGCCCGCCTGTACTGACGCCGGACAGGGCAAGGCAAAGCGCGTCGAACGTTCTCGCCCCGCCCATGATCATCAAACCGAACGCGATCAAGGCGAAGAGCGTGTATATCGCCGCGACGAGCCGCCCGATCCCAACGATGCGCTCGAACAGGTGGCCGGTTCGGTAGGTGAACAGCCCGGACCGGTATATTCCGGTCCCCGTCAGGTTCAGGGCCGCGAGGATGACGACCGCAAAGGTCGCGACGCTGACTCCTCCGAAGAATTGCAGCAGAGACCGCCAGAACAGGACGGTCCGGGATTGGAACTCCGGCACCAGCGCGCTCGCACCCGTCGTCGTCATGGCGGATACGCCTTCGAACACCGCTTCCACCGGACCACCGACTGCCCCGAGAACGTAGAAGGGGACCGAGCAGACGACCGGGACCACTGCCCAGAACAGGACGAGAAACAGGATCGCTTCCGACGCGCTCTCATTGCTCGACGCCTTGAAGCTGGCTGTGATCATGAGCGCGCCGGTCAGCGCGGAAATGACCGCCAGAACTGCCATGGAGGCCGCTTCCGCGACCTCCAGCAGGATAACGGAGACCATGGCCGTCATCAGCATGAGCGCAGCGCTGCTGAGCAAGGCATAGCCAAGCCAGAGCAGTATCTTGACGAGCCTCATGGCGTGGAGAGCCGACGGATCGGCACGGTGTCAGTAGAGCTCCACGCCGACGCGGAACAAGGCTTCGATGTCCTTCAGCGCGTTGCGCTCCGCCAGCAGGATGACCCGGTCGCCTTCCTTCAGCTGGAGGGTCGGCTCCGGCATCAGAACCTTGCCGTCGCGCACGATCGCTCCGATCGCCACCCCGTCCCCGATGCCGGCTTCGGCCAGGGTCCGTCCCGCGAAGATGGACGTTTCGAGAACCTCGCCTTCCAGCACTTCGGCGGACCCCTGGTCCAGCATGTAGACATCCAGGATACGGCCGCGGCGCACATGCCGCAGGATCGACGAGACGGTGGAGGCCCGCGGGTCGATGACCATGTCGATGCCAAGATCGCGCTGCAGTTCTTGCATGGAGCGTTCGTTCAGCAGCACGATGGTCTGGTCCGCGCCCAGACGTTTCCCGAGGATGGAAGACAGAATGTTGGTCTTGTCGTCGTTCGTGAGGGAGATCAGCACGTCCGCCGTGGCCGCTCCGGCCTCTTCCTGGACTTCCGCCTCCATGGCGTCGCCGTGGAGGATCACGGTCTTGGGCAGCTCGGTTGCGGCCGCCTCCGCGCGGTCCTTGTCGGCTTCGATGACGCGGACGCGGATGCCGGATTGGTCCTCCAACGCGCGGGCGACATAGGTTCCAATGCTGCCCCCGCCAATGATGACCACGTGCCGGGCGCGGGCTTCGCGCGTGCCGACCACCTCGAGAAGACGCTGCGCGTGCTCGGACCGCGTCACGAAGTAGGCGTCGTCACCCACTTCCAGCGGATCGTCAGGGTTGGGGGCGAACAGCGCGCCGTCACGACGGATGCCGACGATTGCGGCATGCAGCCCTTCGAACAAATCCGGAATCTGGCGGATGGGCGTGTCGATGATGGGGCAATCCTGACCGATGCGGACGCCGAGGAACTGCACAAGCCCGTCGGCGAACGGCACGACGTTGAAGGCGCCTGGCGTGCTCAGCCGCCGGATGATCGCTTTACCGATCTCGATCTCCGGCGAAATGATGATGTCGATCGGCATGTTTTCGCGCGAATAGAGATCGTTGTATTGCGCCGCGAGATAGGACTGCGCCCGGACGCGCGCGACCTTGGTCGGCACGTCGAAAAGGGAATGGGCGATCTGACAGGCCACCATGTTGACCTCGTCATACTGGGTGACGGCAATGATCATGTCGGCATTCTCGACGCCGGCCCGCACCAGAATGTCGGGGTGCGAGCCATGGCCGACCACGCCGCGCACATCGAGATCCGTCGTGATCTGGCGCACCAGATCGGGCGACGTGTCGACGACCGTGACTGTATTGTTTTCGACGGCAAGCCGGGTTGCAAGCCCGTAGCCGACGCGCCCTGCCCCGCAGATGATCACTCGCATGACGCGGCCTCGTTTACCGGGCGCCCGAGGGTCGCGCCTGCCGCGCCCCTAGTCGGCGTCGGCGGACGCGGCGGTGCCGCTACTCGTGTTCAAGCCTAGCGACTTGAGTTTCCGATGCAAGGCGGAACGCTCCATGCCCACAAAGCTGGCCGTGCGGGAGATATTGCCTCCGAAGCGGTCGATCTGTGCCTGCAGATATTGCCGCTCGAAATGCTCGCGCGCGTCACGCAGCGTCAGCGCGATCATGCGCTCGTTCTCGTTCCCGGCCTGCCCGCCGCGCACGACGGAGACCTCCGGGGGCAAGGTCGAGAGGGTGATGGGCTGGCTCGGATCTCCGGTCGCGAGGATCAGCAGCCGCTCGACATTGTTGCGCAGTTGGCGGACATTGCCCGGCCAGTCATGGGCCTGAAGGGCCGCCATGGCGTCCGGTCCGATCTCGCGCTTGGGCAGCCCGGTCGAGGCCGCCAGTTGATCGATGAAGAAGCTGACCAGCGCGGGGATATCGTCGCGCCGTTCGGACAGAGGCGGTGCTTCGAGAGGCATGACGTTGAGCCGGTGGTAGAGATCCTCCCGGAATCGGCCCAGCTTGACTTGCTCATCCAGTTCCCGGGAGCTTGAGGTGATGACGCGCACGTCCACCTGCACGTCGTCCAGCCCGCCGACGCGGTGGAACCGCTGCTCCACCAGGAGCCGCAGGAGCTTGCCTTGGGTTTCCAACGGCATGTCGGCCACTTCGTCGATATACAGCGTGCCATTATGGGCGCGTTCCAGCAGACCGGATTTCTCCACGCCGTCCGCGCCTTCCGCGCCGAACAGTTCTTCCTCGACCCGCTCAGGCACCATGGAGGCGGCGTTGACGGCACGAAAGGGCCCGCCCGAACGCGTGCTCTGCTTGTGGATTAGGCGGGCGATAAGCTCCTTGCCCGTCCCGGACGCGCCGGAGATTAGCACGCGCGAATTGGTCGCCGCGATGCGTACGATCTTCTGGCGAAGCTGCGCGACCTGCGGACTGTCCCCGATCAAGGTCGTGTCCGAGGGCGTCCGACCCTTCAGCTCTCGGTTTTCCTGCCTCAGCCGGGCGGTTTCCAGCGCCCGTTCTGCCGTTACGATCAGCTTGTCCGCCTTGAAGGGCTTGACGATATAGTCATAGGCGCCCTTGCGGATGGCGGAAACGGCCGTTTCCACCGTGCCGTGACCGCTGATGATGATGATGGGCAGCTCCGGCGCTGACTGCTTGAGCGCGTCGAGCAATTCGATTCCATCCATGGAACTGCCCTTCAGCCAGACGTCGAGGATGACGAGGTTAGGTTCGCGCGCCCGCACGGCGGCGAGCGCTTCGTCCGACGTGGACGCCTCGCGCGTCTCGTGCCCCTCATCCTGCAGGATGCCCGCGATCAGGGACCGGATATCGGTCTCGTCCTCGACGATCAGAATGTCCTGCGTGGGTCGGGTCTGGACGGATGTCTTCATTCGGCAGCTTCTTCCGTGGGTCTGGGTCGGATGGCCTGGAGTGGATCCAGGGCGAGGTCGTCATTGACAGTTTGGGCCGCATCGAAAGGCAGCGTGACGATGACCTGCGCGCCGGTCCGGCCGTCGTCGCGCGCGGACAGGCGGATAGACCCGGCATGATCCTCGACGATGCGCTTGACGATCGGAAGGCCGAGGCCCGTGCCGCCTTCCCGCGTCGTGACATATGGCTCCAGAAGACGCGCGGTGTCGGACATGGGCCAACCTGGGCCGTTGTCACGCACGACGAGATCGATCCGTTCCCCCGTTACATGGACAGAGGCAGAGACCTCTCCGCGCCAGCTTTCATCCCGGCGGTCCACTTCGCGCAGGACGGCCTCGGCGGAGTTCTTGAACAGGTTTGTCAACGCTTGGTTGAGAAGACGTTCGTCGCCACGCACCGGGATATGACCGTCCGGCATCTCGTCCTGAGCAAAGGTGATGTCCGGAAAGGCCACGCCCTGCTCGAACAGCACATTGTCTAGAATATCGCGCAAGTCGACAGGTTCGAATTCCGGTTGGGGCATGCGGGCGAAGGCGGAGAACGCATCCACCATTCGCTCCCGCGAGCCGACCTGACGGATGATCGTTTCGGTGCAATTGTCGAAGACCTCCCGGTCGTCCGTCAGCACCCGGCCATACTTGCGCGACAGCCGTTCGGCTGACAGCTGGATCGGGGTGAGCGGGTTCTTGATCTCGTGGGCGATGCGTCGCGCGACCTCGCGCCAGGCGCTCTGGCGTTGCGCGGCGACCAGCCGGGTCATGTCATCGAACGTCACCACCCAGCCCGTATCGCGGCGTGCGCCCTGGTAGCTGGCGACCCTCAGGTCCAGATTGATGGCGCCGGCATCGGTTTCGTAGGAAATCTGATCCTCCGCCGTGTTGGTCACGCTTTCGCGGGCGCGGGCGAAGGCCGGACCGAACTCCGGCAGCAACTCCGCGATCGGACGGTCCAGCGCGGCCTCGGACGACAGGCCCAGAAGCCGTTCCGCCGACGCATTTATCAGCGTGATACGTCCGCTTTCCGTCAGACCAAGCACCCCAGCCCTCACGCCAGACAGCACGGCTTCGGAGAACTGGCGGCGTTGCTCGGACACGTCATGCTCCCGCACTAGCTCGTCGCGCTGGCTGTTGAGCTGCTGGGTCATTCGGTTGAAGGCCGAACCGAGGTCGGAAATCTCGCCCCACTCCCCCGAAACGGTCACGCGGGCGCTCATATCGCCGCCCCGGACACGCTCCGCGGCAGTCACGAGGTTGGACAACGGGTGGATGATCCGATTCGCAAGAATCATCCCGAGCCAGGTCGCCGCGATGAGCAGCAGAAGCGCCGTCTCGATGAAGATGAGCGCGAAAATGCGGTTCATGCGGGACTGGCTGGCCGTGAAAGCGTCGATCCGAGCCGTGGCGGCCTGAATGCTGTTGATGTTCGAAAGCACTTCGGACGACGACCGCAGGCGACGCCCCGTATAGAGCAGGACATCGCTGTCGGGCGCCAGACGGATCAGGGCGATAAGATAGTTGGTCTCGTCATTGTTCAGGAATTCCGTCCGGTCGGATGTGACGGTCTGGAGCAGCGACGGCCTTGGCACCTCGAAAGCCGGCGAGCGCGGCCCCATGGCCTGCGCCAGGACCTGACCGTCCTCGCGCAACATCACCACCGCATCGAGGTCCCGCACTCTGGAGACGATCTGCAGCTCCGCCGTCAGGGATATCCGGTCCGCGACCGCATAGCCGCGCTCTTCGAGCCCCTGCCGCACGAGGCTGAGGTCAAAAGCGAGATCGCCGAGTTCCTGGTCGATATATTCGGACAGAACCTGGCTTGCGCTTTCCATGTTCTCGCGCACTTCGGACCCGAACAGGACAGAGACATTCTGGCTGACGAGAGAGGCCGAGAACGCGCCGATGATAATGGCGGGCAGCAGCGCGGCGAGGCCGAAGATAGCGAGGAAACGCCGGTGCAGAAGCGGTGCCGCGTCCTGGCTTGAATTGTCGAACAAGGTCCGGCGCACGCGGTTGCCGAGGTAAAGGCCCAGCACCACGATCAGGACCATATTTGCCCGGAGGATGTCGTAGGCCGACGTGACCTGTTCGTCCGACGATCCGAAACTGAGCAGCGTGCCCAGAACCGTAAGCATGATGGCGGAGACGAAGACGGCCCCGAACAGGGCGGAGCGGACGAACCGGGGCAGCGCAGCCGTGGTCCGGCTTGCGGAGTTACGCGCGGCGCGCCCCATTCGAGGTGCGGTCATGGTGAGCGTATCGGCCATCCGGCTCCCAAACAGTGCGACCACCCCCGGCCGACTGTTGCAGGTTTACATCACTGTGACCGTATATCAACAGTGCGCGGAACGCCTCATTGCAGATCGAGCGATTTCAGGCGCGTGCGCAACGTATTGCGGTGGATTCCCAGCTTGTCCGCTGCCTTGGCGCGGTTGCCTCCCGTCACGCGCAAGGCTTCGGTGATGAGCGGCTTTTCAATCCAGGCCATGGCGGTCTGGTAATGGCTGCCCTCTTCGTCAGCCTCCTCCCCATCCAGCAGTGACCGGCACGCCAGCACGAGCTGGCGTTCGAACTTGTCGGACGCATCCGTGTCGGCATCCGAAGACCGAATGTCCTTTGAAAACTCCTGCAGCACCATGTCGGCTGAAATTACATCGTCCGAATAGAGGACCGCGAGACGCCGGACGATGTTCTCCAACTCCCGCACATTGCCGACCCATTCGTGGCGCTGCAGCACCTCCAGCGCTTCCGTCGAGAAACGCCGGGTCTGGCTCGGGCTGGCCTGGCCGAGAAAGGCCTCGGCCAGTTCGATCGTGTCCCGATCCCTTTCGGACAGAGGCGGGATACGGATCTCGGCCACATTGATGCGGAAGAGCAGGTCGTCCCGGAAATAGCCCTGCTCCACTTCCTTGCGAAGGTTCTTGCGGGTGGCGCAGAGGACGCGCGGCCGATCGGTGGGGGCAATCAGCTCGCTCTCGGTCAGGAAAGCCAGCAGGCGCTCCTGCTGCGCGGGCGAGAGTTCCGCCACCTCGTCGATATAGAGATCGCCGCCATTGACCTTTTGCAGGGTCAGCGAGGTATTCTCGAAATCCGTCGTTCGGAGAAAAGGCCGGTCCTGACGCGGTCCGCCATCATGGAGCAGGCGCGCCACGAGGTCCTTGCCGGTCCCGACCTCACCCTGGATCAGCACGGGCAGGTTCGCAGCAGCAAAACGCGACACCGCCCGGAAGACCGGCTGCATTGCAGCAGAGCGTCCGATCATGGGCAGGCCCCGGCTCTGCTGCGCGCGCGACCGGCGCGAGCCGACCGTTTGCCCCGCACGTGCGACCGCGCTCGTGATTTCATCCAGGTCGAAAGGCTTGGGGACATATTCGAACACACGGTGCTGGCCGGATTTGATCGCCGTGTTCACCGTGTTGTTGGCGGAAATCACGATCACCGGAAGCTTGGGCCGCATCCGAGCCAGGTCGGGCAGGTGTTCGAACACTTCGTGGCCGTCCATCATGACGTCCGTCAGGACGATGTCGCCGTGCCCGGCTTCCGCCCATTTCAGCAGGGTCTGAGGATTGTCCGTCGCGCGCACGGAATGGCCTGCACGTGTCAGCGCCTTGCTGAGCACCAGACGGATGCTGTCATCATCGTCGGCGAGGAGGACATCGTATTTCAAGGCAGGTCTCCTGAGGATTCGGAAGTCGGTTCTGGAAGAAGAATGGAGAATGTCGTCCGTCCGGGCCGGGAACGGACCTCGACGAGACCGCCATGGGCCTTGGCGACCTTGGAGACGAGCGCGAGGCCCAGCCCCTGCCCGTCCTGCTTGGTCGAAACGAAGGGCTGGAAGATATGGTCCTGGAGTTCGTCCGACACGCCAGGCCCGTTGTCGGTCACGCTAATCTGGATCGGCAGATGGCGCGCCCTCGCTCCGTCGCGCTTGCGAGAGGTGACGCCCGCCCGGAAGCTGGTGCTCAGCTTGATTTCCGGCAGCTCGACCTCCTTCAACGCATCCTGAGCGTTGCGGATCAGGTTCAGCACGGCCTGCATCAACGTGTCCGGGTCACCGTGGGCATGCGGGAGGGAGGGGTCGTACTGTTCCGTGAAAACCAGACGCGGTTCCGCCGATTGAACGACCGTCCGCGCCTGTCGCAGCACGGTATGGATGTTCACGGACGACATGGATTGCGGGTCGCGGTCGCCCAGCGTTTCCATCCGGTCGGCCAGACGGCGGATGCGGTCGATCTCGGAGCCGATCAGCGTCAGCAGCGCCTGCCCCTCTTCGGAGGCGACATCGTCGCGGAGCAGTTGCGCAGCGCCCTTGATGCCCGCCAGGGGGTTTTTCAATTCGTGCGCGATCAGCCGACCCATGCCGGTCACAATGGGCGCACCGACCTCTCCTTCGCGCGGGCGGGGACCCGCCAGCCAGAACGACACGCCCTGCGCGCCACCCTCGATGGGATAGACCGTCACATGGCAGGTCAGGGTCGCCCCCGACGGCAGGGTCGCCGTGCAAGCGCGATTGGTGAGCGCCGTGCCCATCTCCACGGATTTGGCGATCTGTTCGTTGAGCGGCGGGTCCGTCTTGATGATCTCGCACAGCTTGCGGCCTTTCATGCGGCGCACACTGTCGCCGGTCCATTCCTGGGCCGCCTGGTTGGCATAGAGGATATCGCCGCCATCCACCTGGAACAGGGGAAACGGCCAGTCTTCGACGAGCGCGAGGCTCATGCCGCGTCCCTTTCTGCGTGATCGAACAAGCCGGACAGAAGGTCGCGGACTTCCTCAGGATCGTCGGATCGGGCCAGACGCTGTCGGCGGGAGTCCGCATCCGGCAATCCCGCCTCGGTCGCGTAACCGACCAGGTGCTTCCGGGCGACGCGCACGCCTTTTCGGGCGGGATAGAAGTCGAGGATTGCATTGTAGTGATCGAGAGCATGGCGGGTCTTCTCGGACGAGGTCGGCGCGGGGGCCGGGTCCGTGCCGTCCACGGCCGCCATTATGGGTGAAAGCGCCCAAGGCCGACCGATCAGCGACCGGCCGACCATCACCCCGTCCGCACCGGACTGTTTCAGTGCCATCTGCGCACGCTCCGGCCCATCTATGTCGCCATTGACGAAGACCGGGACGGAGACCGCATGACGTGTCGCTTCCACCGCCACCCAATCCGCCGTGCCGTCATAGAACTGGCAACGCGTGCGCCCGTGAACCGTGACCGCCACAGCGCCGGCGTCTACCGCATCTGCCGCAATCTGAGGCGCGTTGAGATTGTCGTGATCCCAGCCGAGCCGCATCTTGACGGTGACAGGAACCGAAACAGCCTCGGCCACGGAGGCAACAATAGCCTGAGCGAGCTCGGGTTCGCGCATCAGGGCGCTGCCGCTCATGCCGGTCACCACCTTGCGGGCGGGGCAGCCAAAATTAATGTCGATCAGCTTTGCACCGGCCGCTTCGAGCTTCTTCGCCCCTTCCGCCATCCAATGCGGATCGCGCCCGACAAGCTGGACGGCCATGGGTTCGATCCCGTCACCGCCTGCCGCGCGGGCAACGTTTTCGGGGTCGTCCTTGGCGAGGCCTTCACCCGCGATCATTTCGGAGACGACGGCCCCGGGTGAAAAGCGCGATAGGATCGTCCGAAACGGCAAATCTGTCACGCCCGACATGGGCGCAACGAGAACGCGGGAGCGCAGGGCCAGCTTGCCGATATGAAGCGGATTTGCCATGGGAGGCCAGCCGTAGCGGAGCCCCGCCCCGCGCACAATATTTCAGCACCGAGGACGCCTCCATTTGACAGACTGCGCACTCATTCTGGTCGCTGCCGGTCGCGGGGAACGCGCAGGCGGCGAAACCCCAAAGCAATACAGAGAGATAGCGGGAGAACCTCTACTGGCGCATACGCTGCGGAATGCAGCACGAACACAAATGTTCGATCGCACCGTGCTGGTTCTTGCCGAAGGTGATGAGATTGGCCCCACACTCGCACCTGGAGCCTTGATCGTGTCGGGCGGATCGACCCGTACGGATTCGGTCAGAGCCGGCTTGGCGGCATTGGCTGCCGACCCGCCGTCCACGGTCATGATCCATGATGCAGCCCGGCCCTTCATCGACGTCTCACTCGTCGAGCCATTGCGGCAAGCGCTTGAAACCCATGACGGCGCTGTCCCGGCTTTGCCGATCGTGGATGCACTGAAGACAAACGCGTTCGAACCCGTCGACCGCGACGTACTGCAGCGGGTGCAGACCCCCCAAGCCTTCCGCTTTGACAAGATCAAGGCCGCCTTCGACGCCTTGCCACCAGGGTCTTCCGCCCATGACGACGTTGCCGTAGCCCGGGATGCGGGCCTCTCCCTTGCTTTCACGCCGGGCCGCGAGCGCAATTTCAAGGTGACCTGGCCGGAGGATTTCGCCAAGGCGGAGGCCATGCTCCAGGGTTCTACCTTCACCGTGACCGGATCGGGTTTCGACGTCCACAAGCTAACGGAGAGCGACGAGCCGCTCTGGCTATGCGGGATCGAGATCGAAAGTCGTTATGCGCTGGTCGGCCATTCCGATGCGGATGTGGGCCTGCACGCCATCACGGACGCCATTCTCGGCGCGGTCGCAAAAGGCGATATCGGCGATCACTTCCCGCCGTCCGACCCACAATGGAAGGGTGCGAGTTCGGACCGCTTTCTCGCCCACGCCGTCAAACTCGCAGAGGAGGACGGCGCGACCCTGCGTCACGTGGATCTGACCATCATCTGCGAACGGCCCAAGGTAAAGCCGTACCGCGACGCCATGCGGCAGCGCTTGGCTGAGATTACAGGCCTCCCCCTCACCCGCGTATCGATCAAGGCGACCACAACGGAAACGCTGGGTTTCACGGGCCGCGGCGAAGGTATTGCGGCCCAGGCCATAGCCACGGTGGAGCTGCCTGCATGACAGATCCGGTCCTGGCCGAGCTGTTCCGCCTTGCCCGGCGCTTCAACGACGCGGCCAAGGCGCACGACGTGACGGTCGGTGTGGTGGAGAGCTGCACGGGCGGACTGCTGGGAGCGGCGATCACGGCGATGCCGGGAAGCTCCGCCGTTTTCCAAGGCGGCTTTCTGACCTATTCCAATGCGCTCAAGGAAAAGCTGGTCGGCGTGTCGTCCGACACGCTCGCCACCTACGGGGCCGTCAGTGAAGAGACAGCGCGGGAGATGGCATCTGGTGGGCGGGAGCGGCTGGGCGTCGATCTGGCCCTGTCCGTCACAGGCATTGCCGGCCCTGGGGGCGGAACGGCCGACAAGCCCGTCGGAACGGTGTGCTTCGGTTTGGCCACTCCGGATGGTGTCCGGTCCGAACGCAAGGTGTTCGAGGACCTGTCCCGAAACCGTGTGCGTGACCATGCCGTCATGCACGGCCTGCGGATTCTAACCGAGGCGCTTGGCGAGACCTAGGCGCGTCGCCTCCGAGACGAGATCGAGTTTCGAACCGTCCCCGACCGGCGGGCAATGGGCCTTGGCTTGTTCGATGAACACGTCGCGAATGAGCGTTTTCGCCTTGTCGAACTTCTGACGCAGAAGCGACTCCAGCGGAAACACCAGCCGCACATCGACGTGGAAATCGACCAAGGTCGAACCGTCGCGCAGTTCGTGGAACTGCCAGCGGTTTTCCAGCGACTTCACGGGACCGCCGCGCTTGGTCTTCGTCGCAACGACAGTGCGGGCCTCCGGATCGATCTGCACGCGCGACTCGAACGTTTCGGCGATACCCTTGAAGTTGATCAGCGCTTCCGCCTCGAACCCATCCGGCAGGTCCCGGGTCTTTCGCAAAGCACTCATGGCCGGGACGAAACTGGGATAGCGTTCCACGTCCGTCACGAGCGACATCACGCAGTCCGGCGCATGCGGAACGTGCTGCAGAAAACTCGTGGACGGCACTAAGCGCGGGTCCCCAACTGGGCATCGCGTGCCGCACGCAGCTGAGCGAAGTCGCTGTCCGCATGGTAGGAGGAGCGTGTCAGCGGGCTGGCCGACACCATGAGAAACCCTTTGGCACGGGCGATCGTCTCGTAGGCCTTGAACTCTTCCGGCGTCACGAACCGCTCCAGCTTGGCATGGCGGCGCGTGGGCTGGAGATACTGGCCGATGGTCAGAAAATCGATTCCGGCGGACCGCATGTCGTCCATGACCTGCATCACCTCTTCCTTGGTTTCGCCCAAACCCACCATCAGACCCGATTTGGTGAATTGCGACGGATCACGCTCCTTGACCCGCTCCAGAAGGCGGAGCGAATGATAGTAGCGTGCGCCGGGCCGGATGGAGAGGTAGAGCCGCGGCACGGTTTCCAAATTGTGGTTGAACACGTCCGGACGCGCATCGATCACTCGGTCCGGCGCATCGCCCTTGCGCAGAAAGTCAGGAGTCAGGATTTCGATGGTCGTCTTGGGGGACGTCCCACGGATCGCTTCGATCACGTCAACGAAGTGCTGCGCCCCTCCGTCGGGTAGGTCGTCCCGGTCGACAGAAGTGATGACCACATGCTGGAGCTTCATTTCTGCCACTGCTTCCGCGATCTTGGCAGGTTCGTATGCGTCCACATCCTGCGGCAGACCCGTGGCGACGTTACAGAAGGCACAGGCGCGCGTGCAGACCTCGCCCAGGATCATGAAGGTGGCGTGGGACTTCTCCCAGCACTCGCCGATATTCGGGCAGGCTGCTTCCTCGCAGACTGTGACCAGACCCTTGTCCTTCACGATCTTGCGCGTCTCGGCATAGCCTTTGGAGGTCGGAGCCTTCACGCGGATCCATTTGGGTTTGCGCAGGACTTCGGTTTCAGGACGGTTCGCCTTTTCCGGGTGGCGCGGACGCGGTTTGGGTCGCGAGTCGAGATCGATGAGGGTGGCCATGATGCGAAGATAAGTGGCCCGATGCGAGTGCGATAACAAGCCCGGAATCTGCAAGGACGGCAGGCACGATTTGCCGCAACGACCCCGCACATCTTCGCTCCTGAGGGGAGTCCGGCCCGTTTTTTGCACTTCCTTAGGGCAATTCCAGTAACGGGACGCCCGCAATGACCTCGCCTTTCGGCATACAGACCCAACCCGTTCGATTACGGGACGGTCACGACAACTTCTTCACGCCGCTGCGGCTGATCTTCGCGCTGATGGTGGTGGTCGGCCACGCCTTCGTCATTTCGGGTGGTGGGTCGGAGCATGAACCGCTCATCCTGTTCGGTTATTCCGCCAGCTATCTGGCGGTGAACCTGTTCTTCGTTGCCAGCGGCTACATGGTCACGGCGTCCATGCTGCGGCGCGGTGACGGCCCGAATTTCCTGGCCGCTCGGTTCATCCGCATCTACCCGGCCCTGATCGTCCATGTCGGTCTGATCATGTTCGTGGTGGGGCCGCTCGCAAGCTCTCTCCCCCTGTCGGCCTATCTGGCCACGCCCAGCCTGTGGCTGGAACCCTTCAAGGTACTGTCCTTCGTCGATACAGACCTGGTACTGCCCGGAGCGTTCGAACAGAATGGAGAACAGCTGGCCTCCGCCCCGCTCTGGACGCTCCGCTACGAAGTCCTCTGCTACATCGCGACGCTTGCCGCCTTTTCGCTCGGGCTGATGCGGCGGCGCTGGATGGTGCTGCTCCAGTTCGTGGCCCCGGCCATCATCTGGATCGTCGCGGTGAGCAACGGCCTGTTCGATACGATGCCGGCCTCCATCGAAGCCATGGTCCGCTTTTCCCTCGCTTACGGCATGGGCGCGGTCGCCTATGCCTACAAGGACCGCATCCAGCTGCGCTGGAGCTATGTGCCCCTGCTCTTCGGCCTCTCATGGCTGTGCCAGGGAACGGCGATAGGCGATGTGGCCATAGATTTGATGGTCGGAATCGTCGTGCTTCTTCTGGCCTTTGCGCACGCTCCGAACCTGGAACGGTTCCAGTCCATCGAGGACGTGTCGTACGGGGTCTATATCTACCACTGGCCGGTGATGCAGCTCCTAGTCCACTGGATGCCGGGGATCGGCACGGCAGAGCTTCTCGCCTTCGCCCTGCCTATCATCCTGACCCTCTCCTGGGCCTCCTGGACCTATGTCGAAAAGCCCATGCTGCGCTACAAGACGCCGCTCGGGCAGTGGCTGCGCTTCGGGCGCCCCGAACCGGTCCTGCGGCCTCAACTGACCGACTAGAAGTGCAGCGTCCGGTCGAAGGCGCTCAGCGTGGCTTCGTGCATCATTTCCGATAGGGTCGGGTGTGGGAAGACCGTTTCGATCAGCTCGTGCTCGGTCGTCTCGAGCGTCTGCGCGATGGCATAGCCCTGAATCAGCTCCGTCACTTCGGCCCCGATCATGTGCGCCCCCAGCAGTTCGCCCGTCTTGGCATCGAACACCGTCTTCACGAACCCTTCCGGCTCGCCCAGCGCGATGGCCTTGCCATTTCCGATGAAGGGGAATTGGCCGACCTTGACCTCATAGCCGGCCTCCTTGGCCTGCGCCTCCGTATGGCCGACGCTCGCGACCTGAGGGTGACAGTAGGTGCAACCCGGAATGCGGTTCGGCTCCAGCGGATGCGGGGACTGGCCAGCGATCTTCTCGATGCAGATGATGCCTTCGTGCGACGCCTTGTGCGCCAGCCAAGGCGCGCCGGTCACGTCGCCGATCGCGTAAAGCCCCGGGATGTTGGTGCGTGAAAAGTCGTCGATGACGATGTGGGAACGGTCGATGTCCACGCCGAGGTCCTCCAGACCCATATCCTCCACATTGCCGACAATGCCGACGGCGAGAACCACGCGGTCGAACTCCGCCGTTTCCGTTTTCCCGTCCTTGGTAAAGGTCGCCGTGACGCCCTTGGTTCCTGTCTTCAGAGAGGCCTGCGTGCCCAGCTTGAAGGTCAGGCCGCGCTTCTCGAACTGCTTCTTGGCAAAGGCCGAGACGTCCGCATCTTCGGCAGGCAAGATCCGGTCCATCATTTCCACGACGGTCGTTTTCGCCCCGAAGGCGGAGAAAAAGCTGGCGAACTCCATGCCGATGGCTCCGGACCCGATCACCAGCAGCCGCTCCGGGATCGTATCGGGCACCATGGCTTCGCGGGCGGTCCAGATGAACTTGCCGTCAGGCTCCAGCCCGGCTTGCGGGATAGTGCGCGCCCGCGCGCCAGGCGCCAGAATGACGTGCTTTGCCGTGTAGTCCTTGCCATCGACCATGACGGTCGGTGCGGGCTTGCCAGCCTTGAGCGAGGCATGCCCGCCGATCACCGTGATCTTGTTCTTCTTCATCAGGTGCTTCACGCCCGCCGACAGCTGGGCAGCGATGTCGCGGGAGCGTTTGACGATGGCCTTCAGGTCATAGCCGGTCTCGGCCGACAGCCCGTAATTCTTCGCATGCTGCATGTTCTCGTAGACTTCGGCGGAGCGCAGCATGGCCTTGGTCGGGATGCAGCCCCAGTTCAGGCAGACGCCGCCAAGGTCCGCCTTCTCCACGATCGCCGTTTTCATGCCGAGCTGGCTGGCGCGTATGGCCGTCACGTAGCCGCCCGGGCCGGAGCCGATGATGATGACGTCGAAGTCCATGCGCGTATCCCCATGCGGTTGCAGAAAGTCGCTAGAACGGACCGCCTAGAGAGAGCCTTCCGCGCGCGCAAGACCGCACGGGCATCGTGGAGACAAAGGCCGGTTACTCGGCCGGGGCGGGCTCGGTCGCAGTGCGGATGATCTCCAGCCGGATCGGGTCGGCCAGCTCTTCGATTTCCAGCGAATCCAGCACTGCGAAGGCGGCGTCGGTCCGGCCTGCCCGGGCGAGAGACACGGCAATGCGCTGCCGTCCCGTATCGCGCAGGGGCGGCACGCTGATCTGGTCGATGATTCCGGCCGCCACGTCGTAGCGGCCTTCCGCGAGAGCGTAGTCGAGAATGCGCAAATAGGCATCGTCGCGTACATCCTCGATCCGGAGCTTCTGCGCCTCCTCCAATAGAGTGACGTAGACGGCGTCCGAACCCTTGCGGGCCTGGGCACGGCTGGATCGGAACTGGTTGAGCCAGCCCTGACCTGATGTTTGTGCGGGAGCCGGATCGGCGACGCGGCGACCGACGCGGCTGCCTTCCAGAGGCGCATCGTCGGCGACGATGCCAGTCGCCTCGGCCTCTCTTGGCACGTCCCGGCCCAACAAACGGTCCAGCATGTCCGCATCGCGGGCTTCCGGCGTCATCCGGGCCTCTGAAACTGTCAGCCTTTCGCGTTCCGCGCGAATCCGGTCGACCGTCGCATCGTCGAGCAGGAGGAAGATGGCTGCACCCGCGAGGATCGCAGAAATCAGCCCGGCCAGTATGAATTTCAGCGCCATAGAGGGCTCCGACAGAGTCGTCGAAGACCTAGCGGATAGGGGCGAGCCGCCTCAAGGGCGGACAACCGTGAGGGGAAACCCCCGCGCTACAGCATCATCGTCAGCGGGTTTTCGATCAGACCCTTGAAGTGCTGCAGCCAGCGCGCCCCGGCCGCACCGTCCACGACGCGGTGATCGCAGGTCAGCGTCACCGTCATCACCGTCGCCACCGCCAGCGCGCCGTCCTTGACGACGGGGCGCGGTTCCCCGGAGCCGACGCTCAGGATCATGCCGTGCGGTTCGTTGATAATGGAGCCGAACTGCTTGATGCCGAACATGCCGAGATTGGAAATGGAGAAGGTCCCGCCCTGATATTCCTGCGGCTTCAGCTTCCCGTCGCGGGCGCGGCCCGCCAGGTCCTTCATTTCCGCGCTAATGACGGACAGGCCCTTATTCTCGGCCTGGCGGACGATGGGCGTGATCAGGCCTCGTTCGCTCGCCACGGCCACGGCCACATCGGCATTGTGGTGATAGGCGATACCGTCTTCCGTGTAGCTGGCGTTCGTTTCCGGCAGCGCCTTGAGCGACAGGGCGCAGGCGCGGATCAGCATGTCGTTGACGCTGATCTTGATCCCTTCGGGCGCCTGCGCGTTCAGCTCCTTGCGCATGGCCAGCAGAGCATCGATCTCGCAATCGATGGTCAGTGGGAAGTCGGGCACATTCACGTTCGAGCTGGTCAGGCGGCGCGCGATGACCTTCTGCACACCGTCCAGCGGCTCGAGCCGGTAGGTCTCCGGCGCCACACCCATTTTGGTGAGGGCTTCGGCACCGGCAACGGCGCGCGGCAGTCCGACTTCGGTCGATGTGGCTGCTTCAGGCACGGGCGCATCGGCCTGGGTTGCGGATTTTGGCGCATGTTTGGCGGCTTCGACATCCGCCTTCACGATCCGTCCGTTTGGACCGGACCCGCTGAGACTGCCGAGGTCCAAGCCAGCCTGTTCTGCCAGGCGCTTTGCCAGAGGCGAGGCGAAGATGCGTTCTGCATTGTCGGTGGACGCCGCAGCGGATGCGCTCGCCGGAGCCACCGGGGCCTCCTTCGGTGCGTCGTCGTAGCGGGTCTGGCGCGTCTCCGCCGGAGCGGTCTCGTCCTTGACGTTGCCCGAGCCGACCTTGCCGCCAGCCGCATAGCCGTCCAGCGCGCTCGCCTCCTCGCCGTCCTCCAGGAGCAAGGCGATGGGCGCATTGACCTTCACCCCATCCGTGCCGCCTTCGACCAGAAGCTTGGCGACCGTACCCTCGTCGACGGCCTCGACCTCCATGGTCGCCTTGTCCGTCTCGATCTCGGCCAGCACGTCGCCGGACGCGACCGTGTCGCCTTCCTTGACCAGCCATTTGGCAAGCGTGCCTTCTTCCATGGTCGGAGACAGGGCAGGCATGAGGACTTCAATGGGCATTCAGAATACCTTCTACTAATCCGCTTTCGCCGACTTTATCGGCGGATACATCACCTAGAGTCTCAGGCGATGAAAGATGGACAGGCCGATGAAGTCGGCCTGAGCCGGTCCTTACTTGTAACACACAGCCTTCGCCGCCCGCACCACGTCCTCGGTTCCCGGCAAGCTCAAGGCCTCCAGGTTGGCCGCGTAGGGCAGCGGGACGTCCTTCTGAAACACCCGCGCGGGCGGAGCGTCGAGATAGTCGAAGGCCTGATCCACGACCGTGGCGGCGATTTCCGCGCCGACGCCGTGCTGGCCCCAGCCCTCTTCGGCGCAGACGATGCGGTTGGTCTTCTTGACGCTCTCGATGATCGTGTCCGTGTCGAGCGGGCGCAGCGTGCGCAGGTCGATGACTTCCGCCTCGATACCGTCCTTGGCCAGTTCTTCCGCCGCTTCCAGCGCGAACTTCACCATGCGGGAGTGCGCGGTGATGGTGACGTCGGAGCCTTCGCGCCGGATCTTGGCCTTGCCGATCGGGATCAGGAAGTCGTCCATGTCCGGCACGTCGAAACTCTCGCCGTAGATCAGCTCGTGCTCGAGAAACACCACTGGGTTGGGGTCGCGGATGGCGGCCTTGAGCAGGCCCTTGGCGTCCGCGCTATCATAGGGCGCGATCACCTTCAGACCCGGCACATGCGCATACCATGACGAATAGTCTTGGCTGTGCTGGGCGCCGACGCGGCTGGCCGCGCCGTTGGGGCCGCGGAACACGATGGGGCAGCGCATCTGCCCGCCGCTCATGTAGAGAGTCTTGGCGGCGGAATTGATGATGTGGTCGATGGCCTGCATGGCGAAGTTGAACGTCATGAACTCGACGATGGGCTTCAATCCGCCGAACGCCGCGCCGACACCGATGCCCGCGAAACCGTATTCCGTGATCGGCGTGTCCACCACCCGCTTGGCCCCGAACTCCTGCAACAGCTCGCGCGTGACCTTGTAGGCGCCTTGGTATTCCGCGACCTCCTCGCCCATGACGAAGACGGTCTCGTCACGTCGCATCTCTTCGGCCATGGCGTCGCGCAATGCGTCCCGCACGGTCGTCTCGACCATTCGGATGTTGGTGGGGATGTCGGGGTCGTTCGCGACCGGCTTGCCGACCGGGGCCTGCCCCTCCGAACCGTCGCGGTCGGCGGCCTCGTTCTCCGGGTGGGCGGGGCCTGCCGTGCCAGGCTTGTCGTCGCCGCTGTCAGCAGGCGCGGACAGGGCGTCTGCGGTCTCGCCCTCCTCCAGAAGCTGAGCAATGACGGCCCCGACCTTTACGCCTTCTGAACCTTCGGCCACGACCAGCTTGCCGACCGTACCTTCGTCCACGGCTTCGACTTCCATGGTCGCCTTGTCGGTCTCGATCTCCGCGATCACGTCGCCGGAGGTCACCGTGTCGCCTTCCTTGACCAGCCATTTGGCCAGGGTCCCCTCTTCCATAGTCGGGGACAGGGCGGGCATCTGAATGTCGATTGCCATGGCTCGTCTAGCCCTCGCTTTTCTGGCTGATGAAGACTTTGGCCGCTATCACCCATTCGCCATTGACCTTCACGAGAGTCAGCGCGTCGTAGAAGCGGTCCGTGTAGCGGAAATGCACAGTCGCGATCCGGTCATCGACGACCGAGATGTCGAGAATTTCCCCATCCCGCGCACCTGCAGGAGTTCCGTTCGTTCCCCACCCCTTGAGGATGTCCTGAAAGTCGGGCCAATGCCGGATCGACTCCGTCCCGTCATCGGCAATCACGACGCCATACATGGTCGCACTGTCGGAAAAGGCGCGGTCCAAACGCTCTGCATCCGCAAAGCCCTGACCGTCGAAATAGTCTAAAACACGAGCTTCGATCGCGGCCCGGTCGGCTGGGTCGACGGCGTCAATACTGGCGGGCGCTATCGTCGTGCAGGCCGTCAAGCCCAATCCGATCGCAGCCAGAAAAGTCACGGCAACATGTTTCATAAAACGAGCTCCACCAGAAACAATATGATCCCCACGATCGAGACGAACCAGGAGAGCGTACGGGCCCAAGGCGTGCCCAGATAGTAGAAGACCGCAAAGGCCAAGCGTCCATAGAAGAATCGCGCGGAACCCAATGCCGTCATCTGCGTGAAGGCGTCCAGATGCGCCGCGATCAGCACGAGAGGGGCGAACAGGATCAGGCTTTCCGTGAAGTTGGCCTGCGCCCGTTTCGTGCGGCCATGAAACGGAGACAGACCTGATGCCGGTAGTTCGTCACGCGGGCCGACCAGGTCCGAGACCGACGCTTTGCGCGACACAGTCGCCGCGACCGCCTGCATCAGGATCATGACGAGGTAGAGCCCGATCGCGGAGAGTAGATATTGGAGCTCGGTGGCCATCCTACTCGGCCGCCTCGGTCAGGACGTCCGTCCAGAGTTCGCTCGGGTCCGGCTCGGGTGTTTCGACGGCGAAATCGGCGGCCTTTTTCACGGCGGCCTTGATGTCCTTGTCGATCTCCTTGAGCTCATCCTCTGTCGCCCATTTCTCCTTGAGCAGGCGCGCTTTCACGGCTTCGATGGGGTCCGACTCCTCGCGCGTCTTGGTGACCTCGTCGCGGGTGCGGTATTTGGCAGGGTCGGACATGGAGTGGCCGCGGTAGCGGTAGGTCTTCATTTCCAGGATGATCGGTCCATTGCCGGACCGCGCATGCTCCAGCGCCATGGCGGCCATGTCGCGGACTTCCAGCACGTTCATGCCGTCCACCAGATGGCCTTCGATCTCGAAGCTGATGCCGCGCTTGTGGAGTTCCGTCTCGGCGGACGCCCGCTCGACGCTCGTGCCCATGGCGTACTGGTTGTTCTCGATCACGAAGACGACCGGCAGGTCCCACAGCTTCGCCATGTTGAAGGCCTCGTAGACTTGTCCCTGATTGGACGCGCCGTCGCCAAAGAAGGCGAGGCAGACCTTGCCGTTTTCCGTGTATTTGTTCGCGAAGGCGAGGCCGGCGCCGATCGGCACCTGCGCGCCGACAATGCCGTGGCCGCCATAGAAGCGGTGTTCTGACGAGAACATGTGCATGGAGCCGCCCTTGCCCTTGGAACAGCCTGCCGCGCGACCGGTCAGTTCCGCCATGACGGATTCGGGCGTCATGCCGACGGCCAGCGAATGGCCATGGGCGCGGTAGCCGGTAATGACCTGGTCGCCATCTTCCATCGCGGCCTTGCAGCCGGTGATGACGGCTTCCTGACCGATATAGAGATGACAGAACCCCGCGATCTGGCCCATGCCGTAAAGCTGCCCCGCCCGCTCCTCGAAACGACGGATGAGAAGCATGTCGCGGTAGTAGCGGAGCAGTTCATCCTGCTCCGCGTCGCGGAGTTT
The DNA here is from genome assembly GCA_049647245.1 of Litorimonas sp. Lineage (GTDB taxonomy): Bacteria > Pseudomonadota > Alphaproteobacteria > Caulobacterales > Maricaulaceae > Litorimonas. The sequence continues at coordinate 48,670 of JBARXH010000024.1, forward strand.
CGTCTTCGCGGAGCCTTTAGCGGATCCCGGGGAAGAGGTCTTCTTGGTAGCCATTGAGCACTCCGACAGCGCTGTCATAGAGAATTCCGGCGCGAAACCGGACGTTGGGTGCGCTTCTCGACAAGCAAGCGCGCAGGGTCAACCCATATTCAGAGAGATACGCGCAGGACTATGTCCCGGAAAGTGGACCCGGAAGGTGGATCAGGGGTCCAGCCAGACCGTGACCTCGCCCTCCTTCGCCACGAACAGCGTCCGGCGGGCTTCCACATCCAGTGTGTCGAGATCCAGCGACCCGGCGGATAGGAGGTCCACATCATGTTGCAACTCGGCACGTCGGGCCTCGATCCGGTCCAGTCGGACTTGGAGATAGTCGGCGCGGTCGGAGTGTTCGAGCCAGCCGACGAGGCCCTGACTGCCGGAGAACGCATGGTAGCCCAGATAGAGATAGACCATCAGCAGCGCCGCACCGGGGGCGCGACGCTTCATGTGGGTCAATGTGTGCGTGAGCCGGCGCATGGGACGGCGCTAGCTGGCCCGGCGTTTACGTCCGGTTAAGCAAAGTCATCCGGGTACGCTTATGTGCGCAGCACGGACCGCCCGGCATAGACGGCCATATCGCCCAGCTGCTCCTCGATGCGCAGGAGCTGGTTGTATTTGGCCAGCCGGTCGGAGCGCGCGAGACTGCCGGTCTTGATCTGTCCGCAATTGGTGGCCACGGCGAGGTCGGCAATGGTCGTATCCGACGTTTCGCCGGACCGGTGGCTCATCACGGCGGTAAAACCCGCCCGGTGGGCCATGTCCACAGCGTCCAGCGTTTCCGACAGCGTGCCGATCTGGTTCACCTTCACGAGGATGGAGTTGGCGGATTTCATCTCGATTCCGGATTTCAGGCGCTTGGGATTGGTAACGAAGAGATCGTCGCCGACCAGCTGCACGCGGTCGCCGATCTTGTCCGTCAGGCGCGTCCAGCCCTCCCAGTCGTCCTCCGCCATGCCGTCTTCGATCGAAATGATGGGATAATCGTTCGTCAAGGCAGCGAGGTAGTCCACGAATTCGGCTGGGGTCAGACTCTTCCCTTCGCCTTTCAGTTCGTACTTGCCGTGTTCGAAGAACTCGGTGGATGCGACATCCAGGGCGAGGAAGACATCCTCTCCGGCCTTGTAGCCTGCGGCCTCGATGGCTTTCAGGATGTAGTCCAGCGCATCGCGCGTGCCAGACAGGTTGGGCGCGAACCCGCCTTCGTCGCCGACGTTCGTGTTGTGACCGTCGGCCTTCAATTTTGCCTTGAGGGCGTGGAAGATTTCCGCGCCGCATCGCAGCGCCTCTGAAAAGCTTTCCGCGCCGACCGGCATGACCATGAATTCCTGCACGTCGATGGGATTGTCGGCATGTTCGCCACCATTGATGATGTTCATCATCGGCACTGGTAGGACGTGAGCGTTGGCACCGCCGACATAGCGATAGAGCGGGACCTGCTGGCTGTCCGCCACGGCCTTGGCGAGGGCAAGAGACACACCGAGCATGGCGTTTGCGCCCAGGCGCCCCTTGTTTTCCGTCCCGTCCAGCGTCTTCAGGATTTCGTCGATGCCGCGCTGGTTTTCCGCATCCAGACCTTCGATCTGGTCGGCGATTTCGTCGTTGACGTTCGCCACGGCCTGACGGACGCCCTTGCCGAGATAGCGTGCCTTGTCCCCGTCGCGCAGTTCCACGGCTTCGTGTGCGCCGGTGGAGGCCCCGCTGGGGACGGCCGCGCGACCGAAGCCGCCGTCGCTGAGCGTGATATCGACCTCCAGCGTGGGATTGCCCCGGCTGTCGAGGATTTCGCGAGCGTGGACGGTTTCGATTTCGATCATGGCCGGGCGATTAAGCGGCGCGGCGAACGAGTCAACCCGCAGGGTCGCTCATGGCTTCCATGTTGGCGTCCGCCTGGCGAATGGCGGCCTCCATGCGCTCTTCGGCGGATTCGAGGTTTTTCTTGGGATCCTGGTAGAAAGCCGTCAGCTTCATGATCTGCAGGAAGGTCTTGTTGAGCAACCGCCCACCCAGCTTCATGGGTCGGTCGAAATCGAACAACAGGATCACCCGCTCCTCGTCGGTCTCGTTCCAGACTTCGTGCTCGTACGTGTCGTCGAACACGAAGATTTCGCCTTCTTTCCAGGCCGTGATCGTGTCGTCCACGCGGATGCGGCACTTCTCCCGGTCTTTGGGGATGATCAGGCCGATATGCGACCGCAAAATGCCCTTGGTGACGCCCTTGTGCGCGGGAATGTGGTAGCCCGGCGCGAGTATGGAGAACATGGCCGTCTGTAGGTTCGGGACCTTTTCCAGCAGTTCCGCCGTCCTTGGCGTCAGCTTGGTGTTGGTTTCCATGCGCTGCCCAAACCCGAACAGGATGAACGTTTTCCAATTTTTTGCCTGGGACAGCCGATACTGGTCGGGTGACAACTCGTGGAAAGCGGGAATGTCGTCGCGGAAAGCCAGCACGGCCCTGGCCTCGTCGCGGATCGTCTCCCAATTGTCCGTAAAGTGATGCAGCCAGGGAAAATGCGCATTGTCGATTTTCGGCGTGTCCGGAACGACGGATTGCGACGCCTGGTAGCCCGCGATCTTCCGCACGATCTTCTTGCCGTTCGTCTTCACCCAGGCGCGGCGGCCCTTCTTGAGATGGGCTGGCTTTTCGGGCTTGGTCTCTTGCGGCTTCAGCACGTCGGTCATGGCGCAGCCATCTACGCCAGCAGCTCTGGGCCGTCCATCATGTAGTTCCGTGTGGGCGGCAGAGCATGCACATTCTTGGCCAGCTGGATCTGGAAGTTCATGTGGTTGCCGTAAAGGAAGGAAAACTCGCTGATGACGAGGTAGAACTCCCACATGCGGGCAAATTCCGGGCTCTTCATGGCGACGACCTGGTCGCGCACCGCCTGGAACCGCGTATCCCACTGTTTCAGCGTCCAGGCATAGTGGAGGCGCAGAATTTCCATGTCCGTCGTCCAGAGCCCGGATTTCTCGATTTCGGCAAACGTCTCGGACAAGGCCGGGCTGTAACCGCCCGGAAAGATGTATTTCCGGATCCACTTGCCCGTCGTGCCTGGACCCTTCTTGCGCCCGATGGAGTGGACCAGCGCACAGCCATCGTCCGTCAACAGCGCCCGGATCTTAGAGAAGAACTCCAGATAGTGCCCGACGCCGACATGTTCGAACATTCCGACGGACACGATCCGGTCGAATGGCCCGTCCACGTCACGATAGTCGATCAGCCTGATGTCCACCTTGTCCTGAAGACCGGCAGCAGCGACACGCTCTAGCGCCAACGCGTGCTGGTCGTGCGAGAGGGTCACGCCTGTGACGTGGACATCGTGCTCACGTGCGAGATGCATGGACATGCCGCCCCAGCCACAGCCTATGTCGAGGACGCGCTGGCCCGGTTCCAGACGCAGTTTGGCCGCGATGTGGCGCTTCTTGGCGAGCTGGGCCTGCTCCAGCGTCGTGTCCACGCCGGGAGCCTCCGGGTCTCCCTCCGGCCAGTAGGCGCAGCTATACTGCATGTCCTCGTCCAGGAAGAGACGGTAGAGGTCGTTCGACAGGTCATAATGGGCTTCGACGTTCTTGGCCGACGCCTCGCGAGCATTGCGCTGCATCAGCTTGCGGAAGCGTTTCTTGGTCTTCTTGATCCGCTGCCGAACGGCCCCGCTGCGCAGCCCGTCGCGGTTCTGGGCGAAGACCTCCAGGAACCCCCGGATGCCGCCCTCCTCCACGATCAGCGTCCCGTTCATGTAGGCTTCGCCCGCATGGAGTTCGGGATTGAAGAAAAGCGTCCGGTAAAGCTTCGGATCGGTAATGCGAATCGTGGCGGAGGGCTCCCCGCCTGGCCCGAACTCATGTCGTTCGCCCGTATGGTCGATAATGGAAAGACGCCCGGTCGTGACGAAGCGGCGCATCAGAGTGGCAAGCAGTTTCAACGAAAGTCCCCATTACGTTTGCGGACGCGCTCCGCTCTTTTCTCTGGCCCGGCCCTATCCGGTCGCGACGCGACGCCTTTCCGCCAACACGCCACGCGCAATGCGTTCGGTGCGTTCATTGTCCACGTCGATCGGCGCTTCGGCAAACGGCATGATGACGGGCACGACCTTCACCTTGAACCGTTTCGACAGGCGACGGAAAACACCATCGAGTGAAATCAGCGTGTAGTGGTACATGAGCAGATTGATCAGGCCGAACGCCCGGAAAATGCGCGTCTTGGATTTGCCGAACTGCCCACCGCCTTCGAACGCCTTGGCGGCGGCGACGGAGGCTGGGGTCCGCAGGCCGAACAGATTGCAGTTGGAGTATTTCCCGTCCTTGAACGTATAGGGTCGGCGCTGCCCATCCGGATATTTCGCCCAAATGACCTCGGCCGGTGTGAGGGCGACCGCCGCGTCGCAGTCGTCAGCCTCGAACTCCTTGCAGAAGTGGTCGACCATTTCCGCAGTCTGGAGTGCATTGTCCGCCGTGCAGATGATGATCGGCAGCCGGCTTTCGTCCGACAGCACGGCCTTGACGCTCTCGAACAGGTTTTCCGCGCTCGGCAGTATGGTCACGGGTTTTCCGAGACTTCCATCATGCACCATCGCGACACCATCGAGGGCAGACGGATCGTCGATGGAAATCAGAATGTCGCGCACATGGTCCGACTCCGCCAGGGAGCGCAGCACCAGCTCAATCATGGGACCGCCGTCCATCTCGATCAGGCACTTGTGTGACACGCCCGCCTTGGCCGCGAGCGGATCCACCACACCAGGTCGGCGCGCCGCGAGAACGAGTGCGGAGACGCTCATGAGCCGTCTCCACATATGACGGTGTCGATCACGCCCTGACGCAGCATGGACCCGGCGAGAATGGTCTCGATAAGATCTTCGTGGGCATAGCCGAGGCTCTGCCAGCTGCGCGATACGGTCTTGAGGGACCAGAGATTACAGCTCATGTTGAGCTCGATGAAGGCGAACTCGCCCGTCTCCGGGTTGAACTTGAATTCGAACCGGCCGAAGTCGAACGGCCAGACTTCGCGCATGATCCGGTCCACATCCTTCAATAGCTTGGCGCGCAGCGTATCATCGTCGAAGAAGGCCCATTCGGACTTGTGTTCGCGGAAGCGCTTTTCCTCGTAGGTGCGTAGGGTTTCGTCCTCGCCTGCATATTTCATGACGTTCAGATAGGCCGGGCCGCCGTCGGCTCCGGGCACGACCGGCACGGCCAGTTCGATGCCTTGGACGAAACGCTCCACGATGATGTCGTGACCGCCTTCATGCTCGCGCAAATACTGAACGTGATCGCGGGCTGCCGCCCAGTCATCGAAGATTCCAACTCCCCAGGACGCGGAACTGGCATTGGGTTTGACCACAAGTTTTTCGTCCGCGAAAGGCGGCGGATCGTCGAACGTTCCGCCCTTGCGGTAGATGACGCTGTCGGGGGTCGACACGCCTTGGGCGCGCACGCAGAGCTTCATCAGATGCTTGTCGTCGCCGACGCCGCGCAGGATGGGCGATGCACCCAGATGCGGCAGGCGACGCCAAGCCGCGAAGAGCGGCCCGAACATTTCCGAGTTCTTGAACCCGCCCCGGTTCAGCATTGTGAACAGGAAGTCGTAGTCCGGCAGGTCGAACAGATCGGAATAGCTGTTGCCGACCTTCAGGTTTGGAACGATTCCCTCCAGCACGCCGCGTAGCTCATGGTGATAGACGGCGTGCAGGCCGTCCACATCGTCAGGCGTGCCGTCGCCCAGCGCATGCTTGGCGAGCAGCATGACGGTCAAACGGTCCCGGTCCCGTTCGGTCAGTTTCAGCCTGAGGTCCACGTCTATCCTTCTTGCCGGGTCCGACCGCACGGGGTCGCACATCCATGCGGGTCACTTATTCCAGTATCGGGCCAACACCCCGCCCCTCGGCCCCGGACAGGGGCAAAGCGCCTTAACAGCTCATGACAGGATGTCGCGTCTAAATCCATGTTAGGGATTGTTACTCCACGTCGTCCCAGATTTCGAACCGGTTCTGTTCGGCGTATCGCCGCGTCTTGCGGTTGGGCGCGATCACAATCGCCTTGTCCGCCCATTCCAGCAGGGGTGCATCGCACCGGCTATCTGAATAGGCGACGACGAAGTCGCTGTCCGGCGCATGCTTCGCCCGCCATGCCTTGACCTGTGCCAGCTTTTCCTCGCCGTAGCAGTTTTCCGATCCGAAACAGTCGGACAGGCGGTCGTCGTCGGTCCAGTCGAATTCCGTACAGACATTCCCGCACGCCTCCAGCGCCGCCGCGTAGCGCTCCACCAGCATGTCCACGCCTGCGCTCGCGATCAGGACTCGGTCGCCGCGCTCCCGGTGTTTGCACAGAGCCTCGATGACTCGGCGGTTCATACCGGTATCGAGGTCCGCCGCGACGAACGCATCGGCTGTCTTCTCCATAGCCTCACGGGGCAATCCGGTGATGGAAGACTGCATCATGGCGGTTTTCACGGCCATGCGCGGCACGAGGCCCCGCTTGTAGCGCCACTGCATGGCCCCTGCCGCAAGGAGCGTCTTCACGGCGCAGACCGGCCGGCCTTTCAGGAAGGTCGCGACGAACCGCCCCCATGTCCCCCGGCGCGTCAGCGTGGAGTCGAGATCGAACACGGCCAAACGCGTCATGCCTTGACCTCCGTCTCGACAGGCTGGCGGGACCGGGCGGAGCGGATCGCGGCCCGCGCGGCGAACACCAGAATGATGACCGAAAACAGGTTGGCGGCGATCGACGCGATGCCAGGCGCCAGACGACCGATCAGGTGCGCGGCGGTGAAGAAGACACCGATATAGACCAGCAGCGACGCACCCCGGATCAGGATCGCTCGCCCGGGCCTGTCGGTCGCGTAGAAGATGGGATAGAGCGGCGCGGCAGCCCCCATCAGAGCGGCGGCAGGAACCAACAGAACGGCCAGCGGTACCGCTTCGGCGTAGGTCGGCCCGAAAATACCGGTCAGGGCGGGCTCACCGAACAGGAAAATGAGTGCCGAGAAGGCCAGACCTACGGACAGGAGGACAGCGGCCGCGCGCGTGACGATCCTCCAGATGCGGTCGGCCCGGCCCGCGCTGACCAGCTTCGCCAGTTCAGGATAGATCACCTGATCCAGCAGTTTGAACCCTTCCGTCAGCAGCTTGGCGACCTCTTCCGCAATCTTGAACACGCCGTTCCAGACGGGGCCGAACATGGCCATGACCAGCAGTTGCGGCAGGTGCATTACACCGGTCGCCAAGGTCGAATCGATGTTCGACTTGACCACGAACCCCCAGATGGGACGCCGGGGCCGGAAGAACCGCATCCTCGACCGGAGGACACGACCCAGGATGCCCCGGCGTCTGAGTTCCAGAAGGCCTGCGGTCCAGAGGAAGATGTACTGGCAGAACGACCCCATGAACCAAGCCAGGGCGAACCCCGTCAGCCCCCACCCTTGCGACGCCGCATAGAGCGCCCCGCCGAACCGTATGGTCGGCATGACGAGGGCTTCCACGGCCAGAACCGTGAACTTGTCGAACAGGCGGAAAATGCCGATCGACGTGCTTGTGAACCGC
>JBARXH010000025.1:0-2269 GCA_049647245.1 Litorimonas sp.
GCACGGAACGGACCGATTGCGCCGCGACCCTGAAAACATTCTGCTGGATGCGATTCTGATCATGGCGTCGGATGCGGTTGGGGCGCGCGCCAGATTGTCCTGGCTGGCGGAACGCGACGGCCCCGAACAGCTGGTCGCCATCGACCTGCTGCGCCGCGGCGACTCACCCCTCGTGGCGCGGTCCGAACTGCGCCGCCTGTCAGACGACAGCCCCGACGACGCGACCCGGCTCAGCGCGCAGGAACGCCTGCTCGCCCATGCCGTGGAGGATGCGGACCTCGCCCTGGTGGCGGAAATGATCACCACCAACAACAATCTCGCCAATGACGAGGCCAGCCGCGCCCGGCTGGTCGAACGGCTGACGCTGGCGGTCTCGGACCCCGATCCGGAAACGGCCGTGCGCGCGATGGACATCATTCACCGCATGGAAGCCAAGGGCGTCGTTTTCACGGACGCGCTCGACGCCGACGTGCAGGCGCGGACCGCCGCGCTGGCCTCCGGAGTCCGAATGGACGTCCGAATGGCCGCAGACACGACCACAGACCCGGCCGCAGACCCGGCCACTGGGAAGGCCTCGTCCGGGATGGAAGAGCCCGCCCCCAACCGTCCTGCCCCCGACCGTCCTGATCCGGACCTTCCTGCGATGACCGGTTCGGACGTGCAGACCTATCTGGACACGCTGTCCGACGACATGACCCGCTTCGAGGAGGTGCTCCGCCGTGGATAATGCCATCTACACCATGATCACCCGCCAGTCGGGCCTGATGCGGGAATTCTCCTCCGTCGCCAACAACGTCGCGAACATGGGCACCACGGGCTACAAGGCCGAACGCGGCGTATTCGCCGAATATGTCGCCAACATCGATGCGGGCGAGGCGGGATCGTCCGCGCCGACGAGCCTGTCCATGGGCCGCCTCGCCGCCCATGCCACGGACCTGTCCGATGGCGGCCTGCGCGCCACGGGCGGACCGCTCGACATGGCCATTTCCGGCGAAGGCTTCTTCCAGGTCCGGACCGATGCGGGCGAACGTCTGACCCGGGCCGGGCACTTCATGCTGAACGCGGACCGGCTTCTGGTCGACGGGCAGGGCCATGCCGTTCTGGATGGCGGCGGCAGCGAAATCACCATTCCGCAGGAAGCCGGCGACGTGCAGGTCGCCCGCGACGGCACCATCAGCGCCGACGGCATCGAATATGGCCGGGTGGGCGTGTTCGGCGCCGATCCGCAGTCGCTGCGACGCGAAGGCGGCAATCTTTGGAGCGCGCCGGACGCGCAGCCCGTGGAATTCCCGACCGTGATGTCCGGCTTCCTGGAGCAGAGCAACGTCAACCCGGTGCTCGAGATGGCGCGCATGATCGAGGTGCAGCGCCACTACGACGCCGGGCAATCGCTCATGGATCTGGAGGACGACCGCATCCGCAGCGTCGCCCGGACCCTCAGACAGTAGGAACACACGCCCTCGGTAATCGAATCTTCACCGAATCACCCCGCAAGGACTTAACTGGGAAAAGGAGGCTTCAGGATGAACGCCTTGAAAATCGCCGCGACCGGCATGGCCGCACAGCAGATGCGCGTCGACGTCATCTCCAACAACATCGCCAACATGAGCACCACGGCCTACCAGCCGCGCGTCGCCGAGTTCGCGGACCTCGTCTATCAGCAGTACCAGACGCCCGGCACGCTGACGTCGCAGACGGGCTCCACCGTCCCGGCGGGCATCCAGATCGGCATGGGCGTGCGCCCGACCACCGTATCCATGGAAATGGTCCAGGGCGCGCTGTCCGAAACGGGCGGGGACTACGACCTCGCCATCAACGGGCGCGGCTTCTTCGAGATCATCCAGCCGGACGGCGAGAGCGCGTTTACCCGTGACGGCAAGTTCTACCGTGACGCGGAAGGCCTGCTGGTGAACAGCGAGGGCAACGCGCTCGCCGACCAGATCACCATTCCCAACGACGCTACGCGCGTGACCATTTCGCCGGACGGCGAAGTGGTCGCCTATTTCAGCAATCAGCCCCAGGGGCAGAGCGTCGGCACGATCAGCCTGACCGTCTTCGCCAACGCCAAGGGTCTCGAAGCGCTGGGCGGCAATCTCTACCGCGAAACCGAAGCCAGCGGCGCGCCCATCAACGGCACGGCCGGAACGGAAGGCGTCGGTGTCATGCGCCAGGGCTATCTGGAAGATAGCGGGGTCGACGTGGTGGAAGAGATCAGCGAGCTGATCGAGGCGCAGCGCGGATACGAGCTGAACTCCAAGATCATCACGGC
>JBARXH010000026.1:0-5408 GCA_049647245.1 Litorimonas sp.
GGGCACGACCGGCGCGGTCGCCCGGAAACTGGGCCGCAACTTCATCGGTTTCGAGCGCGAAGCCGACTATATCGCCCATGCCCGCAAGCGGATCGCCAAGGTCCGCCCTGCAGGCAAGGAAGCCATCAAGATCACCCGGTCCAAACGCGCCGAGCCGCGCGTGCCCTTCGCGCACTTGGTGGAACGCGGGATGATCGATATCGGAACGAAGCTGTTCTCCGCCAAGGGCAAGGTCTCCGCCAAGGTCCGCGCCGACGGCTCCCTGCGCGCCGAGGACGGCTTCGAAGGCTCGATCCACACGGTCGGCGCGCACGTCACCGACGCGCCAAGCTGCAATGGCTGGACCTACTGGCACGTCATGGGTCCGAACGGCCTGACCCCGATCGACACGTTCCGGGCGGAGATCCGCAAGGAAATGGCGGGGGCCTAGGCCGTCACTGTAGGCGCTGGATGCAGCGTCCGCGCCTGATTTGCGCAAACATTACAATGCGGTGAGCGTTGCAACACTGCCGCTTCTCCTTCCGTTGGATCGCTGACGGCCGTGCCAGGTCGTCCAAAGCCAACACATGAAAGGAGAGCCCCATGGCAAATTACCCCGTCATCTACCGTTACCGCACCAGCCCGCGCGCCCGATCGAACTATTCCATTTTCGATCACATGCAGCGCGAAATGTCCGACATGTTCAACCGCGCGCAGAGCCTGATCGACCAGGACGACGAGCATTCGGGCGGCAGCTTCTTTTCTCCCGCCATCGACCACCACGAAACCGACTCCGAGTTCCGCCTGTCGCTCGAACTGCCCGGCGTGAAGCGCGACGATGTGGATGTCAGCATCGAGAACGGCCAGATCCGCATCAGCGGCGACAAGAAGTCCCGCTATCAGAAGTCCGAGGACGGCCGGACCTCGACCGAAACCCGTTACGGCCGTTTCCAGCGCGTGCTGCCGCTTCCGGAAAACGTGGACGATGACAATGTCGAAGCCACGTTCGAGGACGGCGTGCTGGAGCTGACCCTGCCCAAGATGCATGAGGCCAAGCCGCAGTCCCGCCGCGTCGAGATCGGCTCCGCGCACAAGGCGCTGCCGACGTCCAATGCGGACGCCGAGACGCAGACCGCATCCAATGACAGTGAGAGCGGGCGGGACGCTGCGTAGCGCCTACTGCCCGGCCGCCTTCAGCACTATCGCATACAGGCTCGGCAGGGCTTCACCGTCCAGACGGTTCACATCGACCCATCGGCCCTCCGCCGGTGGGTCGTCTTGCATTTCGCCCCGGAAGACCTCCAGGCGCAGCTCGAAGTGGGTGAAGACGTGACGCACTCCGGCGGGCAGGCGGGTCCAATTGGCCAGCGCCGCAAAGTCCGGGTTCACGCCCTCCGCGGGACTGTCCGTCCATGCGCTGCCCGGCACTTCCATCATTCCGCCCAGAAGTCCGTCCTCATCGCGACGCCTTAGCCAGACCGTGTCGTCCTTGCGCATGACGAAGGCCTGACCGTGCCGGACGGGCTTCGCCTTCTTCGGCACTTTCTTCGGAAATGACGTCGGGTCCCCGGCTTCGAACGCCAGGCACCAGGCGTTCCATGGGCAGAGCAGACAGGAGGGCGAGCGAGGCATGCAGATCGTCGCGCCGAGATCCATCACCGCCTGCCCATAGTCCCCGGGCCGGTCCGGGTCCGACAGGACCGCCGCCAGACGCTTGATCTCCGGCTTGGCCTTGGGCAGCGGCGCGTCGAGGCGGTGCAGGCGCGCGATCACGCGCTCCACATTGCCGTCCACGATCGTCGTCGGCTCGTCGAAGCAGATCGCGGCGATTGTCGAGGCCGTGTAGTCGCCGATGCCGGGAAGCTTGATGAGCTCGGCATAGGTCTGCGGGAACATCCCGCCATGATCCGCGACGACGACGTTGGCGCATTTGTGCAGGTTGCGGGCGCGCGCGTAATAGCCCAGCCCCGCCCAGTGGGTCAGCACCTCGTCCAGCGGCGCGGCGGCCAGGTCGGCGACTGTCGGATAGAGCCTCAGGAACTTGTGCCAGTAGGGCGTGCCGTGCGGCACGGTGGTCTGCTGAAGCATGATTTCGGACAGCCAGATGGCGTAAGGATCGGATGTCGCGCCGTTCGCGCGGTCTTCGGGCCGCACGCGCCAGGGCAGCGTCCGCCCTTCCCGGTCATACCAGTCCAGCAAGGCCGCGCGCATCGCGTCGATCTGTTCGTCGGTCCACATGAGGCCCACAGACCTGTGCGCTTTACGCGCGCCGCGCAATGGCGGAAGAGAGGCGTGTGACAGACCGTCCTTTGACCCCGGCCCAGAGGGCCGCCGTGGAGCGCTACCTCGAAGCGCGCCGCGCCCGGCCGCAGGCCCGCCCCTTGCCCAGCGCGGGCATGGCGGTGAACCGCGTGATGCGCCCGCTCGCCGGAAAGGGGAAGAACCGCCGCAGCTCGGCGCTGGCCCTGGAACGGGTTTGGCCGGAGATCATGGGGCCGCGCTGGTCCAAGATCAGCGCGCCTGTCCGATTCCGCGCCGGGAGCGGCGGCCGGACGTTGGTCATCAGCGCGCCCGGACCCGCCGCATCGCTCATTCTTGCGGCCTCCGGCCCCATCCTCGAGCGCCTGAACGCGCATCTGGGCGCGGGGTCGGTGGCGAAGCTCCAGGTCGTTCAGGCCGCGCCGACCAAGACCCCGTCCTCCCCTCCCGCCAAGCGCGGGCTCACCCCGTCGGAGGAGGCCGCACTGCGAGAAGGCCTTACGCAAGTGCGCGGAGACCGTCTAAAGACGGCTCTGGAGCGGCTCGGCCGTGAAGTGATCCGCAACCAGAGCGAAGGCCAATCCCGATGATGCTGACCCGGACACTCCGCGCCGTTCTTCTTACCGTTGCCGGTCTCGGCGCGGCGTTCGCCGCCACGGCTCAGGCGCCCGGCGCCGCGGACCCCTATATATTCAGCGAAGCCCCCGGAGACCGCGCCTACGGCAATCCCGATGCCGACCACACATTGATCGTCTATGCGTCCAACATGTGTCCGCATTGCGGGTCGTGGTTCACCCAGCAATGGCCGACCGTGAAGCGCGAGCTGGTGGAAACCGGTCGGCTGCGCTTCGTGTTCCGTCCCATGCCCAGCGGCCCCATGCAGATGTCCATGATGGGCTTCATCATGGCGGAATGCGCGCCGGACGAAGACTACATGGCCGTGATGGAAGACCAGTTCGCGCGCCAGGCGACGCTCCTCGGCCTTAGGGACAACGACGCGCTGCGGGCGCAGTTCGCCGAAATCGCGGCCGGTGCCGGACTGCCGGACGACGCCGCGATCTCGGCCTGCCTGGCCGATCCGGAGAACCAGACCGCCCTCAACGTGGCGGGAGAGCGAGCGCGGGCCGCCCAGATCCGCGGCATCCCGACCTTCATCTTCAACGGAAACATCATGGGCGGAGACCACGACGCCGAGGATGTGGCGGCCTGGATGGCCGCCGCCGAGTAAGGGTTTCGTCCCCAGCTTCCGCATCCCGATAAACGTTTCGGATGCGGGTGCATCTTGTATTGCCCCCACGATTAAGGATGGTTTCGCTATGGCATCACTGATTCGCACGTCTCTCCTGCTCGGCGCCGCTGCGGCGCTTGCGGCCTGTGGCAACGCTTCGTCCGACGCTCCGTCCGCAACGGCCACGACCGCCGTCGCGACCGCCGACCGCACCGCGTTCGAACGTCCCGACGACCATGCGATCGGTCGGGTCGACGCCCCGTTGGTCGTGGTGGAATATTCCTCCGTCACTTGCCCTGCCTGTGCGGGCTGGCACGCCAACGTCTATCCTGAGTTCAAGGCGCGCTATGTCGACACGGGCAAGGTCCGCTACGTCTACCGCGAGTTTCTCACGGGCGCGCCGGACCTGGCCGAGGCTGGCTACAAGATCGCGCTCTGTGCCGATCCGGACGATTACTTCGCCAACATCAAGCTGCAGTTCGACCGCTTCCAGCAGATCATGCAGATGGCCCAGAACGGCCAGGCGCGCGAGGCCTACATCAACATCGCCAAGGCCTCCGGCCTGTCCGAGGAAGAGTTCGCGACCTGCATGGCCAATCAGGAGCACCGCGAAACCATCATGAGCAAGATGGAGCAGGGCTTCGACGAAGGCGTGACGGGCACGCCCGCCTTCTTCGTCAATGGTCAGGCCGTGCGCATCGGCACGGTCGAGGCCATGGACGAGGTGTTCGGCGAATTGCTGGGCGAAACGCCGGCCGCGTCCGAAGAGACCGCCGAGTAACGCATGGGCGGGCTTGTCTTCGACAAGATCACGCTGACGGGCTTCAAGAGCTTCGTCGAGCCCACCGATTTCCTCATCGAGCCCGGCCTGACCGGCGTGGTCGGGCCAAACGGCTGCGGCAAGTCCAACCTTCTGGAAGCCATCCGCTGGGTCATGGGCGCCAACAGCGCCAAGGCCATGCGCGGCTCCCAGATGGAAGACGTCATCTTCTCCGGCACGCGCCAGCGTCCCGGCCGCAACCAGGCCCACGTCACGCTGCACATCGACAATGGCGCCCGCGTCGCGCCTGCCGCCTTCAACGATTCCGACCGCCTGGAAGTCATGCGCGTGATCACCAAGGGCAAGGGGTCGACCTACAAGATCAACGGACGCACCGTCCGGGCCAAGGACGTGCAACTGCTGTTCGCCGACGCGTCGACCGGAGCCAACTCCCCGGCCCTCGTCCGGCAGAACCAGATCAGCGAACTGATCAGTGCCAAGCCGTCCAACCGCCGTCGCGTGCTGGAGGAAGCCGCCGGGATCAGCGGCCTGCATTCCCGCCGCCATGAAGCCGAGCTGCGGTTGCGCGCGGCGGAGACCAATCTCGACCGGCTGGAAGACATCACCGCGCAGATTGAAAGTCAGCTTCTGTCCCTGCGCCGCCAGTCCCGGCAGGCCGCGCGCTACAAGCGGCTCGCGGGCGAAATCCACGAATACCGGGCGCTTCTGTGGCGCAAGCGTTGGGTCTCCGCGCTCGACACGCTGGCCGGTGCGCAGGATGCGCTGAAGGCTGTCGAAGCGCAGGTGCAGGATACGGCGCTCAAGGCGTCTGAAGCGGCGCGACTCGCTTCTGACCTCTCGGGCGGCCTGAAGCCCAAACAGGAAGAACAGCTCATCGCCGCAGCCTTGCTGGCCCGGCTTAACGCCGCGAAGGACGCGCTGGAAGCGGACGAACAGGCGGCGACTTCAGAAATCCGCAAGCTTCAGGCCCAGATCGAACAGCTCTCCAGCGACATGGAGCGCGAAAGCGGAATCGTGGACGATGCGACGGAGGCCGAGGCGCGCCTTGGCATCGAGTTCGAAACGCTCAATTCCGCCGGGGACCAGTCGGCCGCCCTCGACGCCGCGCGCGACGATGCGGAAGCGGCCCTGAAGACACGCAACCGGCTGGACGCGGAAATG
>JBARXH010000027.1:0-22037 GCA_049647245.1 Litorimonas sp.
GGGCTACCTGGTAGGCCGCCAGCTCGACCACGCCGATCGCGCCCATGATCAGGGCGGCCGCGTTGAACAGCATGCCCTCGAACAGGGTGGTGACGCTGATCGGCCAGGCGAGGCGGACCACTTCGCCGAAGCGTTCCCGGTCGAAGCGGAAGACGTTGCGGAAGATCTCGAACGGCCGGGCTTCGCGGTCGAGTGACACATAAGTCGCCATCACCGCAAAGCAGATCGCGTAGGAAATGGAGCTGGCGATGCCCGCGCCGATCAGGCCGAGCGCGGGTGCGCCCATAAGGCCGAAGATCAGGACCGCGTTCAGCCCTGCATTGATGGCGACGGTCAGGGTCACGATCAGCAGGGGTCCCAGCGTCTTGTTCAGCGCGGCGAGGAAGTTGCGCAGCACCATGACGCCCAGTGCGAAGGGCAGTCCCGGCGCCAGCGCGATGACGTAGCGTTGCGCCAGACCCGAGACCTCCGGGTCCTGCCCGAAGAAGACCAGGATCTGCGACGTGAACAGCAGGAAGACGAACATGGGCACGGTCAGCAGCACGACCAGCCACAGGGCCATGCGCACGCTGCGGCGCGCATCGCGGCGGGCCTCGGTCGGGGGCCGGCCGAGTGTCGTGCCGATGGCCTGGCTGACCATGGGCGTGACCGCGCTGACGGGGCCTGCGCCGATCATCCACAGGAGGAAATAGATCACGGAGCCGATGGCCGCCGCCGCCAGCGCCTGCGTGCCGACCCGGCCGATCATGATCGTGTCCACCGTATAGATCGAGAACTGGATGATCTGGGTGAGCGCCATCGGCCCGCCGAGCGCAAGCAGGGCGGCCATTTCGCCGCGCAAGGTGCGGGGCAGGGCGCGTATGGGCGTGTTCAGGACCATGGCCGCGCGGCCCTGCGCCATCCTGCCGCAGCTGTAAAGCACCCCCGGGGCCGGATGCACGGCTCGGCGCGCGGCTGTTGCAATCCGGCCACGAAGCCGACAGGGAAAACCGAACGCAGACAACGCGTCCGGGAGGCCCGGTTTGGGGATCAGAGCAGCGAAAGCGGGAGCAATGGGGGCGGCGCTTGCCGGTCTGTCCGTGCTGCTGCCCGCCCTCCTGTCCTCTTGCGCGGACGGCCGCCCCGATCCGGTCCGGGTGGTGGGGTCGTCCACAATCTTTCCCTTCGCCGCCAAGGTTGCGGAAACCCATGCCGAACGCACGGGCACGCCCGTCGTCGTGGAACAGACCGGAAGCGGCGGCGGCCACAAACTCTTCTGTTCCGGCAATCCGTCGATCGACGCGACGACGTCCTCGCGGCGCCAGAAGCCTGCGGAAGCCGAGCAGTGCCGGGAGAACGGCGTCGGGCGCGTGACCGAAATCCGCCTCGGTTATGACGGAATCGTGCTCGCCAACGCGCGCGGCGCGGCGCCGATCCGGCTCGACCAGTCCGTGCTCTACCAGGCGCTCGCCCGTGAGCTGCCCCGCGCGCCGGACGACTGCACGGCCGTGCCCAACCCGCACACGCTCTGGTCCGACATCGACCCGGCTCTGCCGGCCACACGGATCGAGGTTCACGGCCCGCCGCCGACTTCCGGCACGCGCGACGCCTTTGTGGAGACGGCCATAGAGGACGGCGCGCGGCGTGTGCCTTGCCTGGCGCAGATGGAGCGGGATGCGCCCAACCTGTTCCGGGCGCGCGCCCACGACCTGCGCGAAGACGGGCACTGGATCGACTCCGGCGAAAACGACAATGCCATGATCCGCGTGCTGGCCAACAATGCGGGCGCGCTGGGCGTGTTCGGATATTCGTTCCTCGACCAGAACGACGACAAGGTGGAGGGCGTGCCGATCGGCGGCGTTTCGCCGACCGTTGCGACGATCCGCGACGGCTCGTATCCGGTCGTGCGCGAACTCTACCTCTATATCCGCGCGGACGGCGCGGAAGAGGCGCGTGCCTATGCGCGCGAATTCACCTCCGAAGAAGCTTCCGGGGCGGGCGGCTATCTCGAAGCCATCGGCCTGATCCCCCTGGCCGACGCGGAACGCGCCCGGATGCGCGAGCGCTTGACCATCCTGGGAGGTCAGCCTTCATGAGTGATCCCGCGCCCGTCTACATGTTGCTGGTCGTCGCGGCCCTCATGGTGGGGGCCTACCGCGTGACTTACGGGCGTGCGGCGCGGATATCGGACGACGCGTCCGTATCCGCCTTGCTGGGTCGCGGGTTTTCGGCCCAGCCCCGCCATCATGCCCGCCTGGCGGCCGCGCTGTGCGGCTTGGCAGGGGTGGGCATCTATCTTGCCGGCATGTCGCTGCGCGGCGGTCCCGACCCAGTGCTCGATGCGCTCTGGCTGGCCGCGCTGATCGCGGGACCGGGCCTTTTCATCGTCCTGTCCATTCGCCGCGTCCGTCCGGATTTCGCGGCCCGCGCGCGTGTGGAGCGCTTGGCGGAGAGCGGCCTGATGGCCCTGTCTCTCGTCGCGCTGGTCACGACACTGGGCATTATCGGGTCGCTCCTGTTCGAGGCCTTGCTCTTCTTTCGCGAGGTCTCCGCGCTGGAGTTCCTGTTCGGAACCCAATGGTCGCCGCAAACCGCGATCCGGGCCGGGCAAATCGGGCAAAGCGGGGCCTTCGGCGCCGTGCCCGTGCTTGCCGGGACGTTCCTCATCACGCTGATCGCCATGATCGTGGCGGCCCCGGTCGGGCTGATGGTCGCGATCTACCTGTCGGAATATGCCAGCGCGCGCACCCGCGCCGTCGCCAAGCCAGCCATCGAGATCCTCGCCGGCATCCCGACCGTGGTCTACGGTTTCTTCGCCCTGGTCACGGTCGGCCCGGCCATACGCGACGGCGCGGCCCTGCTGGGGGCGGACGCTGCCGCACAGTCGGCGTTGGCGGCGGGGCTCGTCATGGGGGTGATGATCATCCCGCTCGTCAGCTCCCTGTCGGACGATGTCATCCGTGCCGTGCCCCGGTCCCTGCGAGACGCGTCCACGGCGCTGGGCGCGACCCGGTCGGAAACGCTTCGCCGCGTCGTCTTCCGCAGTGCTTTGCCCGGCATCATCGGCGCGTTCCTTCTCGCCATTTCGCGCGCGATCGGGGAAACCATGATCGTCGTCATGGCGGCGGGCCGGGCAGCCACGCTGACCGCGAACCCGTTGGAAAGCGTTACGACCGTGACGGTGCAGATCGTGGCGCTGCTGACGGGCGACCAGGTCTTCGACAGTCCCCGGACGCTCGCGGCCTTCGCCCTGGGTCTCGTTCTGTTCGTGATCACGCTTCTTTTGAACATCGCCGCGCTGGCCGTGGTGAACCGCTACCGGGTGCGCTTCGAATGACGCGGGAGGCGAAACAAGCGCATGCGGGATTCGCGCCGCCGGACCTGACCGCGCGTGTGGCGGCGCGCCGGGCGGCGGAACGGCGCTTCCGGTTTCTCGGCCGGCTCTGCGTCGGCTTCGCGGTGCTGGCGCTCGGCTGGCTCCTGCTGGCGATTGCCTCGACGGGCCTGTCCGCCTTCACCCAGCACCGCGTTTCGCTGGACCTCGAAATCGTGTCCCAGACGGACGACAACCCCCGGCAACGTCTCGCCCGGTCGCTCGCCCTGTTCGTGGATGCGGAGGCCGGTCCGGACGCTCTCACCGAAACGCTGGGCCTGATCTCGGCCGGAGCGGCGACATCCCAGCTGAGGGCCGCGGGTGACGCGCCGCAGGTCCGGCTCGACGTGCCGCTGTCCCACCGCGCGGAACGCTATCTGAAAACCGGACAGGCGGGTCCGGGACTGACGGACCGGCAACGGCTCTGGATCGACCAATGGTCGGCGGCCGGGCGGGTGGAGCGTCACTTCAACCGCGGCCTGTTCCTGAATGCCGATTCCCGCGATCCGGAACGTGCGGGTCTGGGGTCCGCCATCTTCGGCTCGGTCATGATCGTTCTGATCTCCGGTGCGCTCGCGATCCCCGTGGGCATCGGCGCGGCCATCTATCTGGACAGTTTCGCGCCCCGCACGGGATGGGGCGGTTGGGTGACGCGCGCCCTGGAAGTCAACATCAACAACCTGGCCGCCGTGCCGGCCATCGTGTTTGGTCTCCTCGGGCTGGCCTTCTTCATCAACCTGTTCGGCCTGGCGCGGTCCATCCCGCTGGTGGGCGGGCTGGTGCTGGCGCTGCGCATGTTCCCGACGGTCGTGATCGCGTCCCAGGCCGCGTTGCGGGCCGTGCCGGATTCGCTGACCGACAGCGCGCTCAGCCTCGGTGCGTCGCGGATGCAGGCCGTGTTCAACCACAAGGTTCCGGTCGCCTTGCCCGCCATGCTGACGGGATCCATCATCGGCATGGCGCAGGCGCTGGGCGAGACCGCGCCGCTGCTGATGATCGGCATGGTCGCCTTCGTCACCACCCTGCCGGGGTCGCCGATGGACCCGGCGACGGCCCTGCCGGTTCAGATCTATCTCTGGTCGGAGTCGGCGGAAACCGTCTGGGCGGAACGGGCGTCGGCGGCCATCATCGTTCTGCTCGCCGTCCTTCTTCTCATCAACGGGGCGGCCGTGTGGCTGCGAGACCGGTTGCAGCGCGACCGTCAGGACATGCCATGACCGATCCGGACCCGAAATTCGCCTGCCGCGGCGTCAACGTCCATTACGGCGACTTCCAGTCCCTGCGCGATATCGACATGGACATCGCCAACCGCAGCGTCACCGCCCTGATCGGGCCGAGCGGATGTGGAAAGTCCACGCTGCTGCGAATCTTCAACCGGATGAACGACGTCATCGGCAATGCGCGCGTGACCGGCGACGTGCGCATGGACGGAATCGACATTTACGGCCCCGACATCGACCCAGTGCTGTTGCGCACGCGCGTCGGCATGGTCTTCCAGAAGCCCGCCCCGTTCCCCCGCTCCGTCTATGAGAACGTGGCCTACGGTCCGCGCTTGCACGGGCTGGCCCGCTCGCGCGGGGCGATGGACCAGCTTGTGGAAAAGAGCCTGCGCCGGGCGGGACTGTGGGACGAGGTCAAGGACCGCCTGTCCGTGCCGGGGCCGAGCCTCTCGGTCGGGCAGCAGCAGCGGCTCGTCCTGGCGCGCTCGCTCGCGATCGACCCGGACGTGATCCTCATGGACGAACCGGCCAGTTCGCTCGACCCGATCGCCACGGCGCGGCTGGAAGCGTTGATCGAGGAGCTGAAGACCCGCTACTGCATCATCATCGTCACCCACAGCATGGCCCAGGCCGCCCGGATCAGCGACCGCACCGCCTTCCTGCACAAGGGCGAGCTGATCGAGTACGACCAGACCGACCGCCTCTTCACCAATCCGTCCGACACGCGCACGCAGGACTACATTACGGGCCGGTTCGGATGAAGCCGGGACACGGTCTTCTGGCCCTGATGGTCGGTCTCCTCCTTGGTTGTTCGGACGCGCCTGCGCCTGCTCCTGCGCCTCTGCCTGACCCTGTGCCCGAGGCCTTGCCTTCCGCAAAGGCGGCTGCGGCGTTCGACACGCGGCCCATTAGGTTCGAGGCCAACGGTCTGCGCCTTTCCGGTCTGCTCGACACGCCTGCGGACGGTGTGGCGCGCGGCCTCGTCATCTTCGTGCACGGCTATGGCGGCACGGACGTCGTCGCTGGGAACTGGCACTACGATCTGCGTTCTCGCTTCGCCGCCATGGGTGTTTCCAGCCTGATCTGGGACAAGCCGGGGCAGGGGGAGAGCGAGGGCGCGTTCGACATCGACCAGCCGGTCGAGAGCAGCGCGCGCGAAGTTCTCGCCGCCGCTGCGTGGCTGCGCGAGACCGGGGTGCCGGGCCACCAATCCATCGGCCTGTGGGGCATCAGCCGGGCGGGCTGGACCGCGCCCCTGGCGCTGGCGCAGGACGAGGCGCTCGCCTTCTGGATCTCCGTCAGCGGCGTGGACGGGCTGGAGAGCTATGGATACCTTCTGGAAACCAACTGGCGGCTGATGGGATACGGGACGGAAGAGATCGACCGGCTGCTCGGTCAGTGGCGCGCAGGCGTCGCGGCCGTCCATGCGGGAGATCCCGCAGACGTCTACCGCGCGGCGACCCGCGACTACCGGGCCGACCCGTTCGTCCGCGCACTGGGAGGCGGAACGGGCGAGGTGACGGACGCGCAGTATGCCGCCTATCAACGGCAATGGCGCGACGCAGGCCACCGGATCGATCCGGAAACGGGCCTGCGGATCTATGTCGACGGCTTCGACGCCCTGCTGTCACGGGTCCGGGTTCCCGTGCTGGCCCTGTTCGGGGCCAAGGACAGCAGCGTGGACTGGCAGGCAACGCGCGCGCTCTATGAAGACACGCTCGGACAGGGAGCCGACGCCGCCCTCACGATCCGCGTGTTCCCGGACGGAAACCACAATCTTCACGTCGCACGGACGGGGTCGTACGAGGAGATGATCGCGCAACTGGGGTCGCACCGCATGGTGGACGGCTATTACGACACCATCACGGGCTGGCTCGACACCGTGCTGGAAGAGGGATGACGCACGGACTTGCGAAGCGCGGGCAAAGGGCGTATCGGGCGCGCTCGCTGGTTGGCGGAGTGTAGCTCAGCCTGGTAGAGCACTGTCTTCGGGAGGCAGGGGCCGGAGGTTCAAATCCTCTCACTCCGACCAGTAATCCCCGACATCGACATAGGTGAACGACGCTGATACCGGCGAAAATACCCGCTCGGCGCAAAGCGTCGGGCTGTAGTGGTGTTTTCGCCGCCGCGCGACTCCAGCGCGGGCGCCGGCAGGCGCATCCCGGGCTACTCGTAGCGCCCTATCCCCCCGCGCGGCTCCCCTCGAAGTCGTACTCTCCCAAAAACCGCTCGATAACGTCCTCGACCTGCTTTCGTCCGGTCGGGTCGCCCACCGTCTTCAGCTTCGTGAACGCCTCCGACCATTCGCTCGTGCGCGTGCGCAGCGGCGGCGCGTCGGAGCGGAGCACGTCCATCACCACCTCCGCCACCGCGTCCGCGTTCTGATAGGCGATGCTCTGCCCGCCTTCGGCCCGTCGGCGCGCGCCGCCGACATAGGCCTCCAGGATCGGCTTGTAGGCATCGTCCAGCACGCCGCCCGTCTGGGCCAGATGCGCCATGACATTGTTGGCGAACGCCGTGCTGATGCCGCCGGGTTCGACCGTGGAGAAGTGCAGCCCGAAGGCCGGGCCGACATAGGAGGCGAGGCTTTCCGTATAGCCTTCGACGGCGAACTTGGCGGCGCAGTAGAAGTCGTTGAAGGGCTGGCCGACCAGGCCGCCGACGCTGCTGATATTGATGACGCGGCCGGACCGGGCGGCGCGCATGTGGGGCAGCACCGCCTTGGTCATGCGCACCACGCCGTAATAGTTGACCTCCGTCATCCATTGCAGCTCCTCGTCGGACGCCTGTTCCGTCGTGCGGAGCTGGGCCGCGCCCGCATTGTTGATCAGCGCGTGGATCCCGCCATGCTCGGCGATGACGCCCGAGACCACGCGGTCGATCTGGTCGAGATCGGTCACGTCCAGCGCACGCACATCGGCGGTGACGCCGGCGTCCGCCAGCGCGGCGTCCAGCGTATCGCGCTTGTCGAGGTTGCGCATCGTCGCAACGACCGTGTAGCCGGCCTGCGCGGCCTGGACGCTCAGCGCGACACCCAGTCCGGTCGAGCAACCGGTGATCAGGACGGTCTTCATGGGGTCACCTTCAGCGGGGTCCGAGCCCGCTTTTCTCGTATATGGCGTCGATGGCCTCCATCTGCTTCACGGCAGAGGGCGCGTCGGTCAAGGGCGGCGTGCCCATGGACAGGCACAGGATCAGGTGGGCGAGTTGCGCGTCGTAGGTCGTCACGGCGCTCCAGCGGGGATGGTCGTCGTTCGTGAGGGTCTCGTCCGGCGTGGTGATGCGGCATCCGCGATAGGGGTGGATCGGATTGTCCATGCGTACCGTTCCGCCCGTGCCCGTGACCTGGAACATCATCAGCCGCTGCACGCCCTCGCTCATGTCGCTGGAAATGACCGCGGCAAGTCCCTCGCCGAAGTCGAGCTGCGCCTCTATTCGAAGATCCACGCGCGGCCGGCCTTCGACCGCGTCGGCTCGGGCCACGACGGGCTCGCGGCCCGCAAGGGTGCGGGCGATCTGCAGCGGATATGTCCCGAGATCCATCAGGCTGCCTCCGCCCAGCGCCGCATCGTGGCGCAGCTCGCCCGGCCGGTCCGGAATGGTCACGTGGAAGCGGCCCTCCATCCGGGTCAGCGGCCGCACCCGGTCCACCTCGGCGAGGAAGCGCGCGAACGCGGGATGGTAGCGGTGGTGGAACGCTTCCATGATCGTGCCGGGCAGGGCGGCGATCTCCCGCGCCTCCGCCGCATTCAGGGCGAACGGCTTTTCGATGAGCTGGACCTTGCCCGCCGCGGCGCGGGACAGGTCGAGATGACGCGACGGGGGCAGGGCGTTGTAGACGATGTCGATGTCGTCGCGCGCGCAAAGCGCCTCGTAGTCTTCGACGATGTCCGCGTCCGGCACGCCGTGCTCCGCCGCATAGTCACGCCCCCGCTCCACGTCGCGGCAGGCGATGGCCGCGATCTTGCAGTCGCTTCGCCGCAAGGCAGGCTGGATCACTGCCATGGGAGCGATGCGCGACGCGCCGAGCAGGCCGATACGGTAGTCGGGGCGGCTCATCGGGCCGGAACCAGGTGGATGCGGTGCCATTCCAGATCGCGGCGGCGCTTGAGCGTCTCGTCGGAGAGTGTCTCCGACGGGCCCATCTCGTTGAGTGAAAATTGGTCCACGCCGGGGTTCATGGAGCAGGCTTGGACTGTATAGGGTCCGGCGGCCATGCGGGCTGTGATGACGGCGTCGGTGTCCAATATGCCCGCGACCTGCACGGTTCCCGTTTCGCAGTGGAAGTCGAAGGTAAGGGTCTTGTGCCAGTCCCTGGGATCGACCGGAGTCTCGCGGAGAACCAGTTCGACCCAGTGATCGTTCAGGTCGGCCTCGGTGGAGAACATGCGGAACCGCGGGTTTCCGGCGAAGCCTCGCTTGTGGGACTCTTCCGTCCAGTTTTCGGTCGGCTCGTCGAAGAACGCGTCCGGTCCGTCCCGCAGGACAATCTGGTAATGGCTTGCGAAGACGCGCCCCTCACCGAGCCGGGCGGCTGTCCCGATCATGCCGCGACGTCGCTGCCGTAGGTCAGCTGCAGGAAGACGTCTTCGAGGTCCGGCTGGTCCGTGCGCAGGTCGTCGATGGACAGGCCTGCCTCCTTGACCCGGTTCAGCAGCTCCGTGACCGAATCCGTCCCCTTCAGGTAGCTGATGACCAGATTCCCGTCCTCCACGGCGGCGTCCAGATCGGCGAGGCTGTCCGGCACGGCGGTCAGCTCCTCCACCGGCGTGATCACCAGCATCCGCTTGTCCATGCGCGACAGGAGCGAGCCCTTGCTCTCGTTCGCGACGATCCGGCCCTGGTGGATGATGGCGATCTGGTCGCAAAGCTCTTCCGCTTCTTCCAGATAGTGCGTGGTCAGGATGATGGTCGTGCCACGCTCGTGCAGCACCTGCACATAGTCCCAGAGCTGGCGGCGCAGTTCGATGTCCACGCCCGCCGTGGGTTCGTCGAGAATCAGCACGGGCGGGTTGTGGACCAGCGCCTTGGCGATCAGCAGGCGGCGCTTCATCCCGCCCGAGAGCTGGCGCACATAGGCGTCGCGCTTGTCCGACAGGCCGAGCGCTTCGAGGATCTCGTCGCTGCGGCGTTCCGCCTTGGGCACGCCGTAATAGCCCGCCTGCAGCTCCAGCGCCTGGTAGGGCGTGAAGAAGACGTCCATGGCGATCTCCTGCGGGACGATGCCGATGGAAGCGCGCGCCGCGCGCGTGTCGGTGACGATGTCGTGCCCCATGATCCGCGCCGTGCCGGACGTCTTGTTGACCAGTCCGGCAAGAATGTTGATCGCCGTCGACTTGCCCGCCCCATTGGGACCCAGCAGGCCGAAGATCGACCCGCGCGGGACGGTCAGGTCGATGCCGTGAAGCGCCGTCTTTGCCGGGGCCTTCTTGGACGCGGCGTAGGTCTTGGACAGGCCGATCAGTTCGATGGCGGGCGTGTCCGGTCCGGCCGGGTCTAATGACTTGTCTTGCATGGGGACCGCGCTTAGACGCGGGACCGTCCGACGACAACCATTCAGGGACAAGGAACGCCGCACCATGGTCGCCAGAAACATTTCGCCCAGACCCCGCCTCGAAGCCGAGGAAAAGGATGTGGTCGTGGTCGGACAGAAATACGTCAAATGCGACGGTGGCGGCGGGGCTCTGGGCCACCCCGTGACCTGGCTCGACATGGGCGAGGACGACTTCGTGATCTGCAAATATTGCGACCGTGTGTTCAAGCTCGACCCGGCGGCCGTGCCGGGCGGCCATCATTGATGACCGTCGCTGAGACAGGGCGCCGCTGACATGGCAGGGTGGACCCTCGGGATCCTCGGCGGGTCCGGCCTCTACGCGATCGACGGGCTTCAGAACCAGCAATGGGTGTCCATCGACACGCCCTGGGGCGCGCCGAGCGACGACATCCTGTTTGCCGATTATGGCGACGTCCGCCTCCGTTTCCTGCCGCGCCATGGCCGCGGCCACGC
Source organism: Litorimonas sp. (assembly GCA_049647245.1). Lineage (GTDB taxonomy): Bacteria > Pseudomonadota > Alphaproteobacteria > Caulobacterales > Maricaulaceae > Litorimonas. The sequence continues at coordinate 10,580 of JBARXH010000027.1, forward strand.
CCTGTCTCCGACCTCGGTCAACTACCGCGCCAACATCGACGCGCTGAAGCGCGCGGGCTGCACGGACGTGCTGTCCATCAGCGCGGTCGGATCGCTCAAGGAGGCCTACGCGCCCGGCCATTTCGTCGCGGTGGACCAGTTCATCGACCGCACTTTCGCCCGGGAGAAGAGCTTTTTCGGCCCCGGCTGCGTCGCCCATGTCAGCGTGGCCGACCCCGTCTGCGACCGTCTGTCCGGACTGGCGGCGGACGCGGCGGAACATGCAGGTGCGACCGTCCACCGGGGCGGCACCTACATCGCCATCGAAGGCCCGCAATTCAGCACGCGCGCCGAGAGCGCCCTCTACCGCCAGTGGGGCTGCGACGTGATCGGCATGACCAACATGCCCGAAGCCAAGCTCGCCCGCGAAGCCGAGCTGCCCTACGCGACGCTGGCCATGGTGACGGACTATGACTGCTGGCATCCCGACCATGGCAGCGTGGACGTCGCAAGCGTCATCGCCATCCTTCAGCAGAATGCCGCCACGGCCGGCGCTGCGGTGCGCACCCTGTGCGAACGCCTGTCCGGCACGAACCGCACGCCATGCCCCAGCGGGATCGAGACCAATCTCGACGTGGCGATCATCACCGGTCCGGACGCGCGCGATCCGGACCTGATCGCGAAGCTCGACGCGGTTGCGGGACGGGTCCTGCGCTAGGGGCGGTTACTCCCTTCCTTCCGCTCACCCAACGAACGTTGGGTCCATCCTTCCGATTCATCCGCGCCAACACACATAAGCTTACCGGACCAACCGCTTGCTTTCGTTCGGACTCCAGCTTTTCTCCCGCAATCCCATCCGCGCCCCTTGCCATTGCGCGTACAACAGGCCTGTTCGCGGCTGATCTGAACAAGCCGATGAACCCTTCTTCGCGAGGGGCCGGAACACGTGCCGTCTCCCGCAAACCGTCATTCACTCCACCCGAGCCCTCGGTTTCACCGGAGTGGCACACGAAAAGCGTTCCGATCCCTCGCGGGAAGGCCCCAAAACGCTGGCTCGCCCCGGACAATGCCCCGGGGTCGCACCGTCGCTGCTGCGCGAAGGACACACGGGCTTTCCTGACTCCCGGTCTTGCGCTTGCCCGCGCGGTCTCCCAACTTGTGGCGCAACCCATCGCCCCACTCGGAAAGCCGCACCCAGCCCCATGACGCAAACCCTTCCCGTCCTTCCGCTTCGCGACATCGTCGTGTTCCCGCACATGGTCGTGCCGCTCTTCGTGGGGCGGGAGAAGTCGATCCGCGCGCTGGAAGAGGTGATGCGGGCGGACAAGCACATCTTCCTGCTGACGCAGCGCGACAGCGCGACGGACGAACCCGAAGCGGCGGACCTGTTCGAGCATGGCTGCATCGCCAAGATCATGCAGCTGCTGAAGCTGCCGGACGGCACGGTCCGCGTCCTGGTCGAAGGCCAGGAACGCGCGCACATCACCGCCATGTCCGAAGCCGACGGCTATGTGGAAGGGACGCTGGAGCCGCTGCCGACCGAGTTCGACGCCGCCAAGTCGCGCGCGCTCGCCAAGGAAGTGCGCGAGGCCTTCGCCGACTTCGGCAAGGTCAACAACCGGATTGCCGAGGAAGTCGTCGCCTCCGTGGTGGACACGACCGATCCGTCCAAGCTCGCGGACACGGTCGCGGTGCATCTGGGCGCGGACCTGGAGGCCAAGCAGCGCCTGCTGGAGACGCCCGACCCGGCGGAGCGTCTCGCCCAGATCATGGACGTCATCGGCGGCGAGACCAGCGTGCTGAAGGTCGAGAAGAAGATCCGCAGCCGCGTCAAGCGCCAGATGGAGAAGACGCAGCGCGAATATTACCTCAACGAGCAGATGAAGGCGATCAAGAGCGAGCTTGGCGGGGACGAGACCGACGAGATCGCGGAGCTGACGGAAAAGGTCGAAAAGACCAAGCTGACGAACGAGGCCCGCGAGAAGCTGACCGCCGAGATCAAGAAGCTCCGCCAGATGAGCCCGATGAGCGCGGAAGCCAACGTGTCGCGCAACTACATCGACTGGATGCTGAGCGTGCCGTGGGGCAAGAAGAAGCGCGTGCAGCGCGACCTCGCCAAGGCACAGGCCATTCTCGACGCGGATCACTACGGCCTCGACAAGGTCAAGGAACGCATTATCGAGCATCTCGCCGTGCAGACGCGCACCAAAAAGGTGAAGGGCCCGATCCTCTGCCTCGTCGGCCCGCCCGGCGTCGGCAAGACCTCGCTGGGCAAGTCGGTCGCCAAGGCGACGGGGCGCGAATTCGTGCGTGTCTCCCTCGGCGGCGTCCGGGACGAAAGCGAAATCCGCGGTCACCGCCGGACCTATATCGGCTCCATGCCGGGCCGGGTCATCCAGTCCATGAAGAAGGCGAAATACGTCAATCCGCTCTTCCTGTTCGACGAGATCGACAAGATGGGCAGCGATCACCGGGGCGACCCGAGCGCGGCGCTGCTCGAAGTGCTGGATCCCGAACAGAACGACACGTTCAACGACCATTATCTGGACGTGGACTACGACCTGTCCGACGTAATGTTCATCACCACGGCCAACAGCCTGAACATGCCGCAGCCGCTTCTCGACCGGATGGAGATCATCCGCATTCCGGGCTACACGGAAGACGAAAAGGTCGAGATCGCGCGCCGACACCTGATCCCCGAACAGGTCAAGGAAAACGGCCTGAAGGCGGACGAGTTCGACGTGTCCGACGACGCAGTTCGAGAGATCATCCGCTACTACACGCGCGAGGCGGGCGTGCGCTCGCTCAAGCGCGAGATCGCGCGGCTGGCCCGCAAGGCGCTGACCTTCATCATCAAGGGCGAGAGCCCGTCCATCGCCGTGACGCCCGAGAATATCGGCGATTTCCTCGGCGTGAAGAAGTTCCGCTTCGGCCGGACCGACACGGAAGACCAGATCGGCGTGGTGACGGGCCTCGCCTGGACCGAAGTGGGCGGCGACCTGCTGACCATCGAGGCCGTGTCCATGTCGGGCCGGGGCAAGATGACGGTGACAGGCAATCTGAAGGACGTCATGAAGGAGTCGATCTCGGCGGCCAACTCCTATGTCCAGGCGCGCGCGCCTGAGCTGGGCATCAACCCGCGCGAGTTCCGGTCCCGCGACATTCACGTGCACGTTCCCGAAGGCGCGACGCCCAAGGACGGACCCAGCGCGGGCATCGCCATGGTCACGGCCATGGTCAGCGTCCTGACGGGCATTCCCGTGCGCTCCGAAGTCGCCATGACGGGCGAGGTCACGCTGCGCGGGCGCGTGCTGCCGATCGGCGGGCTGAAAGAGAAACTCCTCGCGGCGCTGCGCGGCGGCGTGTCCACGGTGCTGATCCCGGAGGAGAACGAAAAGGACCTCGCGGAGATTCCGGACAATGTGAAAGACGAGCTGTCCATCATTCCGGTGGGCTCGGTCGACGAGGTTCTACGCCATGCGCTGACGGCCCAGCCGGACCCCATTGACTGGACGCCGGCCGATGCGGCGCAGCTCTCCGGCATCCTGCTCGGCGGCACACCCTCCCTGGAGCCGGGCGCCCAGATTAACTGATGAATATACTCAACTGATGGAATTGCGACGGCAGATCGCGGCGGCGCTGGGCGCAGCCGGGTCAGTCTCGCCCGAATATCTCGTATCCGGGGAAGGGCGCTGGCCCTCCGCCTTCGCCGTCTCCGATCTGGCCGTCGCCTCCATCGGCGCGGCCTGTGCCGAAGCCGCCGCACTCGCGAAGCGGGACCGACCCATCACCCTCGATAGCCGTCTCGCCTCGCTCTGGTTCGGTTTCACCGTGCAGCCGCAGGGCTGGGACCTGCCCCCGGTCTGGGACGATCTGGCCGGCATCTACAAGGCGGCCGACGGCTTCGTCCGCCTTCACACCAACGCCCCGCATCACAAGGCGGCAGCGCTGCGCGCGCTGGACTGCGCGCCGGAGCGGGCCGCGGTCGAGGCCGTCATATCGCGCCTGAGCGCCGAAGCCGTCGAGACAGCTATCGTTGCGCAAAGTGGATGCGCCGCCCGCTTGATGAGCCTGGAGGACTGGCGGGATCACCCGCAAGGCCGGGCCGTCGCTCAGGAGCCGTTGATCGCCTGGACGGAGGCAGGCGAACCGATCCACTGGACGGGCGGCGCGCCGGATCGGCCCTTGGCCGGGCTGAGGGTGCTTGACCTGACCCGCGTGCTGGCGGGGCCTGTTTGCACGCGCACCCTCGCGGGCTTCGGCGCGGACGTGCTGCGCATCGATCCGCCCGGATGGGGCGAAGCGCTGGTGGAGACCGAAGTCACGCCCGGCAAGCGGCTGGCCACGCTGGACCTGAAGACGGACGAGGGGAAGCGCCGCCTGCTCGCTTTGATCGGAGAGGCCGACGTGATGGTCCACGGCTACCGACGCGATGCGCTGGAGCGGCTGGGTCTGGGCGAGGAGGTCCGCCGCGCGACTAACCCCGCTCTGATCGACGTGGCGCTCAACGCCTATGGCTGGACGGGACCGTGGACGGGCCGGCGCGGCTTCGACAGCCTCGTGCAGATGAGCAGCGGCATCGCGCATCGCGGCATGATCTGGAAAGGCGAAGACGCGCCCGTGCCCCTGCCGGTGCAGGCGCTGGACTTCGCGACGGGTTACCTCATGGCGGCAGCAGTCTTGCGTGCGTTGCGCGTCGGACGGGGTGCGCAGGCCCGGCTCTCGCTTGCCCGCACGTCCGCGCTATTGGCGTCGGTTCCTGCCGACAATGACGGGACGGAACTCGCCCACATATCCGAAGCGGACCTCGCGCCCGGCTTGGAAACGACGGACTGGGGTCCGGCGCGGCGCCTCCGCTTTCCGGCCGATCTGCCCATGCGCTGGGACTGCCCCGCGCGGCGACTTCACGCCGATGCGGCGGAGTGGCCTTGACGTCTCGCCCCGGTGCGCCATGTAGCGCGGGTCAGAGGGCCGGGCGGCCGCTCGCCCTTGCGGCGAGAGGAAAGTCCGGGCTCCAGCAAAGCAGGATGCCGGGTAACGCCCGGCGGGGGCGACCCCAGGGACAGTGCCACAGAGAGAAGACTACCCCGGTTCGTTCGGGGAAAAGCTGAAAGGGTGCGGTAAGAGCGCACCGGGCCCGCCGCAAGGCGGGCCGCCTCGGTAAACCCCATCCGGAGCAAGACCAAATAGGGGCGGCACATGCCGGGCTTTGCCGGTGTCGCCCGGGTCGGTTGCACGAGCGGATCGGTGACGATCCGCCCAGATGAATGGCCGCACAGGCGAAGTTTCTTCGCCGGACAGAACCCGGCTTACAGGCCCTCTGACACTTCTCTTCCACCCGCCCACAGGCAAGGACGTTGAATCCCAACGGAGAGTCCGTCTTATCCACAGGACTCACAGTCTATTAACGTTCCGGGAAATATACCTAACAAAAGTTGAAGGTGGCGTTGATGACCATGATTTCCCACGGTATCCCATCAAATGCCACGGCCCGCCCCATCCCTGACCGGCGGGCCGTGCGCGAGGTGGCTCCATGTTCCTGTCGACATCGACACATTCGATCGACGCCAAGGGGCGGACGTCCGTTCCGTCCGCTTTCCGCGACACGCTGGGCAGTGACGCCGCCATCTATGTCTGGCCGAGCGTGCGCGGCGCGTTCCTCGAGGGTGGGGGACAGGCGTTAATGGATTCTATCCAACGCGAGATTTTCGACCGCGTCTCCGACGGTTCGCTGTCGCCCGAAGAGGCGGAAGCCCAGCAGGTCATGCTGCTCGGCGAAGCCCGCAAGCTCGGCTATGACAAGACGGGCCGGGTCGTCCTGCCCGAGGCCTTGCGCGACCATGCGGGATTAAGCGCGTCCGCCACCTTCGTCGGCCTCGGCAACCGTTTCCAGATCTGGGAGCCCGAAGCGCACGAGGCCCGAAAGGCCGCCATGCGCGACACGGTGAAGGCCTCGCCCCTGGTCATGGGTGTGGTGCGCCCGTGAGCGCCCCGCTAAACACCAAGGCCGTAGAGCGGCCGCATATCCCGGTCATGCTGGAGGAGGTCCTCCACGCCGCCGCCGTGAAGGACGGCGAGCACGTCGTGGACGCGACCTTCGGCCATGGCGGCTACAGCGAAGCGTTTCTGAAGGCGGCGGACTGCCATGTCACCGGGCTGGACCGCGACCCGACCGTGCGCCCGCGCGCGGACGCCTTGGCGCGTCACTATGACGGACGCTTCCAGCTCGTTGAGACGCCCTTTTCACGGATGGACCGGCACGATCTGCCCAAGGCCGACGTCGTCGTTTTCGATATCGGCGTGTCCTCCATGCAGATCGACCAGGCGGAGCGCGGCTTCTCCTTTCAGAAGGACGGCCCGCTCGACATGCGCATGAGCCGGTCCGGACCGACGGCGCGCGATGCCGTCATGCAGCTGAGCGAGGCCGAGCTGGCGACAGTGTTCAAGGTCTATGGCGAGGAACGTCACGCGCGCCGGGCCGCCCGCCGCATCGTGGAGGCCCGCGAGGAAGCTCTGATCGAAACGACGGCGCAGCTGGCCGAGCTGATCGAGGCCGCCATCGGACGCAGCGGCAAGATCCATCCCGCCACCCGCGTCTTCCAGGCCTTGCGCATCTTCGTGAACGACGAGCTGGGCGAACTCTACCGGGGGCTGTGCGCGGCGGAGACGCTGCTGAAGCCGGGTGGCCGCATGGTCGTCGTGACCTTCCATTCGCTCGAAGACCGGATCGCCAAGCAGTTCCTGCGCGACCGGGCCGGAGAGGTGGAAGGCGGCTCCCGCTATGCTCCGGCTGTCACGCGCACCGGGCCGAAGCCGAGCTTCACCCTGCCACGCCGATCCGTCGTGAAGCCGGGCAAGCGCGAGGAGTCGGAAAACCCCCGGTCGCGCTCCGCCAAGCTGCGTCTGGCCGTGCGCACCGATGCGCCCGCCCAGGAGTGCGACGCCGCCAGCTGGCATCCGCCCCGCACCACACTTCCGACGCTGGAGCAATTGGCATGAGCGGCGCGCCTTACGTCTACACCCCGGTGGAGCGTGCCTCGCGCCGCCTGGGGCTGTTCCTGCTGATCGTGCTGGGCCTGAGCCTCACCATGGGTCTGTTCTTCGTGAAGAGCCGGGCGCAGGACGCCCGCGCAGAGGTCGCATCCCTGGAAGCCCGAATCGCCGAGCACGAGGCCGCCATAGCCGTGCTGGTGGCGGAGCGGGCCGTGCTGGCCAATCCCGACCGGTTGCGCCGCCTGTCGCAAGACCGCCTCGGCCTGACTCCGATCAGCACGGATACGGTCTCGACCCTGCCCGAACTGGACGCGCAAGCCGCCCCGCCGATCGGGGACGCGCCGTGAGCCTCTCGCCCTTTTCCCGCACGCGCTCCGTCGCCCTGGCCGATATCGACCATGTCAGCGTGTCCGAAGGGCGGATCCGCATCCGGATCAGCCTGATCGTCTTTCTTGCCATGATGGGACTTGTCGTGGCGCGCCTAGCCGAAGTGGCGCTCCTGTCGCCCGCCGCCCATCTGCGCGCCGCCCCGCAGGAGATCGTCCATCACCGCGCGGACATCACCGACCGCAACGGGATGCTGCTGGCCACGACCCTGTCGAGCTACTCGCTCTATGCCGAGCCGTCGCGCATCTGGAATCCGCAGGCCACGGCCGAAGGTCTCGCGCGCATCCGTCCCGGTCTGGACGCACAGCGCGTGGCCGATCAGCTGGCCAGCGAGCGGGCCTTTGTCTGGATCGACCGGGGATTGTCGCCCAAGGAGCGCCAGGCCGTGTTCGAGCTCGGGAATCCGGGGCTGGGCTTTCGCCGCGAACCCAAGCGCGCCTACCCCAACGCGCCGCTGGCCGCGCACATGCTGGGCTGGACGGATATCGACATGGCCGGGGCCGCCGGGGTGGAGCGGGCCTTCGACGACCGCCTGACCACGGACGCCGCCCCCGCCCTGACGCTGGCTATGGACGGCCGGGTCCAGTTCGCGGTCGCGGAGGAATTGCAAAGAAGCGTGGAGCATTTCGGTGCCCAGTCCGCGGCCTCCGTCGTGCTGGACCTCCGGTCTGGCGAAATCCTGGCCATGGTCTCCGTGCCGGACTTCAATTCCAACGATTACGGTGCGGCGACGCCCGAAGCCCGTTTCAACCACGCCGCCATGTCCACCTACGATCTTGGCTCGGTCTTCAAGCCGCTGACGGTCGCCATGGCGCTGGAGGACGGTCTGACACAGCGCGACGAGATGTTCGACGTGCACAAGCCCTACAAGGTGTTGAACAAGTTCATCCGCGACGACCACCCGGCGTCGGAACCGCTCAATCTCGACTTCGTGCTCGCGGAATCGTCCAACCGCGGCACGGCCATGCTGGCGCAGCGCATCGGCAAGGCGCAGATGCAGCACTACCTCCGCAGCCTCGGCCTGATGGACCGCGTGCCGTATGAGCTGTCGGAGAGCGCCCGCCCGCAGATCCAGCGCCACTGGGGCGAAATGGCGACCGTGACCGTCTCCTACGGCCACGGCATTTCCGTCACCCCGCTGGCGCTGACGGCCGCCATCGGCGCGCTGCTGAATGACGGACTCTACGTCGCACCGACCGTGGTGATGCGCGACGTGACCCGCCCGCCGGAGATGCACCGCGTCTTCTCAAGCGCCGTGTCGCGCGACCTGGCGGACATGATGCGCCTGACCGTCACGGACGGCACGGGTGGCAAGGCGGACGTTCCGGGCTTCGGCGTGATGGGGAAGACCGGCACGGCGGAAAAGCCGATGCGCGGCGGCTACGACACGGACCGGCTCGTGACCTCTTTCGTCGCGGCCTTTCCCCATTCCAGCCCGCGCTACGCCATGATCGTGACACTGGACGAGCCCAAGGGCTTGCCTGAAACCCATGGCTACGCCACGGCCGGCTGGAATGCGGCGCCCACGGCGGGGGCCATCATCGAACGGATCGGCCCGATGCTGCCCGGGTCGCGTGACCTGCCCGGACGCGACGTCATGGCAGTCGATGCCCATGCACCGCTGGAGGCGCTGCGATGACGTTGACATTGACCGATTTCGGCCTTGACCAGGCCGTTCCCGTGCGGGGCCTGTCCTGCGACTCCCGGACCGTGGAGCCGGGCTTCGTCTTCGCCGCCCTGCCGGGCTCGGCCCTCGATGGCCGGGACTTCATCCCGCAGGCCGTCAATAACGGGGCCATCGCGGTCCTGTCCACGCCGGACGCGGACGCGCAAGGCCTGCCGCTGATCGCCAGCGAGGATCCGCGCCGCGACTATGCGCGCTTCGCCCACCGTCTGCATCCGGGACAGCCCGGAACGGTGGTCGCCGTGACGGGAACGAACGGCAAGAGCTCCACGGTCGAATTCCTCCGCCAGATCTGGCAGTCCACGTGCCGCAAGGCTGCCTGTTTCGGGACGTTGGGCGTGCGCACGGCGGGCGGTCTGGCCCCCATGAGCCACACCACGCCGGACGCGCTGGCGCTGCATCGGACCCTGCAGGGGCTGGAGGCGGACGGCATCACCCACGCCGCCATGGAAGCGTCGTCGCACGGGCTCGATCAGCGCCGCATGGACGAGGTCGAGATCGCCGCCGCCGGTTTCACCAATCTCACGCAGGATCATTACGACTATCACGGCACGCCCGAAGCCTATTTCGAGGCGAAGGCCCGACTGTTCACCGAACTGCTGCCCGAGGGGCGGCCCGTGGTCGTGATGGTGGATGACGAGGCAGGGCGGACCCTGCACGACATGTGCGTGGAGCGCGGTTTTCCCGTCACCAGCGTCGGCTGGGCCGGGCGCGATGTGCGCATCGCCGAAATCATGCCGCGCGCCGCCTCGCAGATGCTCACGCTGGTCATCGACGGCGACCATCATACGGTCGAACTGCCACTGGCGGCTGAGTTTCAGGCCTTGAACGCGGTCACGGCGCTGGGCCTTGCTCTGGTCACGGGTGTTTCCAAGGCGGACGCCCTGCGCGGGCTCGAAGGGCTGACGGGCGTGGCCGGACGGCTGGAGCGGGCGGCCGTGAAGGCCAACGGCGCGCCGGTCTTCGTGGATTTCGCCCATACGGAAGACGGGCTGTCGAAGCTGCTGCGGTCCGTGCGGCCGCACGTGGAGGGCCGGCTGCGCGTGGTGTTCGGCTGTGGCGGGGACCGCGACCCGGACAAGCGCTCCAAGATGGGCGCGGCCGCCTGCAAGTTCGCCGACGACGTGATCGTCACGGACGACAATCCGCGCAGCGAAGATCCGGCCGCCATCCGCGCCGAGGTGCTGAAAGGTTGCATCGGGGCGACCGAAATCGGCGACCGCCGCGCCGCCATCGCCGAAGGTCTGCGCCGCCTGGAGCCGGGCGACTGCCTGGTCGTCGCGGGCAAGGGCCACGAACAGGGCCAGATCGTGGGCGACACGGTCATCCCGTTCAACGACGTCACCGTGGTGCAGGACTTGCTGGCGTGAGCGCGCTCTGGACATCGGCGGAGATCGCGGCGGCGACGGGCGGCCGCGCGCAGGGCACTTTCGAGGCGACGGGCCTGTCCATCGACACGCGCAGCCTGCAACCGGGCGATCTGTTCGTCCCGCTCAAGGACGTGCGCGATGGCCACGACTTCATCCCGGCTGCGGTGACGGCTGGAGCGGGCGGCGTTCTGTCCGAACGTCCCGTGGACGGGCCTGCAGTGATCGTGGGCGACACGATGGAGGCCCTGCGCGCGCTGGGCCGGGCCGGACGGGACCGCTGCGCGGCGCACCGCATCGCGGTCACGGGATCGGTCGGCAAGACCAGCGTCAAGGACGCGCTCGCCGTGATGCTGGGCGCGTTCGCGCCGACCCACAAATCCATCCGTTCCTTCAACAACCATTTCGGCGTGCCGATCACGCTGGCGACGATGCCGCAGGACACGCGGTTCGGCGTGTTCGAGACGGGCATGAACCATGCGGGCGAGCTGACCGACCTGTCGCTCCAGGTCGCGCCTCATGTCGCCGTCATCACGACGGTCGGCGAGGCCCACCGCGAGAATTTCGACAGCCTCGAAGGCATTGCCGACGCCAAGGCCGAGATCCGGCATGGCCTGGTCGAGGGCGGGGCCTTCATCCTGAACGCCGACAATGAATTCACGCCGCACATCATGGCCCAGTCCGAAGGGCTGCGCGTTCTGACGTTCGGCTGGGCGGACCGGGCGGACGTCCGCATCACCGGGTCTGATCATCGCGCCGACGGCGGCACGGTCCGTCTGGATGTCGCTGGGGAGGCTCTGACGGTGGAGCTGGCCGTGGCAGGCGCGCATTGGGACTACAATACGGTCGCCTGCATCGCCGTCGCCCACGCACTGGGTCTCGACCTCGAGCAGGCCGCGCGCGCCCTGTCGGGCGTGAGCGCGAGCGAGGGGCGGGGCAATCTGTCCGAGCTGGCCGTGTCCGATGGCGCGGCGACGCTGATCGACGAGAGCTACAACGCCAACCCGACCTCCATGCGCGCGGCCATCGCGGCCGCGGCGCTGCGTCC
>JBARXH010000028.1:0-4531 GCA_049647245.1 Litorimonas sp.
AGCGTGCCGTCGTCATGGAGGGTTCCCGCCACGTCGGACCAGTCGGCGTCCACTGCCTCGCCCATCGGGCCGGGCGTGACCACCCTGTCGAGCAGGCTCACGGGGTCGGTGCCGAACCCGGACAACAGGTCGAAATCCGCGAAAACCGATGCCGGGTCGAAGCGTTCGATCGCGGCTTGCAGGTCGGCACGGGCCACCATCAAGGTCTGCACGGCGCCGGGCGAGTCCCCATCTGCCCGGCCGATGACCACATGCAGCGCGTCCATGTCTGTGGCGATGCGGTCTTCATGGGCGAAGCGGGCAATGCTGTCGCGGTCCGCCGCGCGCACCTTGGCGGGCATGTCCGTCAGAAACGCCCGCACCTGCTGTCCCGGCAGGACGAGCGCCAGAGGCCCGTTTCCGGCGGCGGCCAGCGCGTCCGCATCGCCGCGCTGTGCCATGCCGTTGCGCTGGAGGAGAAGCGCATCGCCGTCCGGATCGCCGGACAGGATGAGTAGCGTATCCGTCACTGCGTCGTTCCCCCTGTTGCCCGGCCCTCGGCCGGGTTTCCGCGCTGGGCGAGACGCGCCCGGGCCAGGGACGGAAACTCGTCCGCGCCCCAGCTGCGATATGTGAGGTCGGGCGTGCGGCTGTCCAGCCCTTCGAACGCCAGAAGCTGCATTCGCTCCGCCGTGTCGAACCGCACCACCACTTCCGCGACCAGCCGTTCGGGCCCGTACACGACGACAGCCGCCGGGTTCACACCGGCATTGTCGAAGTCCTGCAAGGCGGGTGCGGCAGCGAGGCTCTCCGCCGTGTAGCCGTCGCCCGGTCGGGCGCGGATGAGCGCCAGCGCGGCGGTTTCCGCTTCTCGCCCCCCGCCCAGCAGAGCCGCCAGGACGAGCGCGTGATCCTCGGTCGCCGTATTGATGTTGAACGGCGTCGGCACGCCCGGCGCACCGATGCAGACATGCGGGAGCAGCAACCGGAACAGGGCTTCGTCCATGCCCTCCACCGCGCGCAGTTCCGTGACGGACTGCATCGGGACGTTGGCCGTGCGGTGCGGTCCGTCCCGCCGCGACAGGTAGGGACCGTCTTCGGCGCCGCCGGGCCGCGTCTCGGAGTCGGTGTCCACCCAGTCCACGGCCGCGGCCGCGATGCGCGCCGCCCGGTTGCGGTCCACGCCCACCGCCTCCATCAGCGACTGGAAGCGCGCCTGCGCCGTGTCCGATCCTGTCCCATTGGATGTCGACAGGGCGCTGAGCCGGAAACAATGGGTCCCGTCGGACACGGTGGCGATGATCGCGCCGTTCTCGAATGGCAGGGTGAAACTTTCCGGCTGGGCGAGCCGCGCATTGAGCAGTGCGTCGTCCGTGCCGCCGATCGCGTCCATCTGACTCTGCACGAAGTCGGCCGCGCCGCGCGCATAGAGATCGGCCTGCGCCGCCGCGCCCAGCTGCGCGGTGCGCGTCACGGAGGTCTGCACCGTGGCGAGCAGGGCGAGCGCAACCGCGCTCATCAGGCTCAGGACCAGCAAGGTGCTCAGCAGCACGGTTCCATCGTCGCGGGACCTAGCCACGCGGCAACTCGAAGACGTGGCGTGTGGTGGACCCGTCCGCGTGGGTGAGGGTAATAGAAACCGCCCCGTCGCCCTGCAGTAGCGCGTCGGTCGTCGGAACTCCACCGAACTGCGCACGCGCACCGGGATCTTGCGGCAAGACCGGGTCCACCTCCATGCGCGTGACGCCGTCCAGCACGATCCGGTCGACCGGATCCGCAACCGTGGCGGGGTTTTCGTGAGGCAGGAAGGACCGGATCAGCCGGTCGCCCTCCACACGCCACGACACGCGCAGCAGGTCCCCGCGGGCGAATGCGCCGTCGGGATTGGGTCGGGCGCGGCGGGTCAGCTGGAACCCACGACCCAGCGCGCCGGCGCGGCTTTGGTCGATGAAGCCGCCCAGCCCGTCGCGGTTCTGCCGCCGGACCATGGCGGCGAAATCATCCGCCATGACGCGCCGGGTGGCGGCCAGCCGGTCCACCGCGTCCAATCTCCGTGTCGCCGCATCGCGTGCATCCAGCGTCGTCGTCAGCGCGATCAACGCCCCGACGCTGATCAGGGAGAAGATCAGCATGGAGATCAGCACTTCGACCAGAGTGAAGCCGCTCTCCGAGGATTTTTCAGGCCGCGAGGTCATGGAGTCTCGCCCGTGCCATCGGGCGGCCGTTCATATCGGAAAGCCCGGCGGTCGGCCATGACCCGGTCGCGCTCGGCCTCGCGCACCCGGACGCGCAGTTCGTAGAAGCCCGTCAGGTCCGTCGTGACCGTTTCCACTTCGACCTCGAACGCCATCCCGCCGGATGCGGCCTCCGTGCGCTCCGTGCCGACGCGCAGGCGGTCCATCCGTGACAGGACCACGGCATTGTCGGCGACGAACCCCGCATGGGTACGGGTCTGCAGATCGCTCGTTCCCTTCACGGCCAAGGTCGCCGCCCGGTTCATCCCGACGATGGCGAGGCTGAAGATGGCGAGGCTGACCAGGACCTCGACCAGGGTGAAGCCGCTCTCGGTCTTGGAGGGGCTACGCATCATGGCCGGACCTCGCGCCGGATCCGCCCGCGCTCGTCCGCACTCAGGACATAGTCCGCGTCGCGCCCCGCGAGGACGAGGGCGAAGTCCGGCACGGCACCGTAGGGCTCGAACAGAAGGCGGGACTGTTCCGCCTCCGACAGGTCGACCGGGTCGCCGTCCCGTTCCAGGCGGATCCGGACCGCATCCGGCCACGGTGTTTCTGCCATGTCCTGCCAGGCGAGCCCGTCATGGCGCAGCAGGGAGAGGCCCTCCGGGTCCAGTTCGAGCGCGCGCATTTCGCCCGCCACCGCTCCGTCATCGACGAAGCGCGACAGCTGGGCGGCCAAGGCCTCGCTCTGACGGTCGGCCGCGCTGCGGGGGGCGGGCAGGTTCAGTACCACCGCGCCCACCATAAGCGACAGGATGGCGAGGACCGCCAGAAGCTCGACGAGGCTGAAGCCGTCGTCGCGGCGCGGCGCGGCGTGCCTACTGCCAGTTGCCGATATCGGCATCGGGGCCTTCCCCGCCTTCGACGCCGTCCGCGCCGTAGCTCAGAATGTCGAACGCCCCGTTGTCGCCCGGATTGCGGTAGATGTAGGGATTGCCCCACGGATCGTCGCGCAGCTGCTGGACATAGCCTTCTTCCGGATATTTCGATGCGTCCACGCCGGCCGGAGCCTCGACCAGCGCGCTCAGGCCCACCTGCTCGTCCGGATAGCGGAAGTGATCGAGACGGTAGAACTCCAGCGCGGTTTCATAGGACGCGATGTCGGCGCGCGCCTTGGTCACGGATGCATCGCCGAGGCGCGGCAGCACGGCCAGCACGACGCCTGTCGCCAGCAGGCCGATGATCGCCATGGTGACGAGCACTTCCGTCAGGGTGAAGCCGTCTTCGGCATGGCGGGGTGGATGTGTGGGAGGCAAGGTCGGGCTCCTAGAAGCTGAGCGTGTTGAGCTGCAGGATGGGCAGGAAGATGGCGGCGGCGATTACTAGCACAATGCCGCCGAGTACGATGATGATGAGCGGTTCCAGCAGGCTGAGAAAGACCTGCGTGGCGGCTTCGAATTCTGACTCCAGATAGTCGGCGGACTTGGCGAACATCTCGCCCGTCTGGCCGGAGGCTTCGCCGCCCAGCACCATCTGGACCACGAGCGGCGGGAACACGCCCGTCTGCTTCAGGGCCGCGCTCACGGGCGCACCTTCGCGCACCCGGGCCGTCGCGTCTCCGACGGCGTCGTGCATGACGCGGTTACGCAGCGTGTGGCGTGCCGTTTCCAGCGCGGCCAGGGCCGGCGTCCCGGCCGACACCAGACCGGCAATGGTGCGCGAAAAGCGCGCGGCTTCGAGATTGCGGATGATCCGGCCGATCACGGGCAGGCTCAGCTTGAACCCGTCCCAGCGCAACCGCCCGCCCAGCGTCTTCCGCCAGACTGCGAACAGCGCATAGGCCGCCATAGCCAGTCCGACGAGCACGAACCACCAGGACTGGAGAAATTCGGATGCCGCGATCGTGCCGCGCGTCAGCGGCGGAAGCTCCTCGCCGAGCACGGTGAACTGCTCCGCCACCTTGGGCACGACCAGCGTCAGCAGGATGGTCGTCACGATCAGGGCGATGGCCAGCAGCAGGACCGGATAGACGGTCGCGCCCATCACCTTGCGGCGGACCGTGTCGGCGGCCTCCATGTCGTCGGCGCGGCGTTCCAGAACGGGGCCGAGTGTCCCGGCCGTCTCACCGGCGGCCACCATGGCAGTCGTCAGCGAATCGAAAACACGCGGATGGCGGGACAAGGCTTCTGACAGCCGCGCACCTTCCATGACCCGGGCGCGCGCGTCCAGCAACACGCCTCGCAAGGCGGAGCGTTCGAACTGCAGGGCCGTGATGCGCAACGCCTCCTCCACAGGGGTGGACGCGGAGACGAGGATGGCGAGCTGCCGCGCGGCGCGGGTGATGTGGGCGCGCTTGATCCGGCCGGTGTTGGAAG
>JBARXH010000029.1:0-11994 GCA_049647245.1 Litorimonas sp.
TCTCCGGCCTCGCGCTCGGCCTGTCGGCGGCGGGAGCGTCGCTCGTGTCGCGGGCGATCGGCGAGGATGACCGGGAGGCCGCCCGGACCCTGTCCCTGCACACGCTGCTGCTCGGCATCCTCACCACCGGAACGGTGGCGGCGATCGGCTTTCTGATCGCGGAACCGCTCTTCAAGCTGATCGGCGCGGACGAGACCACGCTGGACTACATCCTGACCTACATGCGCATCTGGTTCTTGGCCGTTCCGTTCCTCACGGTCGCCATGATGTGCGACTTCATCGTGCGCGCCACAGGCAATTCGGTGTGGCCGTCCATCGTGATGAGCGCGGGATCGGTCTTCAATATCCTCATCACGGGCCTGCTGGTGTTCGGCGTGGGGCCATTCCCGGACATGGGCATCGAAGGCGCGGCGACGGGGACGCTGATCGCGCAGATCCTTACCGTGGTCGCGGGCATCTGGATGGTGACGTGGAAGGCGGGGCTGGTGGACTGGGCGCTCCCGGACCTGCGCCGGATGATCCCGTCCTGGTGGGACGCGGCCAAGGTGGCCGTGCCGGCCAGTTTCGGCAACATGGTCCACCCGTTCACCCTGACCGTCATCACGGCCCTGCTGGCCACTTTCGGGCAGGACACGGTGGCGGCCTTCGGCGTGGCCACGCAGGTGGAAGTCATCGCGACCATCCCGCTGCTGGCGCTGTCCTCCGCCTTGTCCCCCATTGCGGGGCAGAACTGGGGCGCGGGCAAGCCGGACCGGATCGTGCGGTCGCTTAAGATCTCCTATTGGGTCTGCGTGGGCTGGGCGGCGCTGGTCGCCGTGCCGCTCTGGATGTTCGGTGACAGCATCGCCGGCCTGTTCAATTCCGACGGCGGCATTCCGGAGGAAGCCCAGACCTATCTTCGCATCGTTCCGTTTTCGCTGTTCGGCTATGGCATGGTGATCTGCGCGGCCGCGGCCTTCAACGGCATCGACGAAGCCAAACGCGCGCTGGGATACAATATCGTGCGCTCGCTCGTCCTGTTCCTGCCGCTGGCCTGGATCGGCGCGCGCCTGGCGGACAAGCCGGGTGTCTATGGCGGCATCGCGGCCGCGAACGTGATTTCGGGCCTCGTGATAGGCTGGTACGCCATCCGCTGGCTGAACCATCACTGCCGCAAGGTCCGCGAAGGCGACGCCGAGACATGCGAGGAGGCCGAAGAGGACACACGGGATGCGGACGGTCATCTCGTCCCTGCTGAATAGCGGTCGCGCCTTTACCGCGCCTTCCGCTCTGCTAGTCCGCCACGCATGAGCACTCTCGACCGACTTCCCGTCATCATCGGCGCGGGCCAGGCCATGCGCCCGGTTCCCGACGATCTGGACACGGCGTTCGGCCCCGCCGATCTGGCGGGCGAAGCGCTGGACCGGGCGTTCGCGGATGCAGGACTGGCCGGCCGGAGGCTCGACCTGTGCTTCGGCGTGCGCCTGTTCGGCGACAGCGGCCCGGCTTTTCCCAATCCGTTCGGACGGTCTTCCAACTTCCCGGCCAGCGTCTGCGCCTGGGCCGGAGCGCAGGCGGTCCGGCACGTGTACGGGTTCGTCGGTGGGCAGTCGCCGCAGACCATGGTCGCCGAGGCCGCGCAGCATCTGATGGACGGAAGCGTGGAGACAGTCGCCATCGTCGGCGCGGAGGCCATCGCCAACATAAAGGCGGCCGGGCGCGCGGGCGCAGCCCCCGACTGGTCCGAAACGCCCGAGGAAACCGTGGAGGATCGGGGCCTGTTCGGCACGGGCGGTACGGCGTTCGATCCCGTCCGTCCCTATGTCCCTAAAAACCCGGCCGAGGGGTTTGGCGTGTCGATGGCCGCCATGGCCCACCGCATCAGCGCTCCGGTCTACTATTACGGCCTGTTCGAGACCGCCCGCCGCGCCGCGCTGCAGGAGAGCCCCGACGCCTACCGCGACCGCATGGCCGCCTTGTGGGAAAGGTTCGCGCGCATCGCCGCCGACAACCCCTACGCCGCCGTCCGCACCGCGCCCGCCGCGCAGGACATCGTTATGCCGTCCCGTAGCAATCCCATGATCGCCAGCCCCTACACCAAGGCCATGGTGGCCCGCGACGGGGTCAATCTGGGCGCGGCCGTGATCCTGACGACCTATGGCCGGGCCAGGGCGGCCGGCCGCACGGACGTGACCTTCCTGCACGCGCATGACCAGTGCGTGGAGCCCGTCCCGCTGGAGCGGGCCCGGCTCGACCGGTCGGAGGCGCAACGCCGGGTGCTGGAGCGGGTCGGACGCGACGCCGATCTCTACGATCTCTACAGCTGTTTCCCTGTCGTGCCGCTGGAAGCGCAGCGCATTCTCGGACTTTCGGACAGCGACACGATGACGCTGACGGGCGGGCTGCCCTTCTTCGGCGGACCCGGGAACAGCTACTCCCTGCATGCCGTTGCCGAGGCGCATGCCGCCGTGCGCGGGACGGACAGGACGGCCGTGGTCTATGCCAATGGCGGTCTGGCCTCCAAGCATGCGGCGGGCCGCTATTCGGGCACGGCTCCGGACAGGGTCGCCTTCCACCGCAGCGCCGATCCGGAGTCTGCTGCCCGCATCGAGATGAGGGAGAACCCGCAAGGGCGTGTGCTGTCCTACACGGTGGAATACCGGCGCGGCGAGGAGACGGGCGTGCTCGTCGTCGGGGAGACTGACGATGGCGCGCGCTTCTACGCGCGCGGCGATGTCGCGCTGGCCGGGAATTTCATCCAGGCCGACCCGATCGGGCAGACCTTCGCGACGCGGACTGAAGGAGGGCAGAACCTGATCGAAGCCCTCTAGGACGCCCTCTTCTTATGATGCTGCCTGTTTTTCGGCGGCAGGGGTGTCGCGACCCTGCTAAGGGTCCGCTCATGACACGATCCGGACCCGCCCGAACCTTCCACGATCTGCACGATCCGGCCGACCCCCTCGTCCTTTACAACGCCTGGGACGCAGCAACGGCGCGGGCCTGCGTCGCGGCCGGGGCGAAGGCCGTCGCGACCGGCAGCCACAGCGTGGCGGAAGCGCACGGCTTCGCGGACGGCCAGCATATTCCGTTCGCCTTCCTCGTTCAGATCACGGAGCGGATGGCCGCGAGCGTCGACGTTCCTCTCACCGTCGATTTCGAGGGCGGTTATGCCGAGATGCCGGACGCCCTGTCGGACAATCTGAAACGCTTGGTCGACGCTGGGGCGGTCGGCATCAACTTCGAGGATCAACGCATCGGGGGTGACGGGCTGCATCCCGTGGAGGCGCAGGCCGGACGGATCGCGGTCCTGCGCCGGGCGGCCGAGGCCTGCGGCGTGGACGTCTTCATCAATGCCCGGACCGACCTGTTCCTGAAGCAACCCGACAACCAGATGCATGAAAGCCTTCTGGACGACGCCGTTGCACGGGCGGCGGCCTACCGGGAGGCCGGGGCGAGCGGATTCTTCGCGCCGCGTTTGTCCGCAGATCTGATCGCGCCCCTGGCCGGGGCCATCTCCCTGCCCCTCAACGTGATGGCAGGACCGGACGGTGCGGACATCGACGCGATGGCACGCCTCGGGGTGGCGCGGATCAGCCATGGTCCCTTCCCCTTCATGGCGGCCATGCACAGCTTCGAGGAGGTGGCGCGGCAGGCGCTGACGCGTCACACATAAATGTGAGCGCCTGCGCCCGCGCATTTAACCCCATCGCAAGGCTGAGCCTCTATCGCGTCCGCCATGATGCGTTCGACCCCTATCGCCTTCGGTCTTCTGGCCGCTGCCAGCCTTGCCGGGTGCGGCAGCATGCCGGACTATGGCCACTACCCGCAGCCCCACACGCGCAGCGCGCCTGCCGCAGACTGGACGGGCCTGCCCTCCGTGTCCTTGCCGACGCGTCCCAATATGTCCCCCGCCTTGCCCGGTCTGCTGTCGGACCGGGTCACCTATGCCCAGGGCGACAAGAGGTGGGGACAGGACCGGTTGGGCCGGGGCGGCGGCACGATGGCGCGCGAGGGCTGCGTGGTCACGTCCGCCGCCATGGCCATGACCAATGCGGGCTTTCCGATCGATCCGGGCGAACTGAACCGCCGCCTGACGCGGTCGGACAATCTCACCCATAGCGGCCTGCTGAAGTGGAAGGGCATTTCCGAAGTCTCCGGCGGCCGGGTCAAGGCGACCTTCCATAGCACAGTCAGCGAGCCTCTGATCCAGGGCTGTCTCGCCAAGGGCGACTACCCGCTTGTGCGCTTCTACCTGCCCAATGGCCGCTCGCACTGGGCGATGATCCTGGGCCGGTCGGACCAGGGCTACCATATGCGCGATCCGCTGCGCGTGTCGGATGCGCCGCTGATCTTCCCGCGCGACAGCAGCGCCTTCAAGTCGCTGCGATGCATAGGCCGGGCCTGAGCGTCAGTTGAGCGTCACCTGAGCGTTCCCAGCCTCGCCCGCACTGGACACGCGCCCTGTCCCGGCTAGGGTCGGACCGTGCCCAAGCCTGCCCCCACCCGACTGACGCCCGAGCAGATCGACGCGGCCGAAGCGGCCGGGATCATCCCCGCCGCACAGGCCCGTGCCATGCGCACGGACTGGGCCTCCCGAGAGCCCGAGGAGGCTTCCCCGTCCGCGCCCCAGATCGGCAATGAGGACGAGCTGCGCTTTCTGCGCTCCTTCGGCGATGTCTTCATCGGTGTGGGGCTGGTCCTGCTGGCACTCGGCACGGCGGCCATCGTCGGGCTGCTGGGCGGCGGCCCGGTCTTTCTAGGTGCGGCCGCGGCCGCTTGGGCGATGGCGGAATATTTCGGACGGGTGAAGCGCGCTCACTTCCCCACCCTGATCACGGCGCTGGCCTTTCTGGTGTTCACCCAGACCGGGCTGGCCGGGATCGCGTCCCTGGGCGGGATCGGGGCCGCACTGATCACGGTCGGGGCGATGGCTTTGTTCTACTGGCGCATCCGCCTGCCCTTCTGCATCGCCCTGATCGCGGTGAGCCTGATCTACCTGCTCTTCGCCGTGCTGTTCCAGATTTCGCCTGCGCTCGTGCGGCGGGAATTCACGGCCGTCATGGTGTTGGCGGGGCTGAGCGTGTTCGCGGTCGCCCTGCTCTATGACAGCCGTGACGTGCAGCGGCGCACCCGGTTCGCGGACAATGCCTTCTGGCTGCACCTGCTGGCCGCCCCGCTGATCATTCACGGGCTGGTGGGATCGGCCGTGTCGAGCAAGACGGAGATGCTGTTCGACATCATCCCGACCCTGGCATTCTCCGAGCGCGACGCGGTGATCGTCCTGGCCGCGCTGGGTGGGCTGACGCTGGTCGGTCTGGCCATCAACCGCCGGGCGCTGATCGTGTCGAGCCTGTTCTATGCCGGGGCTGCCATCGCCTTTCTGGTGCGACAGACCGGCATGGACATTGGCAACGTGCTGAGCCTCACTCTCGTCGTGCTGGGCGCGGCGATCGTGCTGCTGGGCGTGGCGTGGCATCCGGCGCGCAACCAGCTGCTGCGCGTCCTGCCCGGCTGGCGCGTCTTCCCGCCGCCCTACCAGCCGGAGCCTGCCTAGAGGCTACTCCGCCGCGCGCTTCGCGTCTTCCCTATCGTCGAAGATCGCTTCGATCGGCTGTCCGAACAGACGCGCGATGCGGAAGGCGAGCGGCAGGGACGGATCGTACCGCCCCGTTTCGATGGCATTGACGCTCTGGCGGGAGATGTTGAGCCGTTCACCCAGCACCGCCTGGCTCCAGCCGCGCTCGGCGCGCAGATCCTTCAATCGGTTTTCCACGGACCCGACCTCTATATGCAACGGCGATGGCGGATCAGATTGACCAGTCCGAACAGCGCGAAGAAGACGGGCAGGATCCAGAAGACCGGCAGTCGCGGCAGGTCCTCGTTGAATAGTTCGACAAGCCCCCAGCCGCCGGACAGAGCGAGGATGCCGAACAGCGCAAAGAGCATCGACTGCACATAGTCGTGGCGCGCGACCTCGTCGACTTCGGCCACATAGCGCCAGACGGCGACGAGCATCAACAGGATGAACGCGGCCGGCGCGAGTGCGGCCAGAACCGTGACCGGCGTGATGGGATCGCCGGATTCGATCAGGAAGGCCGCCCCGACGATCGAGCCGACATAGCCGAGGGACGCCCCCAGCATTCGGCCCATATAGCGCTTCTTCGCCATGCGGGGGGTGAGTTCGAGTGAGGTCATGAATGCAGCTCCTGTTGTCAAGTTAGCTTGACTTAGACAAGCAAGCTTTACATGTCAAGCACACTTTCCAAATTACGCCTATCATCTGGCCTTGCCCGCTTGACCCGCGCGTCCCAGACCCCACATCGGACCGCATGACCGATACTGCTTCCCACTCCGGATCCCAGGCCGCCGTTTCCTCCTTCACACCGCGCGAGATCGTGTCCGAACTGGACCGTCACATCGTCGCCCAGGCGGACGCCAAGCGGGCCGTGGCCATCGCCCTGCGCAACCGCTGGCGGCGCAAGCAGCTGGATGCGGAATTGCGCGCCGAAGTCACGCCCAAGAACATTCTGATGATCGGCCCGACCGGCGTCGGCAAGACGGAGATCAGCCGCCGCCTCGCCAAGCTTGCGCGCGCGCCCTTCCTGAAGGTCGAGGCCACCAAGTTCACCGAGGTCGGCTATGTCGGCCGCGACGTGGAGCAGATCATCCGCGACCTGGTGGAGGCCGCCATCAGCATGCTGCGCGAGGAGAAACGCGGCCTCGTCACCGCGCAGGCGGAAAGCGCCGCCGAGAACCGCATCATCGACGCACTCGCCGGCGACAATGCCCGGGACGGCACGCGCGAAGCGTTCCGCCGCAAGCTGCGGGCGGGCGAGCTGGACGACACGGAAGTCGAACTGGAACTCGCGGATACCGCCTCGCCCTTCCAGGCCATGGACATTCCGGGCCAGCCCGGATCCAGCATGGGCATGCTCGACCTGTCGGCCATGTTCGGCAAGATGGGCCGAACGAAAACCGTCACCCTCAAGGTCCGGGACGCCTACCAGCCCCTGCTCAGCGAGGAGGCCGACAAGCTGATCGACGAGGACTCGGTCAAGCGCGAGGCGGTGGAACTGGCGCAGGAGGACGGGATCGTCTTCCTCGACGAGATCGACAAGATCACGACCCGGTCGGACGCGCGCGGCGGCGATGTGTCCCGCGAAGGCGTGCAGCGCGACCTGCTCCCCCTGATCGAAGGCACGACCGTGTCCACCAAGTACGGCCCCGTGAAGACCGACCACATCCTCTTCATCAGCTCCGGCGCCTTCCACGTCGCCAAGCCCGCCGACCTCCTCCCCGAACTGCAGGGCCGCCTGCCCATCCGCGTCGAACTCCGCGCCCTGACGGAAGAGGACTTCGTGCGCATCCTGACCGAACCGGAAGCCTCGCTGATCAGGCAGTATACCGCCCTCATGGCGACCGAGGGCGTGACTCTGGACTTCACCGATGACGCCGTGGCCGAGATCGCCAAGATCAGCGCGCAGGTTAACGGCAGCGTCGAGAACATCGGCGCCCGGCGCCTCCACACGGTCATGGAACGGCTGCTCGACGAGATCAGCTTCACCGCGACGGACCGTGACGGCGAGACGGTGAGCATCGACGCGGACTATGTGCGCGGGACGGTGGGCGAGCTGGCGAAGGATCAGGATCTGAGCAAATTTATTTTGTAGTTTAGCCTAGTAGATCTCTACGCTTAAGTCACTTCTAGGACGAAGTTCACTAAGACAATAATTGATTTTGGACCTTAAATTATCAAGATCGCTATCATTTAATCGCCCCCCATTTTTGCTGAGCAACATTGTGTGGTTTGAGAGACTACGGATAGTTTCGTAGCAGCCATATACTGACTTTGCTTCACTCTGGTGAAGGCTGCCTATCCTCGCAGGATCAAAGTAAAACACTGGGAAAGCCTCATCACATAACCTACCTTCACTCAGCTCTAATTGCACAACAGACATTCGTCTTGCTGACTGAATGTCATTTAGAAGGGATGTAAGTTCGAATACCAATGCTGAACGTAGTCTTACACTTTCCTGGCGATCCTTTCGTTTCGCAGACAACCAAATTGTTAAGTAAGCAACAACGAAAGAAGAGGCGATAGCTAATCCTTGCGCTATCAGCTGCCAGCTCACATCGGATGATGGCAATTTAAACTGAGAAAGCATTTGCCCCTGCTTTCCACCTGAAAATTTTTTTCGCAAACAAAAACTGTGCATTGTGCGTTCCACCTCCATGACCGACGCGCTCGACTTCTCCGCCCTTTCCGCTGCTCCGCACATCGCGCCTACTCATGCCGAGGAGTCCGCGCCGCCAGAGCCGCAGCCATCCGCGCACCTCAAGCTCTGGCGGCCCAAGCGCGTCTTCATCTCGAAGGCCGCCCGGGACTCCGCCGTCGCCGAGCGCGCCCGGCGCGTCGGCACGGGCCTCGGTGCGGAGATCGTGGAGCTTTCGGGCAACGCCGTGCGCGGCCTGAAGGGCGAGAGTGAGCGGGAGACGTACCGCAACGCCAAATCCTCCATCGCCATCGTCAACGCCCCGCCCAGCGCGCTCAAGTTCCAACCCATTCCGCCCAGCGCGGATTTCCGGCTGGACCTGGCAAGAGGCTGCCCCGCCCATTGCCAGTACTGCTATCTGGCCGGGTCGCTGTCGGGGCCGCCCATCACGCGGGCCTATGCCAATCTGGACGAGATCTTCGCCGCCATTCCGGCCTATATCGGGCAAGGGAAAATCACGTCGGCCAGCGAGGCGCGCGCCCATGAGGGCACGACGTTCGAGGCGAGCTGCTACACGGACCCGCTGGGCATCGAGCATCTGACCGGCGCGCTGGAGCAGGCCATCACCTATTTCGGAACGCAGGACCGGGCGGGTCTGCGCTTCACCACCAAATATGCGCGCGTGGACGAGCTGCTGGATCTGCCGCACCGGGGCCGGACGCGCGTGCGCTTCTCCGTCAATGCGGAGGACATCACGCGCCGCTTCGAAGGCGGCACGGCCCGCCTGGCCGACCGGCTGCACGCCATGGGACGGATGGCGCGGGCGGGCTATCCCGTCGGGCTGACGGTCGCACCGATCATGCCGATCGAAGACTGGCAGGCGGGTTACGGCCAGCTGCTGCGCGATGCGGGTGCGGCCCTGCCCAATGACGCCGACCTGACGGTGGAGCTCATCACCCACCGCTTCACGCCGGGTTCGCGCGAAGTGCTTCTATCCTGGTATCCGGGAACGGATCTGGAGATGGACCCCGCTGTGCGCAGCGAGAAGCGCAACAAGTTCGGCGGCCGGATATTCGTCTACACCAAGGAGGTGATGCGGGAGATGAAGGCCTGGTTCGAGGCGGAAGTGACGGACGCGTTGCCTCGCGGGGCGATCCTATATTGGACGTGATACGGCGCTCACGCCCTTGCTTCCGTCATGGCACAGCTCGACTGTGCCATCCACGAGAGCGACAGCCCGGCCGCCAACGTCCGCGCTTCCGCCGCGATGGATGGCACGATCAAGTCGTGCCATGACGGAATCCAAAACCAACATGCAGACCATCGCCTTTGGCGGCGGCTGCCACTGGTGCACGGAGGCTGTCTTCCAGTCCCTGCGCGGCGTATCGCATGTGGAACAGGGCTTCGCCCGGAGCGACCCGCCGCACGACAGCTGGTCCGAGGCCGCGCGCGTGAGCTTCGATGCGGCCGTCATTCCCCTGTCCGTTCTGACCGACATGCACCTGCGCACCCATGCCAGCACGGCCGCGCATTCCATGCGCGGCAAGTATCGCAGCGCGGTCTATGTCACGGATGACGGGACGGAGGCCCGGGCCGTGCTGGACAGCCTGCAGGCCGGGTTCGACGCCCCGCTGGTGACGCAGGTCCTGCCGCTGCGGGATTTCCGGCTCTCGGACGCGCGGTTCCGGAACTATTACGCGACCGACCCGGAGCGGCCCTTCTGCCGGACCTACATCGATCCGAAGCTGGCCATGCTGCGGCGGGAATTCTCGGACTACTCCCGCCCCGGCTCCAGCGCCGCCTTCAGATCCTCCACCTCATAGGCATCGCGCAGATAGCGCGGCTCCACCCGCGCCTGTGTCGCCTGTTCCAGCGCGTAGGCGTAGGACAGGACGTCCTTGTCGTCTCCGGCCGTGCCCATGATGGAAAAGCCGAGCGGCAGAGCGTGGACCGTGCCCATGGGAACGCTCACATGCGGGTAGCCCGCCACGGCGGCGAGATATCCCGCCCCGGCCCAGGCGGGCCAGGTGTCTCCATTGATGGGATCGACGCGGGAGCTGAGCGGACCGGACGGGCTGACGAGCATGTCGACATCGTACTCGGCCATAAGCGCGTCGATGCCGCGCGCGCCCGTTGCGCCGAGTGCGTTGTCCTTCGCCGCCGCATAGTCCGGATCGTCCAGCCCGCTGCGGGCGTCGGACAGGTCCATGATGCTGCTGTCGAACACGGCCGCTTCGCGCGGGTCTCCGGCGTTGAAGGCGATCACGTCGGCCAGCGAGCGGACCGGAATGTCGGCGGGACTGCCCGCGAGATACTCGTCCAGCGTGGCCTTGAACTCCCACTGGAGCAGCCCGTAGCTGTCGCGGCCGTAGTTTTCGGCATCGAGCTGGAAGTCCTCGATCTCGACGAGTTCCGCCCCGGCGGCCTCCATGGCGGCGAGGCCAGCGTCGAACACGCCCGCCACGTCGGCGGAGCCTTGCGCGAAACGCAGCACGCCGACGCGCTTGCCGCGCAGGGAGTCGGCATCGAGGGCGGCCGCGTAGCCGCCGCTGCCATCCGTCGCCATCGCATCCATCATCATCGCCGCGCCGCGCACCGTCTTGGTCATCGGCCCGGCCGTGTCCTGGGTGGAGCTGATGGGCACGATGAAGTCCTGGCCGATCACGCCCACGGTCGGCTTGAAACCGACGATCCCGTTGACGTTGGACGGGCAGATGATCGAGCCGTTGGTTTCCGTGCCGACCGCGCCCGCCGCGAGGCTGGCCGCGATGGCCGCACCGGAGCCGGACGAGCTGCCGCACGGGCTGCGGTCCAGCATGTGCGGGTTGCGCACTTGGCCGCCGACCGCAGACCAGCCGGAGACCGAATCCTCGGACCGGAAATTCGCCCACTGGGACAGGTTGGTCTTGCCGAGGATCACCGCGCCCTGTGCGCGCAGCCCAGCCACGAGCGGGCTGTCCCGCCTGGTGACATTGTCGATCAGGGCGAAGGACCCGGCCGTCGTGGCGATGGGATCGGTGGTTTCGATATTGTCCTTCAACAGCACGGGAACGCCGTCCAGCGGTCCGAGCGCCTCTCCGGCCGCGCGGCGGGCATCCGACGCTTCCGCCTGCACCATCGCGTCGGGGTTGAGCGACAGCACCGATTGCAGGCGCGGGCCGTTGCGGTCCACCTGTTCGATGCGTTCCAGATAGGTCGCGACCATTTTCGAAGAGGTCGTGGTGCCGTCCGCGAGGCCGTCCACGACTTCCGGCAGGGTCTGCCCGGCAAGGCCGACGGCAGCGTAGTCCTGCGCCTGGTCGGTGTCTTCCACCGTCATCGGATCGACCTCCACGCCGGAGGATTTGACCTGGCAGGCGGCGAGCGCGGCGGCGGTCAGGAACAAGGCGATACGGGTCATGAGCATGTCTTTCAGGTCAGGGCACGGTCGAGGGCGGCGGCATAGTCCTGCGCGTAGCGTTGCGCGGCGCGCGACTCCGCGATCATGGGGAAGGCGTGGACGGCTCCGGGATAGGCGATCAGTTCCGCCTCGACCCCGGCTTCGGTCAGTCCGGCGGCGAAGCGCAGGTTTTCGGCGTAAAAGAGATCCAGCGTCCCGGTCGCGATGAAGGTCGGCGGGAAGCCCGCCAGCGTGTCGAGGAACGGAATGACATGCACCCGCCCCGGGTCGGTGCCCGCGAGATAGGACCCCCAGCCATACTGGTTCGCCGCCCGCGTCCAGACGAACTCCCCCGTCAGCGCACCGCTGGCGTCCTCAGGACCGCCCGTGCGCGGGTCGAGCATGGGATAGAGCAGCGCGAGC
>JBARXH010000030.1:0-10058 GCA_049647245.1 Litorimonas sp.
GTGGTGCAGAGCGGCCCGCTCCGGCTGGTTGCGATAGGCCTCGTCCAGGGTCAGAACCGTGGCCGTTCGCAGCAGGTCGGTCGTGGCAGACGTGCGCTTCTTGCGGAACTTGCGAGCGTAGAAATCCTCGGCGAAATCGGCTTCCTGGTCCGAAGCCGGGTTCTCGATCATCATTTCCAGTCGTGCCTTGCACCACTCCCGGTCGCCGTCTTCATCGCGCGACCATCGGATCCGGACGACACGTTCATTGCAGAGCGGCGCATCGCTGCGTGTGTATAGGGCCAGTGCGGGCTCGAGTTCGCCCCGCCGTTCCGACCAGCCGCCGAGTTTCTGCAAGAGTTTGTCGCGGTGACGCGCCGACCGGTCGCAATGAGGGTCCGGCCACTCGTCCATCTGCGCGCACAGGGTCGCCGCGTCATGGTCCGTTCCATTTTTGAATGCATGAAGCGCGCGGGCGTAGAAATAGGCGGTTTTGGCTTCTTCCAGACTGTCATAGTCCGGGGCGCGGTCGTCCGGATCGGCCATGCGGACCAGCCCGAGATCACGGTGCGTGAGGACCTGCAGGTTGTCTTCTATGCGGCCGAAGTAGAGAAACAGAAGATATTGCAGCGTTTCGCGGTGGCCTTGGGCAATGAAACGCGGCGGCACGAAAGCGTCGTCCGGGTCGATATGTGTGTGGGCCACATCGACCAATATGTCCTTTTTCCAGCTTTTCTTGAACAGCGTCTCGCAAAGCGTGTCCGACATGAGAAGGGCGAGGTCCGGCTTGGACAGGCAGGACAACCAGTCGCGGAATAGAGCCGTCCCGATCGGCTCGGCGAACTCTGTCTCTTCGAGAGTCCTCCATTGGCCGGACTGGTCGCTGATTTCCTCATAGGTGAACTTGTCCCGGTCGAAGACATATCCCCGACGGTTGGCCATACGCACATAGGTTGCCTGCGCCCCTTGGGGAAGCTGGTCGAAACGCGAGAGGAAGCCTAGCTCATCCGCGCCCAGCAGGTCGAAGTGCTTCGCCTGAACGTCGCGGGTAAAGCTGTTGAAATTATTGAGGTAGTAGAATTGCGGTAGCTCGCGGATCGTCCAGGCCTTCCCGCTTTGAGCGCGGCGGAAGCGACGCTGCTCGGCGCGGATGTGCTCGCGGGAACGCGCAATACTCACAGCTTTGTCCCCGGCTTTCCCACAGAATTATCCCCAATCACGTGCCCGATTTGTTCGGCATTCGTTCCCAAAGACCACACGAGGACTCCCGAGGTCAAGGGGCAGGGGGCAGCCTAAGCTGCGCTGAGAATGCGCTCGACTCCTTCCAGCACGTCGGAGATGAACAGGTCCGGCACTTCCAGCGCCGCGAAGTGCCCGCCCTGTTCCAATTCCGACCAGTGCACGATCTTGCGGAAGCGGGCTTCGGCCCAGCGCCGGGACGGGGCGTTGATCTCTGCCGGGTAGAGCGCACAGGCGACGGGCACGGTTATCTCGGTCCGGCCGGATCCATAGCCGGACTCCCAGTAGAGGCGAGAGGCCGATGTGGCGCTGTTGGTGAACCAGTAGAGGCAGATGAGGTCGAACACACGCTCCCGCCTGACCCCGCCATAGGGCGCATCGACCGTGTGGTCGGTCCAGGCGTGCAGTTTCTCCGCAATCCAGCACGCCTGACCAAGCGGACTGTCGGCTAGCGCATAACCGAGTGTCTGCGGCCGCGACGCCTGTTGTCGGAAATAGGCCATTTCCATGCGCCCCCAGTCGCGCTGCCGGACCATCTGACGCGCTTCCGCATCTGTCGGATCGTCCAGCACGCTGTTGGGCGGTCTGACGGAGACCATATTGACATGCGCGCCAAGGCATTGATCCGGGTGACGCTGTGCGAGGAGCAGGCTGACTTCACTGCCCCAGTCGCCGCCTTGGGCCACGTACCGGTCGTGACCCAGACGGCGCATCAAGTCCGCCAATGCGTCGGCCATGCGCTCCAGCCCCCAGCCCAGCTGTCGCGGTGCCGTGCTGAACCCGAAACCGGGCAGGGACGGAATAACCAACGCATAGTGCTCGGAAAGCGCTTTAGCGACGTCGAGGAACTCCACGATCCCGCCGGGCCATCCATGCGTGAGAATAAGCGGCGTCGCGCCTTTTGGCCCGGGAACGTGTAGGAAGTGGATGTCGATATCCTCGACATCCATCCGGGCGCTTCCAAGGTCCGCCATGCGGTCGAGACACGGCTGGAAATCATGCTCTGACAAGGCCTCGCACAGTGAGCGGGCTTCGGCGATCGGCAAGCCTTGAGACCAGTCGCTGACAAGTTCCGGATCGGGCAGCCGCGTACGCGACAGACGCCGTCGGAAGTCCTCAACCGCGGCAGGACTGACGGACGGCGTGAAAGGGCGGGGGTGCGTCATGCAGGACCTTCGGAAAACGCCACCGTATAGGCCCGGCGCGCCCTGTAAAGCGGCCGGCCTGTGACGCCGGTCACCTATGTCGCATGTCGGTGCGCAGTCGCATCATTGTCGACTCCGCCCGCCTTGTCTAAGCCCGCCCCATGTTGCCGGAAACCGGACAGATCGCCTTGGCGCTCGCCCTTGCCGTGGCTTTGGCACAGGGCATCCTGCCGTTGGCCGGCGGTTACATGCGCCGCACGCGCTGGATGCTGTTCGCAGACCGCGCCGCGATCATGCAATGCATCTTGCTGGTCTATGCCTTCGTCGCGCTTACGGCCGTATTCATCACGTCGGACTTCTCCGTTCTGCTGGCAACCAATCACAGCCATTCGGCCAAGCCGCTCATGTACAAGATCAGCGGCGTCTGGGCGAACCATGAAGGGTCGATCCTGCTCTGGGTTGTCATACTGGCGATCTTCGGGGCTGCGATCCCTGTCTTCGGCAAGTCGCTGCCATTATCGCTCCGTGCCCGGGCCATCGCCATACAAGGTCTTATCGGAGCAGGGTTCCTCGCCTTCCTGATCTTTACCTCGAACCCGTTCGAACGTCTTTTTCCCGCGCCCGCGGATGGGCAGGGGTTGAATCCGTTGCTGCAGGACCCCGGCCTCGCCATTCATCCGCCGCTGCTCTACATCGGCTATGTCGGATTTTCCGTCGCCTTCTCCTTTGCTGTCGCGGCCTTGCTGGAAGGGCGCGTGGACGCCGTCTGGGCTCGCTGGCTCCGGCCCTGGGTTCTGGTTTCCTGGTCCTTTCTCACCCTCGGTATCACGGTCGGGTCCGTCTGGGCCTATTACGAGCTCGGCTGGGGCGGCTGGTGGATGTGGGATCCGGTGGAGAATGTGTCGTTCCTGCCCTGGCTGAGCGCCACGGCCTTGCTCCATTCCATTCTGACTCTCCAGCAGCGTCACAGCTTCGCGCACTGGACGGTCCTGCTCGCCATCGCGACCTTCTCTCTGGCCATGGTCGGCACCTTCGTCGTTCGGTCCGGCATCCTTGTGAGCGTCCACGCATTCGCGGTCGATCCGTCGCGGGGCGTGGTCATCCTAGCGCTGCTGCTTGTCTTCACGGGCGCGGCGTTGGGCCTTTATGCCTTGCGCTCCGGGACGATCATGCGGCGGACCGACATGTCGCCCGTATCGCGCGAAAGCGCGCTGGTCGTGAACAATCTCATGCTCGTCGCGGCAACGGCGACCGTGTTTCTCGGCACGTTCTATCCACTTTTCGTCGAGGCCACTTCCGGCGAGAAGATTACAGTGGGCGCGCCCTATTTCGATATCGTTTTCGCCCCGATGATGATCGCTCTGATCGGCGTCATGGCGTTCGCACCGATGTTGAAGTGGAGGGAGGACGATCTCGCACGCTACCGCAAAATCCTGCTCCGCGCCGGGCTTGTTGTGGTGGCCGTCGCCGTCCTGACCTATCTGTTCGGCCGGTCCGTTCTGGGGGCGATCAGCGTGGCCTTTGCCGCTTGGCTTCTGATCGGCACGGTCGCCGTGCTCTACCGGCGCTCCAGTGGATCCTGGGCCAAGCTGCGGCGCCAGCCGGCCGGGACGTGGGGGTTCGCCCTCAGCCACATCGGTGTGGCGGTCTTCACACTGGGTGTCACGGCCATGAGTGTCGGCGCGACCGAAGATGTCGGCCGGTTGAAGGCCGGCGAGACGCTCCAGGTGGCAGGCTACACGTTTACCATGGGTGAATTGGAGGAGGGGAGACGCGACAACTTTCTCTATCTCGGCGCGGACGTCACTGTCACGAAGGGCGGAGAAACCGTCACGACGCTCTGGAGCGAACAGCGTTTGTATCCGGTCCGCCGCATGGTGACTTCGGAGGCAGGTTTCAGACCGTCATTCGGCGCGACTCTGTTCGCCGCGATTGGAGATGGCGCCACCGGAGAGGACTTCTCGAACGGCATCATCGTCCGGGCCTACTACCAGCCTGGCGTTCTCTGGATCTGGATCGGCGCGTTCATGATGGCCTTTGCGGGCTTCATCAGCATGGCGGATCAAAGGCTGCGTCTGCCCAAGGTGTCGAACACCAAGCCATCTGTCATCGTCCAGGACGCCGCGGTGCCAGCGGAATGACTCGCATCTTCCTGTCGGTACTGGCCCTTCTGGCGCTCGCTGTCTTCCAACCCGCTCACGCGCAGCAGACGCCTGTGCCAGGCAACGCCGAGATCGAGGCGCAGGCTAGAGAGATCGGCAAGCAGCTACGCTGCGTCGTCTGTCAGAACGAAAGCATCGAAGCGTCCAACGCCGAGCTGGCCGCCGACATGCGGTTGGTCGTGCGAGAACGGTTGCGGGCCGGGGACAGCGAAGCCGAAATCATAGCTCGTATGCGGGACCGCTACGGCGACTATGTGCTTCTGAAACCGCCCGTCCAAGCCAACACGATCATACTCTGGGCGGCACCTATCTTGATGGTGCTGCTCTTTCTGATGTGGTGGATCGTCTCGATCAGGAAACGCGCAGGCAAGACGGTCTCTGTTCCTCTATCCGAGAGCGAGAGAGAACAGCTCGAGCAAGTGCGAAAGACCCGGTCATGATTGCCGTCTGGATCGCTTTCTTCGTCATGGCTGCGCTCGTTGCAGCCTATCTCGCGCCGTCCTTTCTCGCTCCGGTCGCAAAAGAGGATGACGCCGAACTGGAGGCTTATTTTTCGCAAATCGATACGATCCAGGCCAATGACGATCTCACGGACGAGGAAGCGTCGGAAACCATTGCGGGGTTGCAACGCCAGATCCTCGCGCGTCAAGATTCCATGACGGGCACGGGCCGGGCCAAGGGGACGGCGGCCGTCACGCTCGGTCTGATCGCAGTCTGCGCGGCCTTCGTATATGCAGATCAGAGTACGCCCTTGGGGTATGAGAGCGACGTTCCGGCGATCGCGGAGAATGGCGCTTCACCGGACATCTCAGACCTTGTCGCACAACTCGAAAGACGTCTTCGAACCGACCGCGCGGACGACCCGACAGGCTGGCTGCTCTACGCTCGCACTCTGGTGAGTCTGAGACGCATCCCGGAGGCCATGAGAGCCTATGACCGTGCTGCACAACTTTCCGAAGACCCAGAAGCCGTCCTGTCAGAGAAAGCCCAAGCGGAAGCCTCGGTCCGTCAAACCGAGGGCCGGCTTGATGCCCGCCCGGAACGCGGACCCAGCGCTGCCGACATCGATGCGGCGAACGCTATGAGCGAAGCGGATCGAGGCGCCATGATCACCGCTATGGTCGAGGGTTTGGCTGACCGCTTGGAAAACGAGCCGGACAATGCCGCGGGGTGGGCAAGGCTTATCCGGGCCCGGCTTGTTCTCGGGCAGACCGAGCTTGCTGCGGAAGATGTCAACCGAATGCGCAAAGTGTTTCAGGATCGGGAGGACATTGCGCAAGAAATCCTCGCGAGCGCTGGCTGGGTCGAGTAGTTACAGCCTCATACAAATCGCATCGTTTCTCATAATCATCATTATGCGATTTACACTATGGTCTGGTTACGCACCCTAGTTGCGCATCTGAAGCAAAATGATCGATATAGCTGAGAAGCTGATCGGACGGCTGTCTTCCCTCGATAAGGTCAACCCTCTGGCGGCTTTCGGCATAGTCTCGCCAATACATCAATTCGGAGCAGTCGCCCGTCGCAATGGCGGTTTCAACATGATGCTCCAAATCGGCCGCGACGGCTTCTGCGTTCTGGAAAACGTGCAGCGACCAGTCGATCTCCGGCGAAGCAGCTGCGGACTCTCCAAAGGATACAGGAATTTGCGCCGCGCTTAGTAGCATGGCTGGAAAGATGATCAGTGTTCCAAGAAGTCCCATGTTCAAACAACGGCTGGTGAGACGATTGGTTCTCCAAACTAGCTGACATCGATCACCATGCCGTCGAAGGCCGGTTCGGCAATCGCTGGAAGTTCGCGGCCCAACTCGTTGTAATCCATATCGATATGCAAGTTCGTGAGAACGCCGCGGCGGGTGCGGGTCCGAGCCAGCCATGACAGAGCCTTGTCGGCGTGGGCATGGGTGGGGTGGACGCTGTAGCGAAGCCCGTCACAGATCCAGGTGTCCACACCGCCTAGCGACGTCATGCCCGCGTCGGGAATGTCCCAGACGTCCGGACCATAGGCGAGCTTGCCATCGAACAGGAAGATGAGTGTCGGGGTCGGGCCATGGGACGCTTCAATGACATCGACCCGGATCGGCCCGCCTGGCCCTTCAACTTCGAACCGATCGCCATTCGCGACGAGCGGCTGCAGCGAAAGGATCGCCGGATGGACCCGTCCCTCAGGCATTTCGAAACAGTAGCGGAAGCGGCCGACCACATGCTCCTCTGTATGGGCGTCCATGTAGACCGGAATCTGGTCTCGCATCCGGTACGCAATCGCGCGGAGATCATCGATACCGTGGGTCTGGTCCGCATGGTCGTGCGTGTAGAGCACGGCGTCGAGGCGTTTCACCTCGGCGCTCAACAGCTGCTCGCGCAGGTCCGGGGACGTATCGACCAATATCGATGTCGTGCCGCCCTCGCCTGTCCTTTCGACCAATATAGAACTACGCGAACGGCGGTTCTTCGGCTCGGCCGGATCGCAGTTTCCCCAGTCACCGCCCACGCGCGGCACACCGCCCGAGCTGCCGCAGCCGAGGATCGTCGCGCGTAAGCTCATGGACTCACCTTGGTGAACAGTCGGAAAAAGGCCGCATTGGTGCGCGTCTCCGTTTCCTCGAGCGTCCAGTCTTTCACCTCGGCGAGCGCTTGTGCAACAAACGGCAGAAAGGCCGGCTCGTTGCGTTTGCCCCGGTGCGGGACCGGAGCGAGGTAGGGGCAGTCGGTTTCGAGCATGATGCGATCATCGGGCATGGACTTGATACGGTCGCGGACGTCATGCGCGTTTTTGAACGTCGCGATGCCCGACACGGAGAAGTACAGACCGGCCTCTGCCGCCCACTCCGCCAGCTCGGGTCCGGACGTATAGCAGTGCAGCAAGGCCGGATATTCCCTTCCCGCACCCGTAGAGCGTAGCGCTTCGAGCATGAGCGCATCGGCCTCGCGCGTGTGGATGACGAGCGGGAGCTGCGTGTCCCGCGCGGCCTCCATATGGACGGCAAAGTTGTTGACCTGCGCGTCCCGGGATGAATAGCCATAGTGGAAGTCATATCCCGTCTCCCCAATGCCCACGACCTTTGGGTGGGACGCCATTTCGATCAGGTCTGCCGCCGTGATGTCGGGATTGTCCTTGGCATCGTGCGGGTGGGTCCCGACCGTCGCCCATATGTTCGAGTGATCCTCCGCAACTTTTACGACTGCCTCGAAGTCTTTGATGTTGCAGCAGATGTTCAGCATGTGGCTGACGCCAGCTTCACCTGCGCGTTCGATGACCGCATCGAGATCCTCGGCGAAGCGTTCGCCATGCAGATTGACGTGGCTATCGACGATCATGCGGCGCGGATCCGGGTCAGAAGGTCATACATCGAAGCGGTCTTGTCGAGATTGATGCCCGCTTCCGCCGCGCGCGTGTTCTGCGCACGCTCGGCGAGTGCGACCCAGGCATCGGGCGCCTTGATGGCCGAAATCGGTTCGAAAGGTCCGCTCCAGCTTCCGGCTCCCGCATAAACGGCCTGGGCCTGAAGCGTGTCGATCAATGCATCCCAGAAAAGCTCCCGCGCGGTCGCGTCCTTGGCCGACGCAAGCGACTTGGCCACGGACATGTCGTCCCCGCCCCCGCCGAAGGACTGCATGAGGCGCTTCAGCGGGTGCAGCACGTTTTCCACATGCCCGACGAGGGCCAGGGCTTTTCCCGGTGCGCCGCGTGACAATGTTACAGCAGCCTTGACGAACTCCGGCCGGACATCCGTGCGCGGCGCGAGCCAGCGCTCGATGGCGTCATCCGGAACAGCCCGTAGCGGAAGGTGAAGGCAGCGCGACCGGATGGTCGGAAGCAGTCCTCCCGGCCGGTCGGCGATGAGCAGGAAGAGCGTCCGCGCGGGTGGTTCTTCAAGCAGTTTCAGAATGCCGTTTTCCGAATTCGGGTTCAGATCGTCCGCCTTGTCCACGATGCAGATACGCCAGTCATCCGTCTGCGACGCCGTGCTCTGGAAGAACTTAGACAAAGCCCTCACTTCGTCGACGGGGATGTCCCGCTTAAGCTTCTTGGACTTTGGGTCATACGGACGGCGGAGTATCTTCAGATTGCCGTGACCTTGGCTGGCAATGAGTTGCGAGATGGGATCGGTCGCGGGAACATCGAGGCTCTGGTCCAGCAGGCTCGTTCCGCCCAACCTATGCCTCGCAATGCGGTAGGCCAATGTGGCCTTGCCGATCCCTGGCGGACCCGTGATCAGCCAGGCGTGGTGCAGGCGCCCACTGGCCTGGGCCTGAAGGTAGCGGGCTTCGGCCTCCGCATGGCCCAGCAGATCGTGGACATCGCGCGGATGCGGGGAGCCTTCTGACCTGTCGGGCTCGGGAAGAGCTTCCGCTTCACGCGCCACCGAGCTTGCCGGCGAATTGCGGATAGCGGGCCGTGAGAACGTTCAGGATACGCGCATGGACGGCTTGGCGGGACCCGTCGGCGTCGATCACCTTGACACGCTCCGGCGCTTTCTTGGCGATATCGAGAAAAGCGTCCCGGATCGTGGCGTGGAAGGATTGGCCTGCCTTGTCGAAACGCGTCAGCACTTCGTCGTCCTGTGCGGCGCGCGTCTCGACCCGCTTGAGCGACAGATAGACATCCATGTCGAAGACAAGCGTCAGGTCGGGATCGAACCCGCCCATGACGGTGTCATGGACTGCACGGACACGGTCCGCGCCAAGGTCGCGTGCATAGCCTTGATAGGCGAGGCTGGAGTCGGCGAAACGGTCCGATATGACCCATGCTCCGCGTGCCAGTGCCGGCTTGATGAGCTTCTCAACATGGTCGATGCGTGCCGCATACATGAGGAGCAGCTCGGTCATGCCGGACCAGCGGTCGTCCGTGCCTTCCAGAACCAGCTTGCGGATCGACTCCGCCCCGAAGGTGCCGCCCGGTTCCCGCGTCAGGATGACTTCGACGCCTTGCGCTTCGAGTGCGTCGGCCAGCATTTTGGCCTGGGTCGTCTTGCCGGCGCCTTCGCCGCCTTCGAACGTGATGAATTGTCCGGACAAACCTAACCCCTGATCTTCTGAAGCGCCGACGCACCGACGCGTCCGAAAAAGCCCTTACGCGCGACGGCTTCGCCCGCATAGAGCGGATAGCGGGCCGTTTCCTCTCCATTGTCGAGGATGACCAGTTCGGCCAGTTCGGCTCCTTCTTCCACCGGTGCGGGGGCGACCGTGTAATCGATGCGGGCCGAGAGAGTGTCGCGATCGACACGTCGCACCGCAGTGATGACATCCTCGCGCAGTATGACGGGGACGACGTCCGTCGTGCCCATATAGACCTCGATCTCGCCCAGTGACGCACCATTCGCGTACATCTCGACCACGTCGAAGTCCCGGAACGCCGTTTCCATCAATTCTACCGCGACGCGCCGTCTGTCGCCCTGCGATTCCAATCCGTTGATCACGATGGTCCTGCGAGTGCCGTCGCGCTGGGCCGATCCGACGAGACCGTATCCCGAGACACTGGTCGAGCCCGTCTTCACACCGTCCGCACCTGTCAGCCGCCCCAGCAGAGGAT
>JBARXH010000031.1:0-2006 GCA_049647245.1 Litorimonas sp.
ATAACGGCCTGTCCCCCGGTCGGCTGGTGGGCGAGCTGACGCGGCTGAACGGCGGGCGCAAGGAAATCCATACGGTCGTGGTCGGCAACTATTTCGACTATGACGGCACGGTGGAGTTCATGGAGGACCTCGCCCGGCGCAATGGCGGACAGTTCATGGCCCTGGCCAGCCCCGACCGAGGCGTGTGCGATTGATGGCCGGAACGATGAAGCACCCCCTCTTCCTTGAGGGAGAGGGTGCCCCTGCGGCAGAGAATTCTTTAGGACCCAACCCATGAACCAGACCGATACTCTCATAAAACGCGCCTTCGTCTTCCTCGTGGCGGTCGTGGCGGCCGTGGTGCTCATCGGCATCATCCGGTTCACGACGGGTCCGGCGCTGCAGGAAATCCTGCTCGACAGCGACGCCTCCTTCTGGCCCTTCACGGTCCAGAACATCATGTGGGTCGCGCTGTTCATCGGTTTCGGCGAACTGGTTCTGCGCTGGTCGGCGGCCAAGGACGAGGAAAGCCAGCTCAAGCGCGGCTACCTGCCCACGGACGGACGGCATCTCGACGCGCCCGTGCTCGGCCAGATCCGCGACAGCATCGCCAGCCGCAAGTTCGCGCGCAACGCCTTCCTGCCGCGCCTGATCGGCCGGACGATCGATCAGTACAGGGTGTCCGGAAAGGAGGACCAGGCGCTGGGTGTGATGAACGCCTCGCTGGAGCTCTACATGCACGAGATCGACCTGCGCTATTCCATCCTGCGCTACCTGACTTGGCTGATCCCCAGTCTCGGCTTCATCGGGACGGTCATGGGCATCATGTTCGCGCTGCAATATGCAGGCGTGCCGGCCAATGCGGAGTCCGAGGACTTTCTCTACCAGGTCACGCAGCGGCTGGGCGTGGCCTTCACCACCACACTGCTGGCGCTGATCATGTCCGCCGTCCTCGTTCTGATACAGAGCATGGTCCAGGCCAAGGAAGAGCGCGCGCTCAACGCCGCCGGGCAGTACACGATCGACAATCTGATCCTGCGCCTGGGCCAGGAAGACACGACGCGCGGCTACATCGATCTCGGTGCGCCGGCAGATACTGGAGCATCTGCATGAGAGGAGCATCTGCATGAGAGGAGCATCTGCATGAGAGGAGCATCCGCATGAGAGGAGCATCTGCATGAGTTCGGACTGGCAACCGCCCTCCAACGAGTTCGGCATCGCCGAGGAGCGCGCGCCCTGGGGGCGCTATCTCGTCTATCTCGTGCTGCTGGGCGCGGTGCTGGCGGGCGGGATCTGGCTCGCCTCCCAGGTTGTCATATCCGACCCGGTGCCCGACCAACCGAGGCTCGAACTGCCAGCGGAGACCGTATCCGAAGCCCCGCCCCTGGGCGCGGACGAGGCCGCTTGGGTGCGCGCGCTCGAAAAGGACACGCTGGCAGGCTACCGCGAATATCTCGATGCGTTCCCGGATGGCCGCCATGCCGAGAAGGCGCAGGAAGAGATCGACGTCTACGACAATCGGGACTGGGCCACGGCCGAACGGCGCAACACGATCGCGGGCTATGAGGACTATCTGGAAAGCTGGGCGGAGGGGCTGCACGCCGACACGGCGCGCGAGCGCGTGGCGGAAATGAAAGCCGCCCGCGACGCCGCCGCAGCGGATGCCGCCGAACGCGCTGCGCGCGAGCAGGCGGAC
Organism: Litorimonas sp.; assembly: GCA_049647245.1. Taxonomy (GTDB): domain Bacteria; phylum Pseudomonadota; class Alphaproteobacteria; order Caulobacterales; family Maricaulaceae; genus Litorimonas. Next base: position 1,676 of record JBARXH010000031.1, read on the forward strand.
TGGGAACAAGCCGCGCGCGAGAACACGGTAGCGAGCTACGAGACCTATCTCTCGCAGCATCCGACAGGTGCCAATGCGGGCGAGGCGCGCCGCCGCATCGCTTCGATCCAGGCGAGCGCCGCGGACAGCGCCGCCTGGCAGGCCGCCGAAGCCGCCGCGACGGCAGACGCCTATCAACAGTATCTTACCAGCTTCCCGCAGGGTGCTTTCGTGGCGCAGGCCATAGCCGCGCTGGAGCGCTTGCGTCCGGCCGTGGGGCGCGTCTTCTCCGATTGCGACGCCTGCCCATCGATGACAGTTCTCCCTGGCGGCAACGACACGCTGGGCGCTC
>JBARXH010000032.1:0-11334 GCA_049647245.1 Litorimonas sp.
GATCAGCCCGACCCAGGCGGGCGTGCTCCACGCCCTGCGCCGCGCGCTGGCCGTCGCTCTGGCGACCGTGGACCAGTATGCGGACGCGACCGGCCTGTCCGCGCTGATGACCGCGAACCTCGAAGGCCGCCTACCGGACGCGAAGTCGGCGGAGTTCAACGAAGGCCTGGCCGCCGGGTCGGTCATCGCCCTGCACGTCTTCGCCAACATGGCGAGCTTTCTGCTCTCCACCCTGCACGACACGTCGGAGCTCTCCGTCGATGTGGGCGACGTGGAGGAAGTGCTGACCGACAACCCGCAAGTAGCCCTGCAGGGCGCGCTGTGGGAGCTGGACCAGGACCTCGCCGCCTTTTCCGGCAGCGAAGACAAGCTCGTCCCGACCGTGACCGCCTTCCTCGAACAGCTGCTCGACCGCGCGACGATGCGCGCGGCCAACCTGCCCCGGCTCGATGCCTTCACCAGCGTCGCCTACCGCGTCGAGGCGGACGATTTCGAGATCCGGGGGTTCGAGGCCGCCAGCCGGGCGAGGTCCGCGCCGCTCACCATGAGCTTCAAGCGCCCCCACGAGGTCGTCGGCAACCACATCGCCAAATACCAGGCCATGAAGCTCGCCAAGATGCTCATGGCCTATGACTTCGACCGGCGTCTGAACCCGTTCGCGGAGCTGGGCGGCTTCATCTTCACCTTCATGGGCGACGGCCTGCCCGGGACGGGCAAGACCATCCTGATCCAGATGATGGCGGGGCTGATCAACGATTACTGCTCTGTCGCGGGCTACCCGTTCCGCTATGCCAACCTCTCCACGGAGAGCATCGACTCCTATCAGGGCAAGTCGGCGCAGAACGCCAAGCAGTTCGTGCGCACCATCATCGACCCGGCCGTGATCGGCTTCGGGACCATCGACGACATCGACCAACTGGCCGGCGTGCGCGGAGACCGCCAGAGCAGCGCCGGGCAGCTGGAGATCACGGCGGTGCTGATGGAAAGCTTCGCCGGGGCGAACACGGTCGTGCGCGGCAACTGCACTTTCGGCATGTTCTCCAACTATCCGGAAAAAGTCGACGACGCGCTGCGCCAGCGGGCCAGCGCCCGCTTCCTCGTGGACGGACCGCAGACGCGCGAGGACTATATCGACATCCTCCACCTGCTGATGGGCAAGAACCACGACATCCCGGTCGGCGACCACGCCCTGTTCGAAGCGCAGGAGATCAAGCGCGCGGTCCAGGCCAGCTACGACAGCTACGCCCGGCCCAAGGAAGAGGCGCTGCAGGCCGTGTTCGACCGCGTGACGAAATCCCACGGCCGGCTGGACACCATCGCCGAGCTCGGCACCTATCTGAAGGCCATCCAGGAGGCCGATTCCCGCTTCACCGGCCGCGCGGTCAAGAACATCACCGACGCCATCAAGGTCCGCGCCATGGACTTCGAACTGCCCGACGAATGGATGGAAGACCCGGAGCTGTTCCTGAGGAAGGACTACGACACCAAGAAAGCCATGATCGCGGAACTGGCAGGCGAGATCACGGTCGACATGGTGATCCAGGAAATCAACCGCTACGCCGACAGCGAGTTCCGCTACGCCGACAAGAGCGACGAAGTGGCGATCGAGAATGCGGTTCGCGAGATGGAGCGGATGGAGGAAGCGAAGCGGCGCTATCTGGAGGGGAAGGGGTGAGCGCCGAAGCTCAGATTTCCATATGCGGCCACTATGGCGCGAAGTTTACTCCGCCAAAGCCCAAAGCCATATTCGGGTATGCCACTCAATCGCATAATCTCAATGAGCCATTGCACGGCCTAAGGCATCCACAGAGTGGCGATAGCTCTGGATGGTTTATTTGGCGCGGAGAGTACGATGATGCGGACGATTTCTTCTCACCGCTACATGTAGAGCACGTAAAGCAGTATTGTCCTGATGGTGAGCAGTATTTGGCGTTGCCGCCAGGATGGAGATTCCTCGTTAAGGGCTCTCACGTTGATGTCTGGTTTGATGAGACATTGCTTGAGGTTTCATCATGATGCGCCTCGTCAGAGCCGGACTCATGTTCGGCAACCTCTACGAGGTGCGCTCGCCCGCCATGGTGGAGCGCTACAACCGGGCGCTGGAGCATCTGACGAACAGGCGCACGCAGCTGACCGAGTTCCACATCGACATTGCCGGCTTTTCGCCGGAGGTGGCGGACGAGTTCGGTGATCCGCACTACCTCAACCCGCACGGCGCGAACCAGATGTTCATCCTGCTGTCGACGGACCAGAAGACTGCGCCGCTGCTCGACAGCCAGTTCTCCACCTCGCGCTCCATCCTGCGGCGCTACATCGACGACAACGAGGCGCAGCTCTTCGCCCTGACGGCGCGCGAAGCGGTCGCGGGCGAGTTGCTGGACTCGGTCTTCAAGATCGACGCGCCCGCCGACCTGCTGGACATCAACCGCATCGAGGTCAGCGCCGACACGACGCAGGCGCACGTGCAGGAGGCGCAGGCGCTTTCGGAGCGCATCGACCGCTTCATGGGCGAGCCGGACGCCTGGTGGGACGACGTGATGATCGCGGAGATGATCGAGCTGGCCAAGCGCACGGGCAACATCCAGCGCAATCCGGTGACGCTAGACAACCAGGTCTTCACGCAGGGCAACTATTTCACCAGCCATCTGGGCGGGGTCTATGTGTTCCGCGACGCCGAAACGCCCACCGTCATCGCGCGCGCCGACATGCCCGGCCTGCGCGATCTGGACATCGATCAGGTGCTGACCTTCGAGCAGAGAGCGGAGATCAGCGACTGGCTCTACGAGGAAGGGCTGACCGAGCTGATCGTGCAGCGGCCCAACCAGGACAGCGCCCTGATCATCCGCCAGAAGATGGACTTCATCGTCGCGGGCGTGGCGGCCGATGCCGGGCACGAGCTGGACGGCACGAGCCGCCGCGACATGCGCCAGCTGGAGCGCCGCTACGCCGACCGGATGCCGCCGGAATATGACGGGCTGATGGAGGTGTGGCGCTGGGCATCCATGGGCGGACGCGTGCCCAAGCTCGGCCCCGACCATCCGGCCTTCTTCTATGCGCTTCGCGGCTCGCGCCACCGCGACCGGGACCTGGTCAACATGCTTCTGTCCGATTTGTCTCGGCTGGACTTCCGCCAGCTCTACATCTGCCACAAGTCGCTCTTCTACGACGCCTATCGCGGCTGGTCGGAGAGCAAGCGCGCCTTCGTCGTGCAGTTCCTCGAAGAGGAATACGCCATCGACAAGGCGGGCGCGCGCGAGGCCCTGTTCGGCCGCGAGCCGTCCATGACCGACGAACCGGAGCGCCGGAGCCGGTCCGTTCCGGACACGCCGCGCGAAGACCGCCGGAACGACGGCCAGCGCCGCCGCCCCAATCCATGGGCCGACAGCCGCGGCTGGAAGGCGCGCGACGACGACGACGATGACGACGAGCGCGACGAGGATGACTGGCGTCACCGCTCCAGACAGCGCCGCGCCTATGACAAGCGCCAGAAGGAAAAAGAGCGCAAGAAGAAGAAACGGAGGCGATAATGCTCGGACTTATCAGAGCCATTGTCATCATCTTCGCCCTGCTGACGGTCGTCTATGTGATCCTCAGCCAGTGGAGCCGCTGGCGCGAGCGCGAACGGCTTGAGGACGAATACCGCGCGGGCACGGACCTGCTGCGCCAGACCGCGACCGAGGAGGAGTTCATCGCGCGCGGCATGACAGCCTACAGCCGCTCGCTCCGGCCCAAGCTGTTCCTCTTCGTCTACGCCGTGCCCGGCCTACTCGCGACGGGCCTGGTCTGGCTGGCGCAGTACGGGTGAGCGCAAAGGAGACCCTTCGATGAAATATCTCAAGCACATACCGGCGCTGCTGCTGTTCACCATCGGGGCGGTGCTGCTGAACTACTACCTGCCGGACCGGGACGTGGTGCAGATCGTGGGCACGGAAGTGAAGCGGATCGACGTCGGCTCCGGCGCACCCTTCTGGGACCGCGCCGATATTGGCACGGTGGAAGGCGCGACGCGGGACGTGCGCTTCATCAACGCCCAGACGCAGAGCGGCCGCTCGCGCGTCTACCGCAATGAGGATACGGGCTGGGGCTTTCCGCCCTACTTCAAGTTCGACAGCGGGGACCTGACGGCGGAAGCGCAAGGCCTCGCCAAGCAGGACGGAGAGTGGGTCGCGGTGCGCCACTATGGCTGGCGCATCAAGATGTTCTCCATCTTTCCCAACGCGACCTCGTTCAAGCGCGTCTCGGGTCCGGACGTGCTGCTGATCCCGTGGTTTAACATCGCGGTCATCGGACTGCTGCTGGGACTGTGGTTCCTGATCTGGCGGGCCATCCGCCGCTGGAAGGCCAAGCGCATCGACCCCACACTGGACGCGGTGGGCGACCGGATCGGGGATACGGCCCGGGATGTCGGCACGGCCGTGGATGCGGGCGCGGACCGGGTGCAATCCCGCTGGCGCAAGATCTTCGGAAGCTCGAAGCCCCGCTAGGGGTCCGTACTAGAGCGGTTCGGAGCGCGTCGCCGCCGCAAGGCGTTCCTCCCGTCTTCTGGCCCAGCGGTCGGACGCGAACACGCCCAGCGCCAGGATCGCGACCGACAGCGCCGCCATCACTCCACCCCAGAGCCAGTGCGGCCCGCCCCACAGATCGGCCAGCACGCCTGTGTCGGAGCGGTATTCCGCCCCGGCCACGACCGCATTGCCGATGAAGAAGTAGCCGAACCCCGTCAGCGCGCTGAGGCAGAGCGCGATGGCGACCATGGTGCCCACATAGAGCAGGACCCGCTCCGGCAGTTTCCAGGCGCACAGCGCCGTGATCGCGGCCGCGCCACCGACCGCGGCCAAGGTGAACGCATCCGCCGCCCAGACGAGCGACAGGGCCAGGATCGCGGCCAGCAGGATCAGGGCGAACCGGTACCGCCCGAAGGCCCGGGTCAGGGCGATCAGGATCACGCCCAGCACGCTCGGCCCCAGCAGACCGCCGACGATCACCATAACGCGCGAGAACGCGCCGTAGGTTTGCGTCAGCGCCACGCCCGACAGGCTGGGATAGACGGTCAGTTCGAGAAAGCGCCCGCCCGTCGCGATCGCGCCCAGACCGTGGCCCAGTTCATGCGCCCAAGTGGACAGGAACAGCACGGGCATCCGCACCAGCGGCAGCTGCATCATCATGAAGACGACGACGCAGAGACCCCAGAATTGGGGCGTGGGCAGGTGGAGGCGGTGGGGGGCGGACGTCGGCACGGGGCGTGTCTTAGCCGCCCGACCGGCCGGACGCTACCGCGGCCCGACGCCTTGCGTTTCAGACGCGATCCGCCGCGCGCGAGGCCTCCTGCCGGGCCGCCTTGCCCGCTTCGGCCTCAAGCCTGGCGTCGGCAATGTCGAGGGCGAGCTTTTCGCGGGCCAGCGCATCGCGTTGCGCGGCGAGCGACAAGCGCTCCGTATCCAGCCGTGCGGACAGGGTCCGCGCCCGTTCCAGCGTCTGCGCCGCGATCTGGAAGGCCGCGCCCGCCTCTCCCGAACCCGCCTCTCTTGAACCCGTCTGCCCGGCCCCCAACCCGTCGCCCTGCTTCGCCAGGTCGGACAGGCGCGAAAGCAGGCCCGCTTCCTGCGCCGCCAGCGCGTCGATGCGGCTTTGCAGGGCGGCGCGTTTCAGCGACAGGATCGTGCGGAGGCTCATCAGTAGTGCCCGCGTCTGGACAGGGTTTCGGACAGGTGGATGGCGGACGCCACGGCGGCGTAGTGTTCGGGCCGGATCTCCTCTCCCACCTCGACCGTGGCGTGGATCGCGCGCGCGCAGGGCGGGTCGGAATGGATCAGGATGCCGTGGTCCTTGGCGCGTTCCCGGATGGCGAAGGCCAGCCCGTCCACCCCCTTGGCGACCAGCACTGGCGCGCCGCCCGCTTCGCGGTCCCAGCGCAGGGCGACCGAGTAGTGGGTCGGGTTGACGATGACCACATTGGCGGTGGCCACGTCGGCCAGCATGGAGCCGCTGGCGATCTCCCGCGCCCGCGCCCGGCGCTGGCTCTTGATCAGCGGGTCGCCCTCGTTCTTCTTGTTCTCGTCCTTGACCTCTTCGCGCGTCATGCGGAGCTTCAGCAGGTGCGACCACTGCGCGAACGGCAGGTCCACGGCCGCGATCAGGCAGGTCGCGGCGATCATCCAGCCGAGCAGGAGCAGGCTTTCGCCCGCCATCTTGGAGAAGAGGTAGCCTTCGGGCCGTCCGATCTCGTGGCTGACCTCGCTCGCCAAGCGGATGAGGTAGGCGCCCGACGCCACGCAGACGATCATCAGCTTCACCGCGCGCTTGGCGAACTCCGCCATGCCGTCGCGGCCATATTTCTGCTTGGCGTTGCTGATGGGGCTGATCTTGGACAGTTTGGGTTTGATCTTCTCCGGCGCGAACACGATGGAGCGCTGCGCGACCAGCGCCAGGAGCACGGCGGCCATCATGATGCCGAGCAGCGGGACCAGTCCCAGCACGATAGAGCCGAACATGTTGCCGGCCGCCCCGGCTTCGAGGATCAGGTGCCCCGCCTCTTGGGGATATTCCAGCATCCCGGACAGATGGGTCAGCACGGACAGGCCCATTGTCCCGCCCAACGTCATGATCGCGACCGCCACCCCGCAATAGAGCGCGACCGAGGCCAGTTCCGACGACTTGGCGACGTCACCCTTCTTGCGGGCCTCGTCGATCTTGCCCTGGGTGGCTTCGAAACTCTTTTCCTGGCCGCTGTCCTCCGACATCTCAGCGCGCCTCCGCCATCAGGGACAGGAAGGCGTCCGCCCAGGCCGTCATCATCGCGGTGGCGCAAATCACCAGCAGGAACAGCCCCGCCATGGTCATGCCCGGCAGGCCCACGAAGGAGACCAGCAGCTGCGGCATGGCGCGGTTGAGGAAGCCCAGGATGAGGTTGTAGGCGAAGTTCAGGATCACGAAGGGCAGGGCCAGCGACAGGCAGAGCCGCAGGAGCCCGACCGTGATGTCCGTCAGCCACCCGGCGGAGGCCTGCAGGTCCAGCGCCGTGCCCACGGGCAGGGTGATGAAACTGTCCGCCAGTATGCCCATCAGTTCCACGTGAAGGTTCATGGACACGAGCAGGGTCACGCCCGCCAGCATGAGCAGCGTGCTTATCGAGGTGTTAGGCTCGGACGCGATCCCCTCGCCCAGCGGCTGGGACAGGGACAGGGATTGCGACACGACCATGCCGAGGATCTGAAGCGCGTGGATGGCCAGTCGCAGGGCGAAGCCGAGGACGAAACCGATCAGCGCCTCGCCCACCAGCAGCGGGACCACGCCTGCGTCCGCCACCCGGGCCAGATCGTCCTGCAGGACCGGGTAGAGCAGGAAGGCCATCAGCGCCGCCACGCCGATGCGCATCCGCGCGGGCACGGCGCGTTCGCCGAAGACCGGCACGAGCATGAAGAAGAGCGACAGGCGCGCGAACAGGCCGAAGATCGGCCAGACCAGCTCGATCAGAGGCCCGAAGGCGTCCGACAGTGCGACGAGAAGCTCCCCAGCCCCGCCCACGGATCAGGCGGACCCCAGTATGAGCGGTTTTTCGTTGGCCGCGATCTCCGCGTAGGACAGGACCGGGTTCTTCACGCCCTTGGTCTTCAGGACCGAGCGCACGAAGCGCCGCCAATGGCCCGGCGCGGCGATCACGGCGTAGGCGCCGGAGCGCGCGGCCGTGTCCAGCTGCGCGCGCACGTCGTGGGCGAACTGGTTGAACTCGTCGGGGGACAGGGCGATGTCTGACCGGCCCTGCTCGTCCCGGGTTTCGCGCTCGCCCAGCTTGGCCGCCCATCCGTCCCCGATGCGAACGATGGGCAGCTGCCCGGTCTCGTTTCGGTACTGGCCGACGAACTGGCGCGACAGGCGCTGGCGCGCGACGTCGGCGATGGCTTCGGCATTCAGATTGGCGGATTTGCCGTCCGCCACCGTTTCCAGCAGCAGGGGCAGGTTTCGCACGCTGATGCGTTCTTCCAGCAGCAGGCGCATCACGGAGTGGAGCAGCTCGACCGGGGCTTTTTCCGGGAAGAATTCGTCCAGAAGGCGCTTGTTGCCGTCCGCACGTTCGCCTTCCGTGACGCCCTTGAACGCGTCCAGCGTTTCGCGCAGCGCGCGGCGCGTCAGCAGGGCGGGCAGATTGTCCTGTATGACTTCCAGCAGGTGCGTGGCGAGCACCTCCACCGGGGCGACCGTGGTCACGCCCAGCAGGGTGAGTTCATTTTCGTCCTCGGCTTCCACCCAGCGGGCCGGGGCCTTGAAGACGGGCTCCTGCGTGGTGGTGCCGGGAATGTGCGTGTGTTCGCCCGCTTCGATCAGGGCCAGCTTCTTGTCCGCCATCAGGGTCTGGGTCGCCATGTCCGCCCCGTGCAGTCGGATGCGGTAGCTGTGGCGCGGCAGGGCGGCGTCGTCGGACAGGCGGATCGGCGGCAGGATGAACCCATACTGCGTGGCGACGTATTTGCGGATCTTCTGTATGCGCTTGTCCACGCCGAAACCCGTATCCATCACCGTCGCCACGAGGTCGCGCGACAGCTCCACGGACAGCTCGTCCAGGTCCAGCATGTCGCCCAGGGTCGGCTCGGGCGTGGGCGCTTCGGCATTGGCCTCGCGCGCCTCTTGCGCTTCCTCCGTGCGGGCTTTCTGCCAGCTGAGGTAGGACAGGCCGCCGAGCACGGCCGCGCCGATCAGGAAGGGCGCGAGCGGCAGGCCCGGAAAGAGGGCGAAGACGACCATGATCGCCGCCACCGCGGCGAGCGCGGCCGGGTGGCGTCCGAACTGGTCCAGCAGGGCGAGATCGACTGCGCCGTCGCCGCGCCCCTTGGACAGGAGCAGGCCGGCGGCGATGGAAATGATCACGGCCGGAATCTGGCTGACGAGGCCGTCGCCGACCGTCAGGATGGCGTAGTTGGACGCCGCCTGTCCGAACGACAGGCCATGCACGCCCACGCCGATCGCCATGCCGGCGAACAGGTTCAGCAGCGTGATGAGGATGCCCGCGACCGCGTCGCCTTTCATGAATTTCGACACACCGTCGAGGCTGCCGAGAAAGGCGGTTTCTTCCTGTTCGCGTTCGCGGCGTGCGGCCGCTTCCTTGTGGGAGATCGCCCCGGCGGCGAGGTCGGCGTCGATCGCCATCTGCTTGCCCGGCATGGCGTCCAGCGCGAAGCGCGCGCCCACTTCGGCCATGCGGCCCGCGCCCTTGGTGATGACCATGAAGTTCACGATCACCAGCACGCAGAAGACGATGATGCCGATCACCACGTTTCCGCCCATGACGAACATGGCGAAGCCTTCGATGATCGACCCGGCCGCGTCCGTTCCCGTGTGGCCTTCGCCGATGATCAGCTTGGTCGACGACACATTGAGCGACAGGCGCAGGAGCAGCGAGGCGAGCAGGACGGAGGAGAAGGCGCTGAAATCCAGCGGCTTCTCCACGAACAGCGTCATGGTGAAGATGAGAATGGCGAAGGCGAAGGACACCGCCACGCCCATGTCGAGCACCCAGGACGGCATGGGCAGGATCATCATGACGATGATCGCCATGAGGCCCACGGCAAGGGCGATGGTAGCGCGGCTGGAGGTCACGGCATCTGCCTCATGGTCGGGGCCCTACGATCCCACGATCGCCGGAATGACCTGGTTGTCGAACAGCGCCAGGGCGATGTTGGTCATGAAGCCCAGCGTCAGGAACATGACGACCAGCATGGCTGCCAGCTTGGGCACGAAGGTCAGCGTCATCTCCTGGATGGAGGTCAACGCCTGGATCAGGCCCACGGCCAGACCCACCACCAGCGCGGAGATCAGCAGCGGCATGGCCATGAGCGCGGTCGCCCACAGCGCTTCGCGCATCAGAGACAGGATGCCGGCTTCATCCATGGTGTCGCGCCCCGGCCCGTGTCGCAGGCATCAGATCGGCATCCGCAGCAGTTCCTGGTAGGCTTCGACGACGCGGTTGCGCACCGTCACAGCCGTTTCCAGCGCCATTTCGGCATTGGCCAGCGCTTCCACCACGGCCTGGGCGTCGGTCGCGCCGGTCGCATACTGGCTGGTCGCGGTTTCCACCGTCTTCATGACGTCGGAGAAGCTCTCCACGCCCTTGGCGATCATGCCGCCATCGGACTGCGCGGCACCGCCTTCGGCCGGGTTGGGCGCAGTGACGCGCTTGGCGGTGCCGTAGTGGCGGGCGGCCCCTGCCAGGTTCGAGGAGGACAGCGCGGCGGCGTTGGAAGTCAGGTCCATGGTCTATCCCTTCCGTCTACTGGCGCAGCAGACCGAGCAGGCCGCGATACATTTCGCCGGCCTGGCGGAAGCTGGTCAGATTGGCTTCGAAGCTGCGATTGGCCTCGCGCGCGTCGGCCATCTCAATGATCATGTCGACATTGGACATTTCGACATAGCCGTTCGCGTCCGACAGCGGGTGGCTGGGGTCGTGGATCAGCTCGCCCTGGCTCTGGTCCAGCGTCGGGCGCGATGTTCCGACCAGGCTGGCGCCGGTGGCGCGGTCCACCTGTTCGGTGAAGCTCATCACCTTGCGCTTGTAGCCATGCGTGTCGGCGTTCGACAGGTTTTCGGAGGCGACCGACAGGCGCTGCGCTTGGGCGCGCATGCCCGACGCGGCGGAACTCATGGTCTGGGAGATGGGGTCTGTCATCGGCGCGAAATCCTTTCAGCGCGGGCGGTGAGGCCAGGGGTTGTTGCGGGGGCAGCTCGCTAGAGGTTCTTGCCGACCGCCGTCTTCATCATGGTCATGGTGGAGCGGTAGATGGAGACGGCCATCTCATGGTCCTGCTGCGCCTTGGCAGCGCGCATCAGCTCTTCTTCGAGGCTGACATTGTTGCCGTTGGGCGAGCCGACGGACGGCCTGTCGATCACGGACAGCATGTCGGTGGGCGTTTCGCCGCCCGACAGGACCTTGGCCTTCATGATGTCGGCGAAGTCCGCCACGTCCTGCGCCTTGTATCCGGGCGTGTCGGCATTGGCGATGTTCTGGGACACGAGCGAGTGCCGCGTGGCCGCGTGGCGGGCCATGTTGGAGCTGAGGTCCAGGATCGAAACCGGGTGCGCCATGACTGCAATCCTTGCAAAGGGCGTTAATGCTGTGTTGAGAATTAGGACGGATGGTTAAATAGAGGGTTAACAGACCTGTAACGAATGACCGCCGCTCCCCCGGCCTATCCGGAACGGGCAGACCGGTCCCAAGCCGCCCCGATCGCGAAGGAGTCGCACGCCCGGGCCATGACGACGCCTTCCAAAACCACCCCGGCCAAAACCATCCCGGCCGATACCACTCTGGCCGACATCTCCCGCCGGTTCGACGCGCCCCTGCCG
>JBARXH010000033.1:0-7273 GCA_049647245.1 Litorimonas sp.
CCCGGATTGGCGGGCTTGATGTCCTGGAGCTGCATGAGTGGATAGAACAGCACCTGTGCGGCGATGCGGTCACGGTGTGCCTGGGCCAGCCAGGCCACCATGTTCGCGCCCGCACTGTCACCCGCCACGGCGATCTGGTCCGGGTCCACGCCGCGCGAGCGCGCCCGCCCGTCCATCATCCAGTCGAGCACGGTCTTCACGTCGTCCGGCCCGGCCGGGAACGGGTGCTGCGGCGCGAGACGGTATTCCACGCTGACCACGCGGCACAGCGAGGCATTGGCCAGACGCCGGATGATGCCTTCATGGGTTTCCGTATCGCAGGTTACGAACCCGCCGCCATGCGCATAGAGGATCGTCGGACCGGGTTCCGGCAACGGCCCGAAGGGCACGAAGAACTGCACCTTCACCCCGTCCACCTCGAACTCCTCGCGCAGCCGCACCTCCGGGCCGGGCGTGTCGAAGCGGCGGGTCATGCGCCGGAAATTGTCCTGGAAGCGATCGAGGAACTGGTCGTCGGGCGTGAGCTTGTTGACCTGCTCCGCGATGGTCTCCGACAGCGATTCGATAAGGGTCTTGGGCGTCATGGGACGCCCCTGTTAGCGCTTATACATCCCCGGCGTAAGGCGGCGCGGGATCGTATTGCATGGCCCGGGCGACATCCCGGGCGGTTTGCGCGCCGAACCACTGCCCGACCAGCCACAGCGACATGTCGATCCCGGCCGACACGCCTGCCGCCGTCACGACGTTCCCGTCCCGCACATAGCGCACATGGGGGACGAGCTCCCCGCCCAGACCGGATTTCCGGAACTCGTCGAAGGCGGCCCAGTGCGTCGTGGCGCGGCGCCCCTCCAGCAGGCCCGCTCCGGCGAGGACGAAGGCGCCCGTGCAGACGGAAGTGACCCATTCGCACCCGGCGGCCGTCCGGACGACCCAGTCCATCACGTCGGCGTCCTTGATCAGCGCCCGCGTGCCGTAACCGCCCGGCACGAGCAGAACGTCCAGATCGCCGACCTCGTGCATCGCCGCGTGGGCGCCGACCCGCATCTGCTTGACCGCCGTCACGTCCCGGCCGTCGCGCGAGATCAGGCGGTTGCGCAACGGCATCAACTCGCCGCGCAGGCTCGCCACCTCGTTGACCATCTGGAAGACTTCCCATGGTCCAACGAAGTCGAGCTCCTCCACATCGTCGAAGATGAGGATACCGACTTGCTTCATGCCTGCGTCTCCGGAACTTCGGACAATACGGAGCGGTAGCCGCCCCTGTCCAAGTAGGCGATCTCCTCCGGCGTGCTGTCACGGCCCAACTCGTCGTTCCGGTGCGGGAAACGGCCGAACCGTTTGATCACGATACGGTGCGCGATGGCGTGGCGCAGCGTGCTGCCGCCATCCTCCAGCCGCGCGCCCGCCAGTTCCACGCAACGGTTCTGAGCCGTCAGATCCTCGGCGTGCATGAAGGGCATGTAGACGAACTTGCGCCGGTCCACGTCCAGCTCGAGGTCCCATCCCTTGTCGACTGTGCGCTCCGCGACACCCAGATTGTGCGGGTCCCAGGCATAGGCCCGGCGTGTGTTCCGGTACATGTTGCGCGGAAACTGATCGAGCACGATGACGAGCGCCAGCGCGCTCTGCGGGTCCGCCTCCCAGTCCGGGTGCGGGAACGGCCCCTTGGCGAGCGTCTCCGCCGTGTCCTCGAACCGTTGCCGGATTTCGGCATCGAACTCCGGCGTGCTGTTGAACCAGCGCGCCTCGGTCGCGTCCGAGAACCAGAAGCCGAGAATGTCGTCAGGCGTTTTCACTAGAGGCGGATAGCACCGTTGTTGATCTTTTCGAAAACGTCCCCATCCACCGCCTCATAGGCTTTGGTCTGCGGGTTGCAGAAATAGACCGGCTCGCTGATCCGTTCGGGGTCGAAGCCCGCCTTGACGAGATTAGTCTTCTTGAACTTGAAGGTCGAGGTCGTCTCGGACTCGCTGGACAGTCTCAGGAAGACGGGCCGGGCATAGTGCGGCAGCTCCCTGTCCAGATAGGCTTTGAGCGCGGCGAGATCAGGCGGCGTTTCGCTGACCAGCGCGGCCATCCCCGCCCGACCGTCATAGCCCGGCACTTCCACGCCGTAGACATTGGCCTGGGTGATGCCTTCGAACCCGGACAGCACGCCGGCAACCTCGTTTGTGGCCACGTTCTCGGCCTTCCAGCGGAACGTGTCGCCGACCCGGTCCATGAAGTAGTAATAGCCGTGCGCGTCGCGCTTCATCAGGTCGCCCGTGCGGAACCAGGCATCGCCCGGCTTGAATACGTCGCGCAGGATTTTCTTCTGCGTGGCTTCCTTGGTCTCGTAGCCGTCGAAGCGGAAGCGAGGATCGTCCTCGCGGATTTCGCCGATCACCTCGCCCACTTCGTCGTCGTCCGCCCGCAGGGCGAACCCGTCGGAGCCGCGCGGGTTCTCACCCGTCTCCACATCGTAGCGGATGACCTCGATGTTGAACTTCCATTTCAGGTAGGACGGCACGCGTCCGACCGCGCCGACGGGACCGTCCACATTAATCAGCGAGACATTGCCTTCGGTCGCGCCGTAGAATTCGATGACGTGCGGGATGTTGAACCGCGCCACGAAGCTTTCCCACACTTCCGGGCGCAAGCCGTTGCCCATGATCCACCGGATCTTGTGTTCGCGCTCCAGCGGATGCGGCGGGGTGGACAGCAGGAAGCGGCAGAGCTCGCCCACATAGGTGAACATGGTGGCGCCGTACTTCACCGCATCGTCCCAGAAGCTAGACGCGCTGAACTTGGGCCGGATGATGGTCGCTCCGCCGTTGGAGAAGGCCGCGCCCATGCCGACCAGACCGCCTGTGGCGTGGTACATGGGCAGAACCAGCAGCATTCGGTCCTTGGACGTCGCGCCCGCGCCCGCGCCAAGCCCGCGCATATAGTTCTGCGCGCGCACATGGGTGACCTTGGCCGCCTTGGGCAGGCCCGTCGTGCCGGAGGTGAACATCTTCATGCCCTGCCCGCCCGCGGTCAGCCCGTCGCGGACATCCTTGGACGGACGGTTGGGGACGATGCCGGACAGGGCCTCGTCGAAGCTCTTCATCTTGCGCTTGTGACCCTTGGGCACCTCGCCGAAGGCCGCCCATTCGGTCAGCCCGTCATTCAGATGCTCGCGCGCGGATTTCCAGCTGTCGATCAGGTCGGTGTCCACGATGACATGGCTGGCGTCGCTGATGTTGACGCAGTGGGCCAGCGCGTTGCCCGCCAGCTGGAAATTGATGAGCGCGGGGATCACGCCGCGCTTGCTCAGCCCGAACCAGAGCGCGACATATTCCAGACGGTTGCGTGCGAAGACGGCAGCCGTGTCGCCTTTCACGATGCCCGTGGCTTCGCACCATCCGGCCACGCGATTGGCGTATTCCTCCGTCTCGTCATAGGTCCATTCGCGCGCGTCCTCGATGAAGGCGACGTTGGGTCCGAACGCATCGACGCGGCGTTCCAGCTCATCGGCCAGCAGGTGGTCGGAGGTTGCGTCCACATCCTTCACGGACTTCAGCATCCGCAACATACCCGACAGATACCCGGCTTCGCGTTTGATCGTGGAAAGCATGTCTATGTCCTTGGAAGACGTCAGGAGTGGCGGTTCGCGGGCGTGTCTAGAACATGGATCAACAAAGCAAAACCCCGCACCGTGCGGGGTGCGGGGTTTCGGCAGTTGGGGTCTGCGCCGGACCCGTGGGAGCGGGGTCGGCGGCAATGGGGTGTCCCGGTCTTGGACTTATTTTCGTTGCTCTCGTGGGACAGAGCGCCGGGTTCGAGGTTCACTCTGCAAGCCGGGTGCCAGATAGGGCACGAGGCCCGGATATCCGCCCAACGGCCGACCCTGGCGCAGACCGGGACCTGCCCACGGCACGGGCGGGGTCCGCACGACGATCCGCCCCAGTTGCGGGTCGTCGACCACGAAGGCGCAATCGCCCTCCAGCCAGCCGCAATAGAGGTCGCCCGCATCGAAGCGAAACTCCGGTTCCGGTTGTGGTACCGTCAATGGTTCGGCCGGATCCTCGCCCACCCGCGAATAGACCGCTCTGGAGCGCAGCCCCGGCACATCCCGCGACGCGGCGCGGTAGACCGGACCGCTCGCGCTGGACGCGGAGAGAACGACACTCAGCAGAAGGCTCATGCCCTGCGCCCCTGCAAGCGCAGCGCCATCACGGGCCGCCGTCCTCGACCGTTTCGCGCAGCAGTTCCGCAAACCCTTCGCCGTGCGCCCAGTAGGGCGCGATCATGGACAGGCTCTGATAGACGCCGCGGTCGATCAGGGCCTTGGTCCCGACATCGCCTTCGCGCAGCTGGTGGTACTGGAGCCAGAAGGTGAAGTGCTGCGCCAGCCGAGCCGTGAGCGCGCCCTTCTCCCCTTCCCCGAAGCTCAGATGGCCGCCGTCCTCCAGATCGGAGAGAAGCGAGAATGCCGTGCGTTCCTTGAGCGCCAGAAGGCTCGCGAACGGCGCGCGCAGCTCCGGCACGCGCTCCACCATTTCCGCGGCGTTGCGGTAGAAGAACCGGAAATCCCAGATCTCCTCGAAGATGATGTAGAGGTAGACCCAGTTGTCCTGAAGGGCGAGCGGCTCGTTGATCGGCGCGCTCAGCACCTGCCGCAGCTCCACCTCGAAATCCGCGAACAGCTCGCAGATGATCGGCTCCTTGCCCTTGTAGTGGTAGTAGAGATTGCCCGGCGAGATGCCGATGACCGAGGCGATGTCCACGCTGGACACGGCGTGCTCGCCCTCATTGTTGAACAGCGCCAGCGCCGTGCGCAGGATCGTGTCCTTGGTCTTGGAGCGTTCCGCCATCAGGCCGCGTGCCGGCCTGCCGTCAGGACTTCTTCGCCGTGGTTTTCGCGGCAGGTTTCTTCGCGGCAGGTTTCTTGACAGGCGCCTTCTTGGTCCGCTGCGTCGTCGTGCGCTTGGTGGAGGCTTTTTTCGGCGCTTGCGACGCCAGCACCTTGTCCAGCTTTGCCTCGATGCTCGACAGCTTGGCTTCCAGCGCGGCGATGCGGTCTTCTGATCCTCCGCCCGACAGGCGGTCGCGCATGGCGGCGATCCGCTCGTCGATGGCGAGCGTGCTCGAGACCTCGTCGGTCAGGCTGGACGCCTTGCCCGCCAGCTGAGCGCCCTTGACCTTGGCGGCCATCTCGATCTTCTCGCCGCGCTCGGCCAGCTGCTCGAAGGCGTTGGAAGTCTTGTCGGACAGATCGCCGGACAGGCCTTTCACCATGTCGCGGCCCTCTTCGAAGGCGCGGCCATAGGCCCCGATGCCCGCCAGCCAGATTCGTCGCGCCATGTCGGTCGTCTTGCGGCTGGACGTGTCGTCGCGCGGGGTGTCGTCGGACATGGCGTGTCTCCTCTGGGACTTATGCGGCGGGGTCGTTTACGCGGCGGGTAGGGCCTTGCGGTCGTTGGCATGATTGAAACTCGCCGCCACGGACGGCAGTTCCGCGGCTTCCGCGTGCGGGATGGGCATTTCGGGCTCGGAGAAGAAATCGCGGATCAGCGCGACCGTCTCCTCCCGGCGGGTCAGCAGGAACAGGTGCCCTGCCCCGTCAAGCACTTCCAGCCGCGAACGGCGGTAGAGCGCGTGCAGGATGCGTCCGTTGACGGCCGGAACGATATGGTCGTTGCCGCCCATGATGATCAGCGTGCGCGCCCGGATGCGCCGCGCGAACGGAACCGAACTCCAGCCCATCATCGCGCCGAGCTGGTAGAGATAGCCCTTCACGGAGGGCGGCACCATGTTGACCGCGAACTCGCCCGCATGGCCGGCCGCGTCGCCGTAGAGCGTCTCGAAATTCTTCTTCAGGAAGTCCCGGTCTATGTAGCGCTTGGGGCTCATCATCTTGGACAGCGCCTTGGGGTTGCCCGGCACCATGGTCCAGCCGGGGCTGGTCGCGCACAGGATCAGGCGGCGCGTCATGGATTTGTTCTGCCAGGCGAATTGCTGCGCCGGTCCGCCGCCCCACGAGACACCCAGCACGTCCACGCGGTGATAGCCGTTTTCGCGCAATATCTGGCGGGCCGCCTTGGCCACCCACCAGGGGCGGTAGGGGACGGTGGGGTCGGGCGAGCCGCCCACGCCCGGCATGTCGAAGGTGATGATGTCCCGGCCCGTGAACGTGTCGGCGAAGAGCTGCGCGATCTCGAGGTTCGCCCCGATGCCGTTGAAGAAGAGCAGCGGCGTGCGCTTGCCGAATCCCTTGTCCGTGCCCGTCCAGATGGCGGTGCGGAGCTGCTGGTTGCCGACCTTCGAGAAGAAGATACGCGGCAGGTTGGGCTGGAAACTCATGGTCATGTCTTTCTCGGCGCGGGTCCGGTTTTCCGTCTCCGCGCGCCGTATCCCCTGTCCCCGTTCACGGGGACGCCGGGCGGTGGTCTCGTGCCTCGCTCCGGCTGTCGAATCCCGTTCTAGTGCGTTAACCTCGGTTTGCGAAAGGTTAAAATCCATGCGGTCCAGCCGATCGCGCCCGAAAAGGTCGCGAATGCGCTGGTGAAAGGCGGGATGGCGGACGGGGCTCATGGGCAGCAGGTGGGAAGCCTGTCTAGAAAGCGCGACCTAATCGGCGCGGCGGCGCGCCCGGACATATCCGGGGTTATGATCGGACCCGGATATCCCATGATCATGTCCCAATGAATCCGGCGTCAGCAGAGATAGTCGGCCGCATCCAGCAACTGGCGCTCGACCCGGTCGCGCTGGATGTAATCGTAGGGCTTCGCGTCTGGCCGGGACGTCCGGTCGTTCAGCCGCTCCAGCTTGCGCGTGAGATGCGCGATGGTGAGGCTTCGCGTGTGACAGTTGGAGAGCAGAACGCGGGTTGTGATGGAATGGGGCATGGGGGTCTTTCGGACGGCGTGTGTAGACCCCGTATGTGAAGGACGGTGCGCCCGAAGGCCAATCACCTCGGTTCACCCTCGGTTGAGGGTTCCGTGAGGCGCAGTCATGCGCCCCCGTCCTGCCGGGCATCGGGGCCACGGCCTCGTGTCTCTCGCGTGTCTGTCGTGCCGTGGGTGCACGAGGCGCGGGCTTGCCTCCGCCGAGGGCGAAGACAAAAGGATACCGGTTTACGACGGGAACAAGCCCGCGCGTCGGGTCCGAAGGGCACTCACCCGCACGGGACCGCGTCCGGTCAGGCCGGAAGGCGGGAAGACGGTCTCCGGGTCCGTCGCAGCGACGGCCCATCCAAGGCGCGCGCCTCTCCCGCCCTCCGGCAAGCAGCCCCAAGGGGCACAGCCGG
>JBARXH010000034.1:0-11919 GCA_049647245.1 Litorimonas sp.
ATGTGCGCTCCATGCGAATGTTCACGGACTGAGCCGTCGGCACATCCATCAGGAAGTAGGTGCGGTTGCCGAGACGGTTGAAATCTCCCGCATCGTCCACGGAGCAGAAACTGACCGCCGGGCCGCCGATCGTCAGCGTCCTGTAGACAGGCAGCGATCCGGCAATGCCGCCATCATTGGTCTCGCCGGTTCCGTCGATCCCACGACCGTTGATGTCCTGCACGTCGAGAAGGGCGTCGAGCACCGAGGCGTCGACGGACGACTGCTGGCGCAGGAAATCCTGGAAGGCGAAGATGGTCGTCGCGACCGGTGTGTCCTTGTAGTCCGGGTCGATGAACGTATCGTAGAGCGGAAGCAGGCCCGCACTGATCGTATCCGGTCCGTCGGATGCAGAATCCATCACATCGTATAGCACGGATTGCACGGACGCCTCGCTGAACCAGCCCTGTACGGGATAGGCGTTGCGTTCCAGATCGATCTGGAAGTCGCTCTGCGAGCGGGTGAAACTGTCGCGGTAAATCTGTCCCGACACGAAACCTGCAAGAGCGTTGCCCCACCCCTCGCCCAGCGCGACGCGCGGATCCAGCCTTGCGGTCAGGCTATGCTGTCCGCCCAGTGAGTCGGACCGGCCGAGAACGTTCTCGAAGTAATGGCCGAACTCGTGAGAAATCACGTGCTCGTCGAATTCGTCGGCATCGGTGTCGAAATCCCCGAGAATGCGGATGGTCGGAACACCGTTGGTCGTCGTGAATGAAGAGGTTCCGATTTCGCCGTCGGCCACATTGCCACTGACGGACCGGTTGTCGACGCTCCACAGGACTTCCAGACGCGGGAAATCCACGTCCGGGTCCGCCGCGCGGAAGGCCTCCATGGTTTCATAGATCGTGTCGAGAATGGCGAACGGCGCGGCGGCGCGGGTCTGCGTGTAGTCCGAACCGGTCCAGCCGGAGTCCGCATTGAGGTTGCGGGTCTGATTGGCCGTGCCGGTCGAGGCGAGCGATCCGTCCAGAACGTAGGGCGCGCTGTTGCTGGTGTTGTCGAGCACGGAGGTGTCGACTTCCGACCCGCTTGTCGCGAGCATCTGTGCGCGGACCCGGACCCGAACGCTGGTTTCGCTGTCGACGGTGAAGCTGTAGTCGCCGTTCGTATCCGTGCGCGTCGTCGCGATCACGCTGTCCGCGCTGTTCAGCAGCTCGACCACGGCCTCTCTGATCGGCTCCTGGACAATGGCATTGAAGTTCAGCCCCGTGCCTTGCGCACCGAACGGCACGCGGTCGAATGTCGCCTTGCCGGACAGGGTCACCGTGCTGGGTGTCGCGGGTGGCGGGGTCGGGGTCGGCGCGGGCGGCGTCGGTGCGATCGGGGCCGGGCTCGAAGACCCGCCGCCGCCACATGCTGCCAGAACCAGCGCGGATACTCCCAAGGTCAGAGCCTTCAAGGTGATGGAAGAATTGGGATTCGGAAGGCTTTGCATAGTGAAGACTACCATCCCCGACATGAACAAAACCAGACCGAATGACCGTCAGCTAATTCACAAGGGCTTTACGGTTAGCGTGCGAAGGGCCGGGCCTTCTGCGCGGCTTGACGTTCCGCCGTGGCGAACAGCACGGCATCGGGGCGTTCCGAGAGGATTTCCTCCAGCGACACGTCGAACACATGCGCGCCGTGGTGCAGGCGGACGATCTCGGCGTAGCTAACGCGCAGATGCTCCATGACGGCGTCGCTGAAACTGTCGCCGACGACGACCAGACGACCTGCCGGCGCCTCGGGCGTCCCAGCCATCCGCCAGGTCGGGAAATTGCGGCGCTCCTTGGGCGTCTCGGCATCGGGCGTGTCGATTTGCAGAAACCCGTCCTGCGCGGGCGGACGGTCGATCATCATGGCGAGCGGTTCCGAGGTCTCCGCGAAGCCCGCCAGTCCCTCCAGATCCAGCAGACGCTCCGGGGATTGCAGACGCGGCGGCGCCGGGCTGTGGCGGGGACGGGTCCCCCACGGGTCCAGTTGCTCGAGCAGAGCGTGAGCGAGATCGAGCGTGCCGTCCGGTGTCCAGTGCGAGTCGCGCTTGTAGAAGACCTTCACGCCCCGTGCCTTAGCGTCGCGCAGATAGCGTTCGGCATCGATGAGGTCCGTTTCGGCAGCCTCGGGATGGGCGTGGACGGCGGCACGGAAGCGGCGCGGGCTTTCTGTCCAGTCGTCCGGCAGGAACTCCGGATAGACGCGGGCCTTGTCGACCGCAATGTAGGCGGCGAACGGAATATTACGTTCGGCGAGAGCCGCCCTCATCTCGGACAGGCCGCTGACCCAGGCTTCGACCTGCGCGTCGTCCCAAAGCCCCTGCCCTTCGAACTCGTCGCGATAGGGATTGTTGCCGAGGAACAGCCAGCCCTCCTTACCGGTCACAACGCTGGGCGGGTCTTCGCCCAGATTGTCCCGCACCTTCCGGGCCGTGCGGATCAACAACATCCGGAAGCCGAAGCTGTCCTCCAGATAGGTGTCGAAGGCCGACGTGTAGGCGCGCGCATCGCCGTCGAACCGCGGGACTTCGGCCAGCCTACGCCGTTCCGTCTCGCTGACTCGCTCACCGCCTCCAGCAAGACCTGCGACGAATCCGACTGCGGGCAGCGTGAAAAGCGCCAGTACGATCAAGACCGCGATGTTCCGGACCAGCTGCGTCATTAGAAGCGGAAATAGAGAAACGGTTGGTGCGTTGTCGAGGCCACGACCGCGAAGCACAGGACGAGCAAGATGAGGGTCGCCACCCAGCTCGCGAGCGGTCCGGCGAGGGCGACCCCTTCAACGCGGCGTCCGAGCTTCGGCCAGCCATCCCAGGCGAGAAGCGCGCCCACGACCATAGCGTAGGCTGCGGTCGGCAGGACCTGAATGCTTGCTCCGCCGTCACTGCCGGGCAGGAGCGCGCCCCAATAGGCCACCGCATGGCCGAGACTGTCGGCCCGAAAGAGCACCCAGCCCAACGCGACGAAAAGCACTGTATAGGCCACCCCGACCGCGCGCGGCACGCGTGGAAAGCCCCCCTTTTCGCTCACACGCTCCGCGACCAGGAATGCTCCGTGCCACAGCCCCCAGAACAGGAACGTCCAGGCCGCCCCGTGCCAGAGGCCGCACAGGACGAAGACGATCAGGAGGTTGCGGTAGGTCCGCGCCTCCCCCGCCCTCGACCCGCCGAGCGGGATGTAGAGATAGTCCCGGAACCAACGCGACAGGGTCATGTGCCAGCGTCGCCAGAACTCGCGGAAACTCGCCGCGCTGTAGGGATGTTCGAAGTTGCGCGGCAGCTCGAACCCGAACAGCCGCCCCAGCCCGATCGCCATGTTGGAGTAGCCCGCAAAGTCGTAGTAGATCTGGATCGTGAAGGCCGCGAGGCCCAGCCAGGCCGCCGTGGGTCCCAGCGTCGCCGCGTCCGCGCCGAAGGCTGCGTCCGCCACGCTCGCCACGCTGTCGGCGATCAGCACCTTCTGCGCCAGGCCGAGCACGAAAAGCCGCGTGCCGTCGCAGAAGCGCTCCCAGCTTTCTTGGCGTTCGCCGATCTGCACCCGGATCTCGTCCCAGCGGACGATGGGTCCGGCGATAAGTTGCGGGAACATGCTGATGTAGAGCCCTGTTCGCAGGACGTTTTTCGCCGGGGCCGACCCGCGCGCCACATCGACCAGAAGGCTCATGGCCTGGAAGGTGAAGAAGGAGATGCCGAGCGGCAGGCGCGGTTCCACGCGCGGCAAGCCCACCGTCTCCGTGATCAGGCCGAGATATTTGAACGCCACCAACAAGGCCAGATTGACCGCGATGCCGATGGCCAGCCAGGGCTTTGCGCGCCGCGCGATCCGGTGGGACAGCCAGTGATTGACCCCGATCGACAGGAGCAGAAGCGCGAGCCCGGCCCCCTCGCCCCAGGCATAGAAGAACAGGCTGGCTGCCAGCAACAGGACGTTCCGGGCACTCCGCCCCCGCAGCACGAAGTAGAGCGCGACCACGGCGGGCAGGAAGAAGAACAGGAATGTGACGGATGCGAAATTCATGGTCCCCGCCCGCGCCTATTCGGGGGGACGCCGTCCTGCAACCCGTCCGCTTACAGAAGCACAGCCCGGATGGCGTAGGCCACGACCGTTACGGCCGCCACGCCCGCGACCCAGAGACCCGCGAACCAGGCCAGCCGCCGGACCCACGACCGGTCCGCCATCAGTGGTAGCCTTCGTCGGGGTCGGTCTTCCCACGGAAGACCCAGTAGGCGTAGGCCGTGTAGCCGAGGATCAGCGGCAGGAGGAAGACAGCCCCGACAAACATGAAGATCTGCGAATTATAAGGCGTCGCCGCGTCAAGGATGGTGACGTCTGGTGGAATCAGGTCTGGGAAGATCGAGATGCCCAGCCCCACAAAGCAGAGCGCAAACAGGGCGAGCGATAGGAGGAACGGCCTGTATTCGTGATGGTGCACGTTGAGCGAACGGAACATCAGCACGGTGATGAGCGCCACGGCCAAGGGCACGGGCGCCGTGACGAGCAGTCCCGGCAGCTCGAACCAGCGGCTGTAATAGACGCTATCCAGAAACGGCGTGATGACGCTGACCGCACCGATGAACAGGACCGTCCCGACCCCGAATAGCCAGGCCAGCCGGCGCGCGCGCATCTGCACCTTCCCGTCCGTTTTCATGATCAGCCAGGTAGCCCCCAGCAGGGCGTATCCAACGACGACGGCGACGCCGCAGAGCAGGGAGAACGGCGTCAGCCAGTCCCACCAGCCACCCGAATAGGCGCGGTCCGCGACGGTCACGCCCTGCACCAGCGCGCCCAGGGCGATGCCTTGCGAAAAGGCGGCCACGACCGAACCGCCGATGAATGCGAGATCCCAGTATTTCAGCCAGCGCTCGGTTCGCCAACGGAACTCGAACGCCACGCCCCGGAAGACCAGCGCCAGCAACATGGCGATGATGGGGGCGTAGAGCGCCGGCATGAGAATGCCGTAGGCCATCGGAAAGGCGGCGAAGAGACCGCCGCCGCCGAGCACCAGCCAAGTTTCGTTGCCGTCCCAGACAGGGGCGACCGTGTTCATCAGCAGATCGCGGTCCTGCTTCAGCGGAAAAAACGGGTAGAGGATGCCGAGGCCGAGATCGAACCCGTCCAGCACGACATAGATGAAAACCGCCAGGGCCAGCAGGAAGGCCCAGCTATAGGCGAGCCAGGGGACGATCTCCATGGCTACTCCCCTTCCACTTCCGAAGCGCGGGTTCGGCGGATGCCGCCCTCCTCGCGCTCTTTGGCCTTGGTCTGCTGCGCGGGCGTGGTCCCGGCGGTCCGGATCGGGCCGTCCGCGTCCGAAAGCGGCTCCTCGCCGATATGCGGCCCGGCATTCATCAAGCGGAGGATGTAGAAGACCCCGGCCCCGAACACGAAGAAGTAGACAACCACGAAGGCGATCAGAGATGTGGCCACGGCGGGCGCGTCCAGCGGGCTGGCGCTCTCGCTCGTTCGCATCAGTCCGTAGACCGTGTAGGGCTGCCGCCCCACTTCGGTCGTGACCCACCCGGCCAGCACGGCGACCAATCCGCTGGGCGCCATGACCAGCGCAGCCCGGTGAAGCCACTTGTCGTCATATAGCCGACGCCGGACCCTTGCCCAGAGCGACCATAGACCCACGGCGAGCATGAGGAAGCCCAGCCCGACCATGATGCGGAACGACCAGAAGACGATCGCGACGGGCGGACGCTCCTCTTTTGGGATTGTCTTCAAGCCTTTCATGGGCGCGTTGATGTCGTGTTCGAGGATGAGCGAACTGAGGCCGGGTATGCCCACGGCGTAGTCGAGCCGTTCCTCCTCGTCGTTCGGAATGCCGAACAGGTAGAGCGGCGCGCCCTCGTCGTAATTGTCGTAATGTCCTTCCATCGCCATCACTTTCTGCGGCTGGTATTCCTTGGTGTTCAGGCCGTGCAGATCGCCCAGAACGATTTGGAGCGGCGCGACGATGGCCGCCATCCACATCGCCATGGAGAACATGGTCCGGACGCCCTGGTGGCGACGTTTCAGATGGTCTTCACGCAACAGGTGGAGCGCGCCCACGCCGCCCACGATGAAGGCCGTCGTGAGGTAGGCCGCCGTCAGCGTATGCGCGAGACGGTAGGGAAAGCTGGGATTGAAGATGATCTCCCACCAGTTAACCGGAACGAACTGGTCGTTCTCCGCGATTTCGAACCCTTGCGGCGTATGCATCCAGCTGTTCACCGACAGGATCCAGGTCGCCGACAGGGCCGTGCCGAAAGCCACCATGATACAGGCAAACATATGCAGGCCCGGCCCCACGCGGGAGCGTCCGAACAGCATGATGCCGAGGAAACCGGCTTCCAGGAAGAAGGCGGTCAGGACTTCGTAGGCCATGAGCGGCCCCAGCACCGGGCCGGCCCGGTCCGAGAAGACAGACCAGTTGGTCCCGAACTGGTAGCTCATCGTGATGCCGCTCACCACGCCCATGGCGAAGGTGATGGCGAAGATCTTCACCCAGAAATTGAACAGGTTCAGGAACTTGGAGTCGCCGGACTTCAGATAGAGCCCGTTCAGCACGGCCAGATAGCTCGCAAGTCCGATGGTGAAGGCCGGAAAGATGAAGTGGAAGGCGACGGTGAAGGCGAACTGGATCCGGGCGAGCAGGACGGCGTCCAGATTTCCGAAGACCAGACCTCCCAAGACCAGGCCTCCAAAAAGATGGGCTGACACGAGTTCGAACATCCGATGGCCTTCCGCCTGTTCCGGGCAGAGCGTTACGCCAAAGGCCGGATGCGCTCTAGCGCGCATCCGGCAATGATAACGTCAGTTAACGCATGACTGCCCTGCGTCTGCGGGGCCGAGAGACTAACCTGCGGGTCTGCCGAAGATGTCCAGCTCCACGACGTCGCCCTTACCGGTCGACTCCGCGAACGCCCGAACCGGAGCCAGTTGCGTCTCCCGATCTCCGACGACCAGATAGATCAGGTCGTCCTCGACGAAGTATGTCTGCGCAACCTCGGCGAAGTCCTCCGACGTCATTCCGACCAGTTGCGTCTGCCGTCTTTCCATGAAGTCCTCGGGCAGGCCCAGGCGGCTGACATTCCGGAGCGTGCCGAGTTTCGCGCCAAGGCTTTCAAAGGCACGGGCATTCTCCTTGATCAGTTTCTGCTGGACCGTCTCGGTGGCATCCGCGTCGAACGTTCCGGGATAGTCGCGAACCATGTCGCGAATGATGCGCATGGAGTCTTCGGTCGCATTGGCCCGGACACTGGTCGATATCGTGAAGGGGCGCTCCACCGTGCCGGCCGGAATGAAGCTTCCCGCGCCGTAGGTGTAGCCCTTCTCGATGCGGAGCATCTGCGCCAGATCGCCCGCGATCCCGCCGCCCAGCTTCTCGTTGGCGAAGGTGATGCGGTCGAAGTCCGGATGGTCGGCCGCAGGCGCAAGCGACACGATCCGCAGCACCGACTGCTTGGAGCCGGGAACATCGACGAAGAAGACCTGCCCCGCCGCGGACTGATCCGGCACTTGATAATCCTTACGCGCCTCCGCACCGGGACTGACGGCAGACGCGATCGGCGACAACGCGTCCTCGGCCGCATCGGCGGCAATGGCGCCGACGATGTGCATCCGCGCCTGACTTGCTAGCAGCTCGGCATGAGCGGCCGCCATGTCATCGAGCGTGATCGCTTCGATCGATTCCAGCGACCCTCCGCTCGGGCGTCCCAGCGGGTGGGTGTCGCCGTAGACGAGACGGTTCGCGACTTCCGCCGCGATGGAGCGCGAGTTGGCCTCGCGGCCCTTGATGGCCGTCAGGCGCGCGGCCTTGACCCGTTCGAAGTCGTCCGCATCGAAGCGGGGCTCCGTGAGCATCTCGAGCACCAAGGCTGCGGTCTCGTCCACATTGCGGGCCAGGCTGGTCGCCGTGATGGTCGTGGCTTCGGCACTGCCGGAGACGCTGATCGAAGAGCCCAGAAGGCCGATGGCCTGTTCGAGTTCCGCCGGTGTCCGGCTGGCCGTGCCTTCGTTCATCAGGTCCGCCAGCAAGGTCATGCGCCCATTGCGCTCTGCCGTATCGGCCCAACCGCCACCTGGCAGGGTGATGTCGAACTGCACGAGGGGCACTTCGTCCGTCTCGATGCCCCGCAGGACGACATCGTTCGCGAGCGTCCGCGTGTAGATCTCCGGCATTTCGATCAAGGGCAACTCGCCGAAGGGCGGTTCGGAGCGGTCGTGGACCGTCGGCGTCTTGTCATATGTCGCGATCTCGCCTGCACTGACGGTCTCCGACGCCACATCGTCGCGGACTTCCTCGATCCAGACTTGCGCCAGTTCGGCCCCGTCCACGGCCAGCTCGGCCTGCCCTGCCGGAACGAAGCTGGTGATGACGGCCGGCTTGCCCTGGATGTATCGGGCGAAGGCCGCTTCGACGTCCTCGGCCGTGGTCGCCTGTATCTGCTCGACCGAACGAACGGCATAGGCCGGGTCGCCGTAGAGTTCGTTGCTCTGCGCCATGGAATTGGCCTTGCCGAGCGCCGTCGAGAGCTGGCCGTAGAGGCGGGTCTCCTGCTCGGCCTTGACACGCTGCAGGTCGACGGTGTTGACGCCCGCCTCCGCGAAGCTCTCGAGAGCCGCGTCGATGCGGGCCCTGACATCGTCCAGATCGGTTCCGGCCCGTCCGCGCACGCGGATCGTGAAGGTGCCCGCGATCTCGCTCGTATTGCTGAAGGCGGAGGCGTCCGGGGCCAGCTCGCCCTCTTCCACCACTTCGACGTAGAGCGGCGAGGTCTTGCTACCGGCCAGCATGGCGCCGAGCAGGGACAGCGCCGTCGCGTCCTCATGCTCGGCGTGGACCGTGGGGAATGTCATGCGCAGTTCCGGCAGGGTTGCGAAATTGTCCTCGAAGTAGAGGTTTTTCGTATCCGTCAGCGTGACGGGCTGCGGCTGCGGCTTCTGCACCGCCGCCCCGCGCGGGATCTCGCCGAACCAGAGCTCGACCAAGCGTTTCGTCTCCACAATGTCGATGTCGCCGACGATGGAAAGCGTGGCGTTGTTGGGGCCGTACCAGAGGTCGTAGAATTCGCGCACATCTTCGAGCGTCGCGGCCTGCAGGTCCGGCAGCGAGCCGATCACGGTCCAGTGGTAGGGGTGATCTTCTGGGTAGAGCGCGCCGCGGATCACCTCGTCCGTGTAGCCGTAGGCCGCATTGTCCACGCGCTGGCGCTTCTCGTTCTTCACCACCTGCTTCTCGCGCTCCAGCGCGGCTTGGGTGACGGTGTTGATCATGTAGCCGAGCCGGTCGGAGTCGATCCAGAGGATCTTCTCGAACGCGTCCTTGGGCACGACCTCGAAGTAGATCGTGCCGTCCGTCCAGGTCCCGCCATTGCGCTGCCCGCCCCACTTGGGGATCTGCCCCCGGTTCCAGCCGCGTGGCACGTTTTCGCTGTCGTTGAAGGCCATATGCTCGAAGAAGTGGGCGAAGCCGGTGCGGCCCGGCTTTTCGCGGCTCGAGCCGACATGCACCACGGTGGAGACGGCGACGATCGGATCGGACGTGTCGCGCTGCAGGATGACCTCCAGACCGTTGTCGAGCGTAAACGCCTCGTAGTCGAGCGCGAAGGCGGGCGCGGCGTCCGCGCTCTGCATCGCTGGCATCTCTGACGTCGCTGGCGTGTCTACGGTCTGTGTCACGGTCTCTCCGGTGCAGGCCGCGAGCGCGAGCAGCGCCGCGCCGGCCATGAGGATGCGTTTCGTCATGGTGTTTTCCCCTTTTCTCGGGGTTCGTTCTTCCCCAAAGGGGCGGTCGGCGCAAGCGCGGGAAAAGAATCGGATTTCTTTTGCCTGCAGGCCTTGCAGCCCCTTCCCCCGCTGCATACATGCGCCGCGTTGGCACTCTCCATCCGGGAGTGCCAAGGTCTATCCAACCCTTAGAAAACGAGAGCAGACGCAATGAAGTTTCGTCCCCTCCACGACCGCGTGGTCGTCGAACGTGTCGCCGAAGACACCAAGACCGCCGGCGGCATCATCATCCCCGACACCGCCACCGAAAAGCCCCAGGAAGGCACCGTCGTCGCCGTGGGCAACGGCACCAAGAACGAAGACGGCACGACCAGCGCGCTCGACGTCCAGGTCGGCGACCGCGTCCTGTTCGGCAAATGGGGCGGCACGGAAGTCAAGATCGACGGCAAGGACCTGCTGATCATGAAAGAGTCCGACATCATGGGCGTCGTCGGCTAAACGCCAGACCCCAAGAAAACCCAACAAACACAACTTTCTACTGGAGTAAGCTCAAATGGCTGCCAAAGAAGTCAAATTCGGCTCCGAAGCGCGCGACAAGATGCTGGAAGGCGTCGACATCCTCGCCAATGCCGTGAAAACCACCCTCGGCCCCAAGGGCCGCAACGTCGTCATCGAGAAATCCTTCGGCGCCCCCCGCACCACCAAGGACGGCGTGTCCGTCGCCAAGGAAATCGAGCTCGAGGACAAGTACCAGAACCTCGGCGCGCAGATGCTGCGCGAAGTCGCCTCCAAGACCAACGACAAGGCCGGTGACGGCACGACGACCGCCACGGTCCTCGCCCAGGCCATCGTCCGCGAAGGACTGAAGCGCGTCGCCGCCGGCATGAACCCGATGGACCTGAAGCGCGGCATCGACAAGGCGTCCGCCGAAGTCACCAAGGATCTGCTCGCCAAGGCCTCCAAGATCAAGAAGTCCGAGGAAATCGCCCAGGTCGGCACCATCTCCGCCAACGGCGAAGCCTCCATCGGCGAAATGATCGCTGAAGCCATGGCCAAGGTCGGCAACGAAGGCGTCATCACCGTCGAGGAAGGCAAGACCGCCGAGACCGAACTGGAAGTCGTCGAAGGCATGCAGTTCGACCGCGGCTACCTCTCGCCCTACTTCATCACCGATCCGGAAAAGATGCGCGTCGAGCTGGACGATCCCTACATCCTGCTCAACGAAGGCAAGCTGTCCTCGCTGCAGTCCATGCTGCCGATCCTCGAAGCCGTGGTGCAGACGGGCAAGCCCCTGCTCATCATCGCCGAGGACATCGAAGGCGAAGCGCTGGCCACCCTCGTGGTCAACAAGCTGCGCGGCGGCCTGAAGATCGCCGCCGTCAAGGCGCCCGGCTTCGGCGACCGCCGCAAGGCCATGCTGCAGGACATCGCGATCCTGACGGGTGGCACGGTGATTTCCGAGGACCTCGGCATCAAGCTGGAGAACGTGGCCCTCACGGACCTCGGCACGGCCAAGCACGTCCACATCACCAAGGACGATACCGTGATCGTGGACGGTGCGGGCGAGAAGTCCGGCATCACCGCCCGCGTCGAGCAGATCCGCAAGCAGGCCGAAGACACGTCTTCGGACTATGACCGCGAGAAGCTGCAGGAACGCCTCGCCAAGCTGGCCGGCGGCGTCGCCGTCATCAAGGTCGGGGGCTCCACGGAAGTGGAAGTGAAGGAGCGCAAGGACCGCGTCGACGACGCGCTGAACGCTACCCGCGCGGCCGTCGAAGAAGGCATCGTCCCCGGCGGCGGCACGGCCCTGCTGCGCGCGTCCCGCTTCATCGACATCGAAGGACTCAACGATGACGAGCAGGCCGGCATCGACATCGTCAAAGCCGCCCTCGCCTACCCGCTGCGCCAGATCGCCGACAATGCCGGCGTCGAAGGCGCCGTGGTCGTCGGCAACGTGACCGCGGGCAACAAGGCCAATTACGGCTACGACGCCCAGAACGACGAGTATGTCGACATGGTCAAGGCCGGCATCATCGACCCCGTCAAGGTCGTCCGCACGGCCCTCCAGGACGCCGCCTCCGTCGCAGGTCTCATCCTGACGACCGAAGCCGCCATCGTGGAAGCGCCGAAGAAAGACGCGCCCGCCATGCCGGACATGGGTGGCATGGGGGGAATGGGCGGCATGATGTAGCCT